>DASVWG010000033.1:0-50049 GCA_036389695.1 Pyrinomonadaceae bacterium
CAATCAGCGTAATCTGCAAAATCGCTTTATCGTCAAAACCGACCTCGCGCAGTCGTTCGTGATATGCGGGCGTGATTTTCACCGCGTCTTTCGTCAACTGCACGACGTAATCGGGCATCACGCGTTCGGCTTCCGTTATCGGCGCAGTCTTGTAGTCTTCGCGCAGAGCCTCGATTAAATCTTCATCCAAAGTCACCCGACGCAGAAACTCCGCGTGAGATTCTATTCAGTAAAAACAATCGTTGGTCACCGAAACCATCGTCGCAATCATCTCGTGCTGGCGGCGTTCGAGCGGCAATTCCGGCGACATCAACGCGCCGAAAGTCGAAAACGCGTGATACAGCGCTTCGGGAATCAACGTGTGCGATTCGACGATTGATTCGCCGACGTCGCTCGCCAAAGGCGCTGGGACAGCGTATTCCGGCGGATACATTCCGCGCTGTTTCATCAAAAGCTCAAGCAATGTGCCTTCCGCGTCGGCGAGCGGAATCGTTTTTATCCAAGCCATAATTTTTTATAACTGATAGTTGATAACTGATAACTGATAGTTTATTCCTTTCTTCCACTATCAGTTATCAGTTATCAGTTCTCACTTAATATGCTTCGTTCACAAACTGCGCCGCGTTATTAGCGTCGAAAAATTTGTCGGGGACGATGATTTTCGGCGGAATCTGTTGACCGGCGAAATATTTTTCGAGCGTGTCGAAAGCTATGGGACCGAAACGCGGATTGCATTCGACCGTCACGTTTAAATCGCCCGCGATAATCGCTTCGAGCGCCGATTTTTGCCCGTCGACCGAGACGACTTTGACGTCTTTGCCCGGATTAAAACCGGCGGTTTTCAGCGCCTGAATCGCGCCGAGCGCCATTTCGTCGTTGTGCGCGTAGACGACCGTGATGTTTTTGCCGTGCGCCTGAATCAGATTTTCCATCACGGCTTGCCCGTTGGCGCGTTTGAAATCGGCGGGCTGCGACGCCAGAACTTTGACGTCGGGGCTGGCTTTAATCGCTTCCAGAAAACCCGTGTTGCGGTCGCGCGCGACCGACGCTCCGGCGTTGCCTTCGAGAATCACGACGCCCGCCTTTCCGCCCGTGTTTTTCACGACCCATTCGCCGACGCGCTGTCCTTCTTCGACAAAATTCGAGCCGATGAAGGTCACGAAATCCTGTCCCGCCGTCCCTTGATGCTCGCGGTCAATCAGAAAAACCGGAATTTTCGCTTCTTTGGCGCGCTGCAAAGCGGTCGTCAAGCCTTCGGCTTCGCGCGGCACGAGAAAAATCGCATCGACGTGGCGGGCGATTAAATCTTCCACGTCCGAAACCTGTTTGGAAGTTTGCCCCTGCGCGTTGGTCAAAACGAACTCGTATTTATCCGCGCGCCTGGCGGCTTCGTCCTGCATCGATTTCGTTTCGGCGATGCGCCACGGATTATCGGTTTCCGACTGCGCGAAGCCGATTACTTTTTTGCCGCCTTCGCGCGTGCCGCTCGGATTGGCGGCTTTGCGCTCGCAGCCCGCGAAAACAAGCGCGACGATTAAAATGGCGATTAAACTAAAGACCTTTTTTGCTCTTGAAAAATTCATTTATTTGCTCCCGATTGTTGAAATTTTATTGCGTCGGAACCGGCGCTTCGACCATATATATCTTCACCGGCTCGATTCGCAAAAATCCGAACCGCGCCGACGCTTGTGCCGCGCCGCCCGCAACGAGCGCGACGCGCAAGCCTCTGTCCCACGGCGGCAGATACGCGCCGTCTATTTGCGAACCGACGTTCTGCCAGTTTCGACCATTGCGGCTAACGGCGAACCTGAATAAATGCCCTTCGCTCGCCATCATTTTCAGATAAAGCTGCGCGGATTTCGGCGCGTTCGTCGTCGAAACGATTTGATGATTGTTTCGCTCACGTTTCCAGATAACGAGTTTACCGTTCTGCACGCCAATTCCGAGCGCGTTTTCGTTGTCGCCGTAAGCGGAAATTCCGGCGATAGCGTCTTTCGCCAGAGTTCGCGTATCAAGCTGCGTCGTCGCGTCGTAATTCCCGACGGTCGTCGACCAGCCCATCATCGCGCCGATTTCGTTGCGCGCGTGTTCCGGCTTCGGCGATAAAACGAGCCAGCCGCCCGCCAATCTGTAATCCGGCACAATCGCGTGCTGCCATTGCCAGCCGAAACGCAGGTTTCGCGACGTGAAATCGTCGAAAAATCTGTATTCCGCGTTGCGCTCGCCGATGCCCAGAGGCGCGTTCGCCTTTTTGCTCGGACCGTTTCCGCCGTTGATGACCGCCCACTCGTCACCCGACCACGTGACTTCGTCGAGCAGCGCTTGCCTGCCGACGTAAACCGTGTCTTTCGGGTCGTAGGCGTGATACATCATAAAAGTGCGCCCGCGCTCGTCGGTCACAATCGTGCCGTGACCGGGACATTTCCAGTTTTCATTGCCTTTCAAAATCGGATTCGCCGGATTTTTTTCCCATTTTCCCAAAAGAGTTTTCGAGCGCGCGACGCCCATCGCGTAATTACACTCGCGCCCGCAGCAGGCATTGCCCGCATAGAAAAGATAAAACCAGCCGTTGCGGCGCATTATGTAAGGACCTTCGACCAGATTTGCTTCCCAGGTATTCGGGTCGTTGCGCAAAATCTCGCGACGCTCGCCGACAAGTTTAAAAGTTTTTTCGTTCAGTTCCTGCGCCCAGAGCGGCGTCGGTTTGCCGACGCTGTTGCCGTCTTCTTTCCAGACGACGAAAAGTTTGCCGTTTTCGTCGCGAATCGGAAACGCGTCAATCGAGCCGACTTCCTGACATTCCAAAGCGCCGTGGTCGGTATAAGGTCCGGTCGGTTTTGAAGCGGTCGCGACGGCGATGCACAGCGACGCGCCGCGCTTGCGGGCGACGTAAAAGATGTAGAATTTCCCTCTGTCCTGCCAGATTTCCGGCGCCCAGTAATTTCCGACCGACCATGCGGGACGCGTCGGGAAAACCGTGCCGACGATTTCCCAGTTGACCAGATCGCGCGAGTGCAGAATCGGAAACTCCGGCGCCCATTCGCTGGAAGTCGCCGTCGCGTAATAATCCTTGCCGACGCGAATCACCGACGGGTCGGGATAATCGCCCGCCAGCACCGGATTGGTATAAGTCGCGTTTCTCTGCGCCTGAACCGCAAACGCCGACGCGAGCAAAATTAAAATCGCCGACAGATAAACGCTCGCCCGCGAAAACGAAATTCGCTTTTCTTTCAATGTCAGTTCCCGCTTGTTATTCACGTAATTTCTCCTTTTAGATAGTTTGTTTCGCCAGCTTTCGCTTTTTGCCTTTGCCGTCGCCGTCCGGCTCGATGCGCGCGGGCGCGGTCGATTGGCGAATAATCAGGTTGGTCGGAATCCGAATCTCGATTCCCTGCTGCTCGGAATCTTCCACGCTGCGAATCAAAACTTCAATCGCGCGGCGTCCGAGCTCGTTAAGCGGCAGATTGACGGTCGTCAGCGCCGGTTTGGTCAGCGCGGCGAAAGCGATATTGTCAAAACCGACGATGGAAATGTCGCGCGGAACGTTTAAGCCCGCCGCTTCAAACTCGCTGACGGCGCCGATTGCCGTCAAATCGTTGGCGCAGACGACCGCCGTCGGCAAATTCTCGCTTTGCGTCACAAGGATTTCGCTTGCCGCGCGCTGTCCGCCTTCAATTCGGAAATTGCCGTAAAAAACTAGCTCCGGCGCGTCGGGAAAAAGCTGCTGCATCGTTTTGCGAAAGGCTTCGAGCCGCCGCCGCGACGAACGCAAGTTAGTATTTCCGCCGATAAAAGCGATGCGTCGATGACCGAGCGCGACCAGATGCAGAATCGCCTGCTCGATGCCTTCGTCGTAATCGACGCGCAGGTTGTTCATATGCAAGCCCGGCTCGCCGACGTCCAGAAAAACAACCGGAACTTCGCGCTGCGCGAGCTCGTCGACCAGTTTTTTGTCCATTTCCGAAGTCATCACTGCGACGCCGGCGATTTTGCGCTCGATAAACCGGCGGACATAATGCGAAGTCCGCTCGGTGTCGTAATTCGTGTTCGACAGCATAATGTCGTAGCCGTGCTCGAACGCCGCCGCTTCGATGGCTTTCACCAGTTCGGGAAAAAACGGGTTGACGATGTCGGAAATAACCAGACCGATTATCCGGCTTCTGCCCGAAGCCAGACTGCGCGCGTGCGCGTTCGGGTAATAGCGGCATTGCTCGATGGCTTTCAAAACACGCGCGCGAACTTCTTCGGACACGTAACGCGTGTTGTTGATAACGTGCGAAACCGTCGCGGTCGAAACTCCGGCTTCGCGTGCCACTTCCTTGATGCTGCTCATAATTTTTCAGCGAATCCGCAAGCTATAAATCTTTCATCCAACTCGATTCGTTAAACCTCATTTCACTCGCTCCCTCGCTCGCTTCCGAAACCAGAATCGTCGGTTTAATTCCGGTTAAGCGCTCATATTCGGCGCTTATTTTTTCCTTAAAGCCTTCGAGATTTTCTCTTTTCACCAGATTGACGGTCGAGCCGCCGAAACCGCCGCCGGTCATTCGCCCGCCGAGAACGCCGTCCGTCTTTGCGGCAATTTCGACTAAAATATCCAATTCCGCGCAGCTTACTTCATAATCGTTTTTCAGGCTTTCGTGCGACTGCCACATCAAACGTCCGAATTCGTTTAAGTCTTTGCGTTTTAAAGCGTTTGCCGCCTGCAATGTGCGCTCGTTTTCCGTCACGACGTGCCGCGCGCGGCGGCGAATCAAATCCGGCAGCTGACCGGCGTATTTTTCAAAATCTTCGCGGCTGACGTCTCTTAATTCGCGAACGTCCGGCAAATCCGCCCGCAAAATTCGCACGGCTTCTTCGCATTCCTCGCGGCGCGTATTGTAGCCGGACGTCGCCAAATCGTGTTTGACGTTCGTGTCGCATATGACGACCGCGACTTCACGCGTGTCGAGCGGCACGTTTTCAAATTCCAGGCTGCGGCAATCGAGCAGAAGCGCGTGTTGCGCGCGAGCGTGCGCCGAAACGAACTGGTCCATAATCCCGACTTTCGCGCCGACGTATTCGTGCTCGGTTTGCTGACCGATTTTCGCCAGCGTCACGCGGTCAATCGTCTGACCGGAAATCTCGCTCAGCGCCAAGCCCGTCACGGTTTCCAGCGCCGCCGAAGACGAAAGCCCCGCGCCCGTCGGAACATCTGACCAGATGACTATATCCGCGCCTTTCAGCGGCACGTTTTTGCTTTCCAGAATCCGCGCGACGCCTTCGATATAATTCAGCCAGAAACCTTTTTTTCGCTCTTTCTCCGCGTCTAAATCAAACTCCGCCTGTTCTTTGAGATTAATCGTGCAAACGCGGATTTTTCTATCATCTCTAGCGCGAATCGCGACCGTCGCTTCCTTTTCAATCGCCATCGGCAAAACGAAACCGCCGTTGTAATCGGTGTGCTCGCCGATTAAGTTAACGCGTCCGGGCGCGCGAAAAGCGCGCGGCTCGCCGCCGCTGTAAATCTCTGTAAACTTTTCTTTTAAAGCTCGCGGGTCAATCATTCATTCTTCCAGGAAACATTTTCTACCAGCGCTCTAAGCTCGGCGGCTTTTTCTTCCGCCAGCGTGTCGTTGATAAACATTCCCGCGCCGGTTTCGCTGCCCGCCAGATATTTCAGCTTCGTCGCCGTTCTCAAGGGCGGGTAAAACTCGATATGAAAATGATAAAAATCGTAATTCTCGCCGTCCGCAGGCTTCTGGTGCAAGACCATCATATACGGAAACGAGATATTAAAAAGTTTATCAAAAGCGACCAGAATCTGTTTTAAAATTTCCGCCAAATCAATCTGCTCGCGCGCCGTAAATTCGGTCAAATCCAGCAGATGCCGCTTCGCCGAAACGTGCAGCTCATACGGGTAACGCGCGAAAAACGGAACGTAAGCCGCAAAGCTCTCATTTTCGACCACGATTCGACGCGCGTCCGCTTTTTCCTTTTTCAAAATATCGCAGAGCAAGCAGTTTCCCGTTTCGTCAAAATGTTTTCGCGACTGCTCAATCTCGCGCAAAACGCGCGGCGGCACGAACGGGTAAGCGTAAATCTGCCCGTGCGGATGATGCAGGGTGACGCCGATTGCCTCGCCTTTATTTTCAAAAATAAAAACGTATTTGACGAATTCGAGCGCCGATAAATCGCGAAATCTGTCCGTCCAGACCTGAACGAGTTTATAAATCTGCTCGACCGGCTCCTGCGCCAGAGTCGATGCATGATTCGGCGTGTAAACGACAACTTCGCATTCGCCGAAGCTCGGTCTGACCGGATAAAAATCATCGCCTGCAATCGCCGGTTCGGGCGGATTCGGGCTTAAGCTGGGAAAACGGTTTTCAAAAACCACAATGTCGTATGTGCTTTCGGGAATTTCCGTCGGAAAACCGCCCGGTTTCGTCGGGCAGAGCGGGCAAAAATCGGCAGGCGGCAGAAAAGTTCTGTCCTGCCGGTGCGTCGCCGTCGCCACCCATTCACCCAAAAGCGGATGCCACCGGAGCTCAGACATTTTCGCCGTCCTCGCGCTTTTCCGTTGATGTTTTTTGCGTCATTGCTACGGAATTTCCCTCGTCGCCGAAAGTATAATAAATAATATAACGCTTTCCGTCCGCCATCGTCTCGCGGCGTTTGCGCATTTCGCCGACGCTTGTTTTTAAAGTTTTCCCCTTGTCTTCCATATCGAATTATTTGCGGATTCGCGGCGCCTTTTGTTTGCCGGGCGCGGGCGTTCCGCCTTTCGCCTCGACCCAGCCGTTTTTATAAACCAGCCGATTCATCAACATTACGCGCCGGTCGCCGCGGTCGCCGCCGATGCTTTCCGCTTTTGACAGATTGCGGTTTTTCACGTTAATCGCGTGATAAAAAATCCAATCCTGACCTTTATCGTCGCGAACCACCGAATTATGTCCGGGCGCCAGCCATTCGCCGTTCATCTCCAGAATCACGCTGTTTTTTTTTCCGGTTGCCTGCGCCAGAGTTTCAAAAGGTCCCGTCGCGCTTTTCGAGCGCGCCACCATTACGCCGTAATGCGCCTTGTCGCCGCAGCAGTTGTCGCCCGAATAAAATAAATAATAATAGCCTTTGCGATAAATTACCCACGCGCCTTCGACCAGTCTTTGATAATTGTCGGGATTTTCGTCCTTAATGGTCGAAACCAAATCGACCGGCTGGCTGCCAGCCGCAAACTCGATTCGATTCGGCGCCAGCTCGCGCACCTTTATCGGATGAAAACCGCTGCCCCAATACAAAAGCCGCTTTCCCGTCTGCGGGTCGTCAAACGCCATCGGGTCGATGTTGATAAAGCTTTCGCCGCATTGCAGCGGCTTGCCGACATCTTTAAACGGTCCCGCCGGCGACGCGGCAACGGCGACCGCCAGGCACAAACCGGTTAAGGTATTCGGGTCAGCCGAATAATACATAAAATATTTTCCGTCGGCTTCCGTGACGTGCGGCGCCCAGAATTTCGGTTCCGGCTTATCCGCCCAGACAGGTCTTTCCGGCAGAGCGTCCGGCAGGCGCTGCCAGTTTATCAAATCTTTCGAGCGCGCCGCCTGAATGTGATGCAGTTTCCCGTCAACAATCGTCTGCGTCGCGTAAGCGTAAAAATATCCGTCCGAGGCGCGAATAACGGTCGGGTCGGGAAAATCCGTATCGAAAATCGGATTCTGAAATTCGCCGGTGAATTTCGTCTGCGCCGCCGCCTGCGTATAAAACGCCAGCGCAAACAGAAAAATCAACGCCGGGCAAAACAATTTTTTGTGAATAAAATTAAGCATCAGTATCCGCAATAAAAATTTCCGCAATTATTTTATAAACGCGCGATTCGGCTATCTTCGCCGATTAATAAAAGGCGCGACCCGAACTTCCTTTGTCGGCGCGCCGCTTTCCGCGCGAACCCAACCGTCGCTGCCGTAAACCAGACGATTTATCAACATCACGCGCCCTCTCGGTCGGTCTTCCGGGTGATATGCGTGATAGACAATCCAATCGGTTGATTTGTCATCGCGGACGACGGAATTGTGACCGGGACCGAGCCAGTTTGCGTTTCCCGCAATTATAACGCCGTTATTTTCCGGCAAAACCGTAAAAGGTCCGGTTGCGCTCGTCGACCGCGAAACCATTACGGCGTAGTGCGCGCTGGTGCAGCAATCATCACCGGAAAAAAACAAATAATAAAACCCGTTGCGGTAAGTCACCCACGCGCCTTCGACCAAATCGCGATAGCTGTTAGGACTCGGGTCGCTGATTGGAAATATAAGATTAGTCGGCTGCGAGCCGGACAGAAAATCAATGCGATTCGGCGCGAGTTCCTGCACTTTTATCGGCTCAAATCCGCTGCCCCAGTAAAGATATTTTTTTCCGGTCTGCGGGTCGTCAAACGCCATCGGGTCGATGTTGACAAAACCGCCGCCGCATTTTAACGGCGTGCCTTTATCCGTAAAAGGTCCCGCCGGATTCGTCGCCGTCGCCACCGCCAGACAAAGCCCGGTTTGCGTATTCGGGTCGGCGGAATAATACATATAATACGTGCCGTTTGCTTCGGTCACGTGGGGTGCCCAAAAATTCTGCGTCTGATTTGCCCAGACGGGTTTTGTCGGCAAAGCGTCGCCGATATACTGCCAGTTTTTCAAATCAGCCGAGCGCGCGACCTGAATGTTTCGCCAGACGCCGCCCGCGATTGTTTGAGTCGCATAAGCGTAAAAATTACCGTCTGAAGCGCGAATAATGGTCGGGTCGGGAAAGTCGAAATCAAAAACCGGATTTTGATAAAGCGGTGTTTTTCTGTTCAGACCAACCGGCGTCTGCGCAGAAGCAAGCGCGTTCAGCACTAAAGCCGCCAACACCAAAATTAAAATTCGGGATTTGTTTTTATAAAACATACTTAATAAATGCAAAATGCAAAGTGCAAAATGCAAAATATTAGGATTTAAGATTCAGGATTTGGAATTAAAATCGATTCCTGCATTTTGCATTTTGCACTTTGCATTTTGCATTTTCGACGTTTATTTCGCCACCACGACGCGTGCCGCGCTCCAATTATTTTCCGACGAGCCGTAGCCGTAAAGCATCAAATGAAAAGACTTCGGCATATTTTTAATCGTTTTGGTCAACCCGACCTGCGCGTCTTCCGGACGACCGTCGGCGCTGTTGATGATGAACAGAAATTCGTCGCCGCGACGGACGACCGACAGAACCGGATTTTTCATTTTTGTGCCGAGATTGCGGTTGTCGAGCCGCTCGCCGCGACCGTCCGTCACCGCCCACGCTTCAAACGTGTTTTCGCTCGTCAGAATCCATTCGATACGATTTCGCCCGGAACCGTCGAACAGAATCGTCAGCGCCGCGAAACCGATGTTCGAAGCCTTGCTGCCCGGTTCGGGATAAGCCGCGCCGACTTTGGCGACGTGCGCTTCGGCGATAAAACGGTCGCTGCTGAAGGTTTTCACGCTGCGGATTCCGGCGCGCGTTTTGCTGACGCTGCGGATGCGGACTTCGCCGCCCGTGACTTCGAGCTTGCCGCCGCTCGCGCCTTCAAAAGAAAATTTTTCCCATTTCGTTTCGTCTAATTTTTCGCCCGAAAAATCGTCCGTCCATTCTTCGACTTGCGGCGGCGTTTTCGTCTGCGGCGCGGGCGTCGGCGTTTGCGCCGCTAAATTAATTCCCAAAGCGGCGGTTAAAACGATTATCCAAATTGTTAAGGCTGACTTCTTTTTCATAAAACCTCTTTTAAAACTGCACGTTTGCCAGACGCCGGACGAGCTCCTGGCGCGTGGCTTCCTTCTGCGCGGTCTGCGTTTCGTTTAATTTTTTATATTTTTCAAAAGCCGCTTTCGATTCGTCCGTGCGTTTCAGACGCGCCAGCGCGCGACCTAACTGGTAATGCGCTTCGGCTGAATCGGGCGCGTAGCGAACGCTTTGTTCAAATTCAATTAACGCTTTCTGCCAATCTTCGGCGCGCGCGTAAAGCTTTCCGAGCGCGACGTGCGCCTGCGCGAGTTTTTCGTCCAGAGCGACCGCGCGCACGAGATGTTTCTGAATCAGCGCCGTATCGCTGGTCGGAATTTTCAAAAGCGTGTCGGCGACGAGATAATGCAGAATCGCGTTTTTCTCCTCGACGGCGAGCGCGCGCTCGTAGCTTTTGACCGCTTCCGCGTATTGCGCCTGCTCGACCTGCGAAGTCGCCATATACGCCAGCGCCGGAACGCTCTTCGGCTCGATTTGCAAAACCCGCTCGAAAGATTTTCGGGCATCGACGGACTTGCCGTCCATCTGCTGCGCGATGCCGAGCACGAGCCAGATTCGCGGCGAATTCGGAAATTCTTTGAGCGCTTCGTTTAGCCGGATTATCGCCGCCGCCGGAGCTTTCGAATCAATCAAAAGCAAGCCGTAACGGGCGCGGTAAAAATCGTTTTTCGGCTCTTTTTCAATCGCCAGACGCATCGCCGGAATCGCGTTTTCCATATAACCGCCCGTTTGATAAACGTCGGCTAAAGCCGCGTAAATCCGCGCGTCGCTGATGCCGCGAGCGACTGCCGATTCGAGCAGTTTTCCGGCGGCGCGAATGTCTTTCCGCTGCAAATAAACCTTCGAAAGTAAAACGAGCGCGTTTATATTACCGGCGTCGTTTGCCAGAATATATTCAAATTCCTGACGCGCTTCGTCCGACAGATTGTTTGCCAGCAGAGCTTTTCCGAGAGCTTCGTTCGGTTTTGAACCGTCGAAGGAAACGGAAACATTTTTCAAGGCGGCGGAATATTCCCTGAACTCTTCGGCGGCGCGCGTTTTTTCGTTTAATTCGAGAGAAATTAAAATCAGCGCGCGTAAGATTTCGAGGTCGGGCGCGATTGCTTTGACTTTTTCGAACAGCTCGCGCGCCGCCTTCAGATTATTTTCGGCGACGCGGATTTGTCCGAGATTGACGAGCGCGCTCGGCTGGTTCGGATTTGCCGCGAGCGACGCCGTAAATTCTCTGGCGGCTTCCGTCCGGCGGTTGAGACGGACGAGAATCGCGCCGTAATTGTTGCGCGTTTCCGGCGCGTTCGGAGCGAGCCTGGCAGCCAGCGCGAAATGCTTTTCCGCCGCCGCTAAATCGTTTTTGCGGTCGGCGATGATTCCCGCCAGGGTGCGCGCCGCGACGCTGCGCGGCGAAACTGCCAGAACTTCCCCGACAAGTTTTTCGGCGGCGGCTGGGTCGCCCGCTGCCAGAGCGGTCTGGGCATCATTCAGCTTTTGTTCGATTGATTGATTTTTTAGATTGGCAGGCTTCCCTTGCGCCGGCGTGGCGAAAGGCGAAAAAAAACACAAACAGCCCGTCAAAATCAAACTGCCGATATATTTTCGCCCCTTATAATACATCTCGCGTCAAACGATTTGGAAGATTAAACAGCGTGAGAATGCGTTTTATCAAACACACTCTCACGCCTCGGAATTACACTGTCGCGGCTAGAAAATAATTCTGGCGCGCAATTGAATGATTCGATTTCCCGCGCGGTCCGGGTCGGCATTTCCTTCCAGCCCGAAATCCGTATTACTGAACCCGTTCGGCGTCGGTCTGCCGAGAAACGTGTTCGGCTGCAAAAATCGAACGCGGTTGAAGACGTTAAAGAATTCCGCGCCGAGCTCGAGCGTCACCGTTTCGGTTATGCGCGTTTTCTTCAAAATATTCATATTTTCCGAAAAATACGGCGATGAATGAACATCTTCGAGAACCGGCGGCGCGTTGCCGAAGAAAACCGACGGGTTGGCGTAATACGCCGCGTATTCGGGCGAGCCGATTGCTCCGGGCGGCGTGGTGAAATTTCTCGGCGCGGAAAACGCCGCCGGATTCAGCACGAAGAATCTGCCCGGGAAGTTGCCCGGAACACGCGAATCCAACCTGATTGGCGCGCCCGTCAAATTCGGTCGAAGATTGCCGTTGTAACCGGCAAGCTCCAGGAAGTTGCCCTGACCTGAGAGATTCGGGTCGAGTGCGATGACCAGCGGCGTGCCCATTTGATACCGGAAGATGCCCGACACCTGGAAACCGCCGAACAGCGCGTTGACCAGCCCGCCGCGGTCGAGATATTTTTTGCCCTTTCCGAACGGCAGTTCCGCCAGAAAATTAGCGACGAAAACGTGCGGCGAATTAGTCGTCGAAACCGTTTTCAAAGAACTGCGGTCAAACGGATTTTGCAGAACTCCGGTCAGCGCCGAGCCGCCGCCCAGAATGTCTTCGGACGCGTTGGTGATAAGTCTGGAAAAAGTGTATGACAAGCCGAACTGGAAGCCTTGCGAAAAACGGCGGTCGAGCTTCGCCTGCAAGGCGTTGTAATTGCTGACGCCCTGGCTTTCCAGATAATTTTCGATATTCGTTCCGTATTGCGGAAACGGTCTTAAAGCCTGCGCGACCGTTCCGTTAAAGCCCGGAAAAACCGCGCCGGCATTTGCCGGAAGCGACACGCCGACGCTGGCGGCGTAAGCGCGGTCAGCCGGCGTTAAATCGTTGATATTTTTGGTCAGCAGCGGAAAACCGAGCCGTAGAGTATTGAGCGGAAGCGCGTTTAAGCGTCCGAAATTCGAGCGCAGGCGGTCTGCCCGGTGCCCGATGTATCCGAGCGAAGCGACCATATTAAAAGGCAGCTCGCGCTGGACGTCGACGGTAAACTGAAGCGTGCGACCGGTTTTGAAATTTTTATCGAAAAACGGAATCACGACGCCCAAATCGCCGACGAACTGCGCCGCCGGATTGACCGGCACTAAAGGTCGAAAACTCGATAAAAACTGGTTCGGCGGCGTATTGCGACCGTTCGGCGTGAACAGCACGTCGTTGCTGTAGCCAATCGTGCCATTTTTAATCGAGCCGTTGCCGTTTAAGCCGTACAGAACCGGCGCGTAATACAAGCCCGCGCCCGCGCGAATCACGGTTTTCTCATTAAAGGCATAAGCGCCGCCGATGCGCGGACCGATATTGGTTTTATCTTCGGGCGCGAGCGAGCGAAACTCGGACCGCAAGCCGCCCTGACCGGCGGCGCCGACAATCGCGCCGCGTCTGCCGATTGCCGGATTGATAACGTCCGGGTCGAACGTGCGGAAACGGTCTTTGGCTTCCACGCGCGCGCCGGGCAGGTCATAACGCAAGCCGAGATTCAGCGTCAATTTGCGCGTCAGCTTAATGTCGTCCTGGATAAAATAGCTCTGCGACATCTGACGAAACGCCGGGTCAATCGAATTATTTTCGGTAAAAGACCACTCGGTCGCGCCGGTAATCAAGCTGGCGACGGCATGACCGCTGTTCGCCACGCCGTCGCGCGAAGTCTGGTCTTCGTGAAATCCGAAACGTCCGCCCGGATGCAGCGATTGCGTCGCGTTAAACTGCGTCAGGCGAACCGACGCGCCGAATTTAAACGTTTGCCTGCCGGTGATAAACGTCACGAAATCGCCGAGTTCGAGCGCGCCGTCACGCAGCCGGTCGGTAAAATCGGTCGAGCCGATGTCGATATTAAAGCGCGTGCTGCCCGCGTTGTTTGAATCGCCGACAAAATCAATCAGGGGAAAGGCTAAATTTGCCGTCGCGCCGCGCGGAATACCGAGCGACGAGGTGTCGAACCCGAAAGTAGTATTGCCGTTCCGGACGTCGGTAAACGTGTAGCCGAGATTAAAGTGGTTGAGCAGATTCGCCGAGATTGTATAATCGTGCTGAATGCGCCCGATATTCGACCGGAACGTTTGTTCGAACGGGTCGAAAGCGTTGGTAAACGGGAGCGGCAAAATCGGCGGCGGTCCGAGCGAGGCTATTCTTTCGTTGTCGCGCCGCGAATAGCTGACGGTCAGACGCTGTTTGCTGGTCAGAATAAAATCGGTTTTCACCGTAATTTGGTTGGAAACATTCGGCACCTGCACGGACGACGCGTAATTGTTATGCACGCCCGGACGATTCGGCAGCGGGAAAAACTGCAAAATGGCAAAGCCAGCCGGGTCAAACGCCGATTGCGGAATAATATTTCCCGGAAACTGCTGGCGAATGTCTGACGGCTGGCGCGGGTCGTAAATTCGCACGCCGTTCGGACCAAATTGCGCCAAAACCGCCGGGTCGGTTAAAAACTCGCTGAAATCGCCGAGCCGCATTTTTGCGGTCGGCACGGTCGTCAAAGCATTGAAGCCCTGAATAAAACGATAGCCTTCGTAATTGAAAAAGAAAAAGGCGCGGTCTTTCAGGCTGCGCAGAAAGCCGCCCGGCGTGCCTTCTCCGAAGTTTGGAATATAAATCGGTCCGCCGATGTTAAAGCCGTAGTTATTCTGATTATCGCGGTTGCGCTTGAAGCCCTGCGCATTGTTGACGAGCGTATTGGCGTTTAAAACTTCATTGCGCAAAAGGTCGTAAGCTTCGCCGTGAAATTCGTTGCTTCCGGACTTCAAGGTAAAGTTGACGACGCCGCCCGACGAGTTGCCGAATTCAGCCGAGTAGGAATTGGTCGAAACCGTAAATTCCTGGTAAGCATTCGGACCCGGCGCAATCTCGGTAAAAAATGTGCCGTTTTGCGTGCGGCGCGTGCTGGCGCCGTCAATCAGGATTTCAGTTCCCAGAGCTTGTCCGCCGCTGACTCTGAAACGCGAAGCGTTGTTTGCACCGCTCTGGTCGGTGGTTCCCACGTTACTGTCTAAAAATATAAAGGCGAGCGGCGTTCGCCCGCCGCTTTCGGCGGTGACCTGAAGCGGCAGCTCGCGCACCTGCCGCTCGGTCACGGTCGTCTGGCGCACGGGCGTATCGGCATTGATTGTCACCGCTTCGGCGTCGATGGTCACGACATTGCCGGTAATTTCGCCGACTTCGAGCTTGATGGCGAGCGATTGTATTCCCTGCACGTCGACCTTGATGTTGTCGACGGCGGTGCGTTTAAAGCCGGCGGCTTCGACCGTCATCCGGTAAAGTCCGGCTTTAATTTCGGGAAAAACGAAAATGCCACCTTCACTGGTGGTTGCTTCGCGGCTTTCATTAGTCTCGATGCTGGTCAACACGACCGTTGCCCCGGAGATGACTCCTTCGTTCGGGTCGGTCACCGTTCCGCGAACCGTTCCGCGGTCACTCTGCCCGAAAACAGGCGCAACACATCCAACAACAAACATCAGCAGTAATATCGCCGATAGTCTTAGTGGCTTCATATTCCAACTCCTTAAATTTAGTAACTGTTATAGCTTAAAATTATAAAAACCGATGAAAAAAGAAATTTTTAAGACTCGCTCGTCTTAAAACACATTTATAAACGCGGCGTTATAAAATTTTTAAAATAACTCGCCGAAAATTTATTAAATTTTACTAAAAAATTAAGTTGGTTAAGCCTTTACGTAAACGTTTAACTTATCTCCGAGTATGAAACAATTTATCCAGCGTTGTCAATGAATTATGAAAATAATTCATCGCCTCGACGCAGAATTTCGATAAAGGAATTTAAGGCAGAAACGCTGGTAGTGATGGAGCGTGTCAAAGTTTAGCAACGAAACGCGTTGAATGAAATTCAAACATCGAATAATTAATGTTGAAACACGCTCCATAACTGTCGCGTTTCTGCCTGTGTTTTTTAGCTCTATTTTGTAATTACGCCTCTGCCTTCGCCGATAAAAATCTCGCGGTCGACGCCGGAAATGTTTACCGTTTCAACACTTCCGCCCGCCCATCGAATTTCCAGCTTGTCGATTTTTTCCGCCGCGCCGAGCCCGATGCGAACGCGCCGGTCGGACTGCGAAGCGTAGCTCGCGCCGCTGAAAACGTCGAAACGCTGACGCAAAGTTCCAACTGTCACAAAAACAATCGAGCCTGTAGCGTCGCGCGGCGTTTTTTTCGTCACATCGCCGACGAGCTTCAGAGAAAGCCAGTGATTTCTCGACGCCGTGACGTTTCGCAGGAGCGTCGGCGCGGAATCCAGATTATTAATCACCGCGTCTTCGCGCCCGTCGCCGTCAAAATCTCCGGTTGCCAAGCCCCGCGCCGGAAGCGCAATTGATAAGCCGCTGTTCGGCGCGGCGGCGACGCGTTCAAAGCCGACCAATTTTGTTTTCGCGTCCCATTGCTTATTGCGAAAAAGCAGAAGTTGCTGCGCGTAGCTCGTGCCCCATTGAAAATTATCGACCGTCGGGTAAATGTGACCGTTGGCGACGAAAATATCTTTCCAGCCGTCGTTGTCGAAATCGAAAAACACGGTTCCCCAGCCGAGAAACGGAATCGTCGCTTCGCCCAAGCCGGTCTGGAAAGTAACGTCCGTGAAGTTCGCGTCGCCGTCGTTGCGATACAGCGTGTTCGAGTCGTCGGAAAAATTAGTAATGTGAAAATCGACGCGCCCGTCGTTGTCGTAATCGCCGACCGCCAAGCCCATCCCGGCTTGCTCGCGCCCGTTTTCATTCAGCGCCAAGCCCGAAGCGTAGCCGGTTTCTTCAAACGTGCCGTCACCTTTATTTATATATAATTGGTTCGGCGTCGAATCGTTGACGACCAGCAAATCCAAATCCCTGTCGTCGTCGACGTCGACGAAAACCGATGAAAACCCGTAATATTTTCCTTCGTCCGTCACGCCCGCCTTTTCCGAAACGTCTTCAAACGTGCCGTCGGCTTTCTGCCTGAAAAGACGGTCTTTCGCGCCCGGAAGCCCTCGCGGACCGCACATCGTCGGCTGCCCGCGAAACTGGCAGAAATTTCTCCCGACGTTTCCGTTTTTCGCAATATCCGCCGGACTGACGGGCAGTTTCGCCAAATCAAATTCGATATAAGCCGGAACGAATAAATCGAGCCGCCCGTCGCGGTCGTAATCGCCGAACGTCGCGCCCGTCAGCCAGCCCGAAACGTTTAAGCCGACTTTTTCGGCAACGTCCGTAAACGTGCCGTCGCCGTTGTTTTTATAAAGCCGCGCCGCGCCGAAATTGCTGACGAAAATGTCCTCAAAGCCGTCGTTATTATAATCGCCGACCGCCGCGCCCATCGCCCAGCGCTCGTTGGCAACGCCCGCTTTAACGGTCACATCTTCAAATTTCCAATCGCCCAGATTGCGAAAAAGCGCCGCGCGCGGCATTTTCTCTTTCGCCTGCAAAGCATTCATAGTTCCGCCGTTGAGCAGATAAATATCGAGCTTGCCGTCGTTGTCGAAATCCAGGACGGCGACCGCGCCGGAAACGGTTTCGAGAATATAATTTTTTCCTTTATCGCCGCCGGTCTGCACGAAATTTTTGAGCGCGGTCTGCGCCGTTACGTCTTCAAAAATTCTCGGTGCACTGGCGTCGGTGATTCCGATTGTGCGCGGCGAGGAATACGTGCGCGCGTCGCCCGTCGATGCGCCGCCCGACATCGTATTCTGGGCGCTCGCGCTCAGAGCAAGATATAAAAGCAGAAAAAAAACGAAGCCTTTTTGCAACATAAAACCAGGTAACTATACCCTCACCGCAGGTAACGAAAAATTTCTCAAATAGAGAAAAAATAGTATCATACTGAGCAAGTATGATACGAAATAAAATTACAAAAAAAGAATGTTCTTTATATTCCAAACCTGAAACAGACGAGTATCAAGTTTTAGGAAAAGGCTTTTGCGTTGATGATGAATATTTGATAGTTGCCGCAGATGTAATTAACTCTGCTAAGACAAATAATCACAGAGTCATTTACGCGAAGTGGAATGAAGAATAAATACCTTTTAATTCTGGTGATTGGCTATTTCTAAAAGATAATCGCCTTGATATAGGTATCGCAAAATTAATGGGAAAAACACAAGAAACCAATACAAAAAAAGATGTAAAATCTGAGAAAATTTTTACGCAAGATGATTTTCAAAACGCTTTGAAAAAAGTTAGCAGGAAAGTTTCACCTGAGAAAGAAAAGAAAGATTTGAAATGAGTGATAAGATTTTCAACTCAGTCAAATCGTTTTGGTATTAATGCACAGTAAAAAAAGGCTCTTTTGCTCTCGCGGGTGTGGGTTGGAAATGGTTAGCGATTAGAATTGAAAAAAGCGGACATTGTCATTTACGGCGGCGCGGCGGGCGGCGGGTTAATCTAAGGATTGGTTGATTAATGTGAAAGCAACAGGTTTTTAGGGCAATAAAAAGGACTCCTTTGATGGAATCCTTTTTATTTTTTTTCTTTAATTTGACGGACGGTTTACTCATTCCGTTTTATAAAACGCAGCGTTTTGGGAGCATTAGGTTGCCGTCCTCGATTGCTTCCCGGACTATACACTGTGAGAATCACGTAATCTTCCCCGTTTTCAGTAAAGGCAGCCCATTCGGGCGCGACGATTACAGTATCTCCTTCAGCATAGTATAAATCACCGCTATATTGGTCTTTAACTCCATAAAGAACACCGTTCGCGAGCGCAAAAGGGGTGAACGGAAACCACTGAGTAAAGGGGAAAGGGAAAGGAATAAGCCATAAGCCGGTTTGATTAGCAACAGGAACAGAAACAAAATCTATTGAGCCGTTATCCATAATATCTCCTTTTTACTTCCAATCCGCGTAAATAAGGTATCTGGATTATCGCCGCAAATTTACGAAAACCAGCCTAAGCAAGAAACCGTTTGTTTCCCCGAAAAACAAAGCGATAATCGCTTAAATTTATCGAGACTTGTAATTCGACATCTCCCCAAATGCCGAACGGATTTAACTGGTCGTCGGTTTATTAATTAAAAAGTGAAACGAATGTAGTTTATTTCCGCGAGGCTGTCAATAAAAAAGAGAAAAGAAGTTTTTAGTAAAGATAAAATAGATACAAACAATTAACCAACGGATAAAATGCCTAAAGCTAAATGCTTAGGCATTTTTTATTTTAGACTGACCGGAAAGGTCAATAAAGAGCTTAATTAAAAATGAGTAGCAAAATAAGCACTACGAGTTTATATATAGCAAGAGGATTTATTTATCAAGCGATTGATTATCGGAAATCAAAAGCACTTTTAAATGATGAAATGTTAGAACATTTCCAAAATGCAGAAACAGAAATTCAAACGGAAATAGATTTTCGTGAGAAAAAAATATATGAGGCGACTAAGAAGATGGATTTTTCTTATCTTGCTTAGAACGAACAGACTCTCAGGCAAGCATCTTCATTTGGAAACTGCTTTTCAAAATCTGGTAAAGTGTATTTTTGCTGTTTAACTTTTGACAATTTAGGCTTCATAAGCTATTTGTTTTCTCCTACTTACAGGAAATGTTATAGCTTATTTGTTACCTGCCTTCAAGGTATAATTACCTAAAACTATTTTAGCCGGAAACCGTTTTCAGTAAATCAAAACGCTAAAAATCCATCGAATCGACGCGGCGTTTCGCGTCGTCAATCAACTCATTATTTTTCTCATACGAGAGATGCTCGTCGCCCGTCTTTTCCAGCTTCGGCGGATACAGATGTTTTTGATAGACCGGATAAGCTTCCGTCCGCAGATGCGCCAACATCGAATGACCGCGCCGCATTTGGCGCTCGTGACGCAGCGCCGAAATATCGACGGGCGCGACGACGATTCTCTCGCCCGGTCCGGGCGAAGCGTCCGCCAAAAGTCTGCCTTCAAAATCGACAATCTGGCTGCCGCCCGACCACGAATAAGGCGGATAATGTTTCAGGCTCGCGGCTTGGTTGGCGGCGACGACATACACCGTATTTTCAATCGCCCGCGCGCGATTTATCACCGTCCACCAATCCATCGGCGCGGTCGCGTTCCACGGGTCCATATAAGCCGAAACGCGCACCAGAATTTCCGCGCCGTTTGCCGCCAATTGCCGCATCGCTTCGGGAAAAAGCCAGTCGTAGCAAATCGCGCAGCCGATGCGACCAAGCGGCGTGTCGGCGACCGGAAAAAGCGGCTCGTCATAGCCTTCGATGTCGTGCGGGCTGGTGTGGACTTCGTATGGAATCCACGTGTTGACCTTGCGATATTTATACAAAATGCCTTCGGGCGAGATGAGACAGGTCGTGTTAAAAAGCGCGTTTTTCCAGCGCAAATCGACTTCGAGCATCGAGCCGGTTTGAATATAAATATTATATTCGCGCGCCTTTTGCACGAGTCTTTCGGTGTGCTCGTTCGGAATTTCGACGGCGAGCTTTTCGATTAATTCGGCGGCGGTCGGAAAAACCGGCGCGGCGTGCGCGAATTCGGGGAAAACGACTAATTTCACCGGCAAAAACGGCGCGCTTCCGGCGACCGCCGAATCAATCATCTGCAAAATGCGGTCAGTGCTGCGCCGCATCTGACGGCGCTCAATCGGATTCGGCAAATCCGTCTGACAGGCGGCGACCGAATATCTGATGTGTTCCATAGTTTAATTAGTGGTAAACGGTAATTGCTAAGCGTTAAGCTCGTTATTTTCCGTCTGAAAGTAAATCCAAATATACTAGAAGTTAGCTGAAAAATCACTCGCTCGCTTAAATTGTTTTGTCAGAAAACGGCGCGAAGCTTCATTATCCTTTGAGAGCTTTTTTTATCTCTGAAATGAATGTCGGGCAGCTTGCTTCAGGCGAAATTTTATCGCCGGCAAAATTTCTAAAAATTTTGTTGACAAAACTTTTTAAATAGATTTTAATTTTCAAACATTCAAGTTTGATTATTAAACCGACAATCATTGCAAACGAAAGGGTGAAAATCCCTAAAGGCGCTGCGCGCCAGCCGTAATTATTCTGACGTATTTAACGGCTCGTCGGTGTTTTATTTTTTCGCCTGCCGGTACCGATAGCGAAGTTTTTATCGCCAGCTTAATTTTTGAGTCTGTAAGCAGGAAATCGAAGAAGGCTATTTTGTTCGACGATTTTCAGGACGTTTGAGGAACACCTTTATGAGTAATGGACAATTTTATGACGAACCGACCAGCCGACCGCTGAAGGTTTACGCCTTTGACCCGTCGCGCGGGCGCACGCTCGGCAATTATATGACCGTCAACGTGCCTTATGAAAAACTGGAAAACGGTCTTTCCGGCAAGTATCTGGAAGTCATCGATTACGACGCGGGCAACCAGTGCTATTATCAGCCGGTCGATTTAAATCATCCGTCGGTTTTATTGCAGGGCGGCTTGGAGCCGAGCGAATCCGACCCGCGATTTCACCAGCAGATGGTTTACGCCGTCGCCAGCAAGACGATAAAAATTTTCGAGTTTGCGCTCGGCAGAAAGATAAAATGGGGCTTTAACCGCAACTCGAAAGTGAAGCTGCCTTTGCGCATTTACCCGCACGGGATGCAGGAAGCAAACGCCTTTTACAGTCGCGATTTAAAGGCTCTGGTGTTCGGATATTTTCCGGCGGGCGAAGACGACCCGGTTTCCAACCTGCCCGGTCAGACGATTTTTACGTGCCTGTCGCACGACATTATCGCGCACGAAACGACGCACGCTTTAATCGACGGGCAGAGAATGCATTTTATGGAAGCGACCAGTCCCGACACGCTCGCTTTTCACGAAGGCTTCGCCGACATCGTCGCATTGTTTCAGCATTTCAGCTTTAAGGAAGTGCTGCTCGACGTCATCAAAAAAACCGGCGGCTTGATTTATCGCTCGAACATAGATTCCAAAATTAAAACCGAAGAAGGCGAAGAACCGTCGATTGCGGGCGAGCTGACGGAGTCAAATCCGCTGGTGCAGTTAGCCAAACAATTCGGCGAAGCGATGGGACAGCGCGCCGCTCTGCGCGAGGCGCTCGGAACCAAGCCGAACTCGAAAGACATCGAGACTTTGACCGAGCCGCACTCGCGCGGCGCCATACTGGTGGCGGCGGTTTTCGACGCCTTTTTTACAATCTATATCAACCGCATCCGCGACCTGCTGCGGATTGCCGGTATTAACGGGAAAATTTCGACCGAAAACGAGCTGCATCCCGATTTGGCGGAGCGGCTCGCGGCGGAAGCCAGCAAAACGGCGGAGCATTTTCTGAATATTTCCATCCGCGCGCTGGATTATTGCCCGCCGGTCGATATTCGCTTCGGCGAATTTCTGCGCGCGATGATCACCGCCGATTACGATTTGGTGAGCGACGACCCGCACGGCTATCGCGCCGCTTTGATCGACGCTTTCCGGTTGCGCGGCATTCGTCCCGAAGGCGTTATTTCCTACGCCGAAGAATCTCTGCGCTGGTGCCCGCCCGAAGATTTAAACAATCAGACGCTAATTTGTCCGGGCTTGGAGTTCAACGCGTTGAAGCCGATGACCAGCGAGCAGAAAAAATCCAACGCCGTCATTCTAAACGCTTTCGCTAATAAATACAGAAAAGAACTGGGACTCGACGCCGGACTTCCGATTCAGGTTCATTCTTTTCATCCAATCCATCGCATCGCGCCGGATGGGCGTCTGAAAATGGAAGCCGTCGCCGAATTGATTCAGGAAAACGAGGTTTTGATTGACCCGATAGACGAATCTCTGGGCAAAATGACTTTCTACGGCGGCGTAACTTTAGTCATCGACCTTTCGCCCGAACGCGAAGGCGAAGTTCGCTACGCCATCCGCAAAAATCTGAATTCGGACGACGCGCAGGACGAAAGACTGCAACTCCAGCGAAACTTTTTTAAAGATTCGGCGGCGCGTTACAGCCTGAACGTTTACTCGAAAGAAATCGACGTCAATCTGCCGACCAAAGCGGGCAAAGATAAAAAAGGCTTAAGTTTCAGTATGGTTCACAGAGGTTATTAAAATGGCAAAAAGTAAAAAAACAACCAAAGCCGCGGAAAACGGAAAAGCGGCGGCAGCGAAAAAAGAAAGACCGATTCGCGTCAGGATGTACCGGGTCGGGTTCGGCGATTGTTTTTTAGTGTCGTTTCCGGTCGGCAATCAGGACGATTACGAGCATTTTATCGTCGATTGCGGCGTGCACGGCAAAGGCAATATCGGCACCATCAATCGCGCGGTCGACCACATTATGGAAGAAACCGGCGGAAAGCTCGCCGCCGTCATCGCCACGCACTCGCATCAAGACCACATCTCCGGCTTCAGCGAAAAATTCACGCAGTTTAAAGAAATCCGCGAAGTCTGGCTGCCGTGGAGCGAAGACCCGGCAGACCCTTTAGCCATCAAATGGGGCAAAAAACAAGCGGCGGTCACCAGCCAGCTGGAACAGCATTTTGCGGCGCAGGCGAAAACTGGCGCTGCCGAAGCGTCGTCGCCGCACCGCGAAAAAGCGCTCGCCGCGCTGGTTAATCTCAGTTCGAGCGCGGATTCGATGAGCCTTCTGGTCAATCATTTTAAAGGCGGCGACGCTAAAATGGTTGAAAATTTCGGCAAGCTGACTTCGAACGCCAAAGCCTTGCAGCTGCTGAAAGGCGGCTTTAACATCGGCGCGAAAGTTCGCTATCTGGACGCGGGCAAGACTCTGGAAGACGCCGCCGGCGTGCAGGGCTTGACGGTTCGCGTTTTGAGCCCGCCGCGCGACGAAAAATTTCTGTCTAAAATGGATCCGCCGAAAGGTCAGGGATATTTGCGGATGGGCGCCGGCGGCGAGGTCGTCGAAGCTAACAAGACCGCTCCTTTTGCCTCGAAATGGGTGATTGATTATCAAAAAACTTCCGGCAAAGCGCCGCTGACCGCCGAAGAGGAAAAACTGCTCGGCAGCCAGCTCTCCGACACTGAGCTGAACGGCTTGGCTTTCGCGCTGGATTCAGCCAAAAACAACACGAGCCTCGTCACGCTTTTCATCTATCGCGGGCAGTATCTGCTGTTTCCCGGCGACGCGCAATACGGCAACTGGAAATACTGGCTCGACAAGGAAGCCGACGAAATTCTGCCGCGCGTCAATTTTCTCAAAGTCGCGCATCACGGCAGTCACAACGCGACGCCGAAAGAAGCGCTCGAAAAAATGGCGACCGGCAAATTCGCCGCGATGGTCTCGACGCAGAGCACGCCCTGGGATTCGATTCCGCGCGTTCCGCTGATGACTCGCCTGAGCGAGCAAACCGCCCAAAAGGTCGTCCGCAGCGATTGGATTAAGCTCGCCGACGCGCCCGACCCGTCCGAGGGCGCCACGCCGCCGATGCCCGCCGAAGACCCGCAAGGGTTTAAAAAAGGCGAATTCTGGTATGACTATGAAATTTAATTTTCCGGACTCAAAGCCGCCGACGCTCTTTACGGCATCGGCGGCTTTTTTATATCTCCTTTTCGCCGGATGCGTTCGACGCGCCCGCTTTAGCCTCGTCGAAACTGTGAATAGCCTGGGCGAAGGACACTTGCGTGAAAACTTCAAAGATATTTTATAAAAGGCGAACCGGTCTCAGAGCCGCAGCGACCAAATCCGCGTCTGACAGACAATTGGTATAAATATGGAAACTTAATAATTATATTGACTTCGTATCTTTTTTGAATACAATGAAGAGACTCATTTTTTTTGAAATTATCACTTACGGAGATAGCTAATGGATCCCTACGATAGTTGGATTGCCTGCCTTAGAACTTTTCCAGAGGGCAGAATATGGCTTAACAATTTTGAATTTGATAAAAAATGTAAAAATTTAACGCCTCAAATCATTGCTTTTTTTGTCGATGCGTTTCAAAACATTAACTTTGAAATTAGAAACGATGATGATGCCGAAGAACTAATGCGGAGAGTCAAGGAAGCCTTTGATAAAATCCTTGAGACATATCCTCAAACCTTTGACTTAAAGGGAACGCGCTACCCCGCTCAACCCGAATCATACTGCCGCGCGATGATACTTGGAAGCTTCGTCAACAATAATTTTGACTATACCAGTCTAGGGCTGCGTTTAGACGAAAATCTGGATGATGAAGTATGGAGCCAGCTTGACGATTTAGACAGTTCTGCCTTTTATTATGGCAGCTTGCGGACCGGGCGAAAGTTTTTTTGGTGCGCCCGAACACAACAGTTTAATGATTTGCACAGAACATATGGCTTGACTGACCGAATGGCGACCGAGATTCGCAACCAATTCGGTCTATGTGGTATCGGAGAGGGCGAAAGACTGTTGCAAATTCTCATTCCGCCTGAAAGAGTTGACGGCAAAATTGTTCGCGCACCGACGGTT
Organism: Pyrinomonadaceae bacterium; assembly: GCA_036389695.1. Lineage (GTDB taxonomy): Bacteria > Acidobacteriota > Blastocatellia > Pyrinomonadales > Pyrinomonadaceae > JALZHR01. The sequence goes on from DASVWG010000033.1 coordinate 24,978, forward strand.
TTGGACGCCGGTGTTGATAACTTCGTGTTTGTTCCTTCAAACGATAATGCAGGCTGCGGCTGGACGCTGAATTTAAAGACCTGTCAGAAAGGAGTTGAAGAAGTAGTCATCGAAGAGTTACCATTTAGTCAGGACTATACTGTAATCAAATTAGGTTCAATGATTAGTCCGGACCCTCCTCTTGATTTGTCGCTTCTTGAAATACAGTCTGAAGAAAGGCTAAACAATATATGAGTGACCCCGGCATTTTCAAACATGAATTTACAGCACAGCGGCAATGGCTGGAAAGTAAAAGTGCAGGAGAGCTAAAGGATAAGCTCAGAGATTTTATATGGACTAAGTTCACATACCCTTTGGTCATTCCGCAAATCACCGACCTGGTCACGCAGCTTGTCAGTTTGGTCAATGCGAGTTCGCCTGAAACCCTTGTAAAGATACGAACCGTTATTCCGCAACTTTTACAAGAATGGGGAAGCAAAGATTCGACCGAAACCCTGACAACTCTTTTTTTGCTCTGTGGAAAATTGCGCTGCGCCGACGCCGAAACAGGAATTACACAAATTCTTAACTCGAGACTTTCAGGCAGAGACGAGTCCGAGTCCACTGAGCTTCGTAAAATGGGACTGAGCGTGCTCTCCGGCTTCGGCTGCTCGGATAAAACGATTTATTTGTTCGAGAGATATATCACTCAAGCAGAATACGCCGCGGTCTGCTATCGCGCTTTATACGAGTATCATCCATCAAACGCCGCCGTCTATCTTCCTGTTTTAATCAGCTTTCCCGAACACGAGTTTCCCCGGGTGATGTTAAAAATGAATATCAAACAGATGCTTAAATATTTGTCGGGCTCACGGGAGCGTTCAGCTTTTTGGGAGCAGGTGCTATGTATTCCTGAAGTCGATATTCACAATACTTTAAGAACACTCTCCAGTATCGGTATCCATTATCATCCGCCGGAATTTGTGGAGAGCGAATTTAACGAGCAGATTCCAATCGTGTATGAAGAAAGTCTTGGCTGGCGAGGATTTTCCACCGATTATCTTGAAACCGAAAAACTCTTTGATTTGCTGGGGCATCAATATAAAGAGGATTCGGAAAGTCGATATTTCGAGTTAATGCATATTTTAATAAATATACATGAAGAAAAAGCCCCCGTAGAAGTTAAATTTATGACGGCGTAGATATGGTGTAATGAATAAATCGAATCTGAAAATATATCGTGAAAAATTAGAACGGCTGAGAAATTGTCTGACCGATCTACAAGATGATATTACGGATGTGTCCAAAGGACATCGTTTGTTCTATGCCATTGATTTCAGTGAACTATACGCCTATCTAAATCAGCAGGAAAATAAAACTGTCTATGGAGTCGGCTTGGAAGATTCCGACAGTGAGACATCTTCGCGCCAGCATCGGCTTGCTCTGGAACATTTGTTTAATACACTGAGCGAAAAGCTTTTTATTCTTCCGCCCTATGTTATCGAGATTTGGTCTTATGGAAAAAGTCGGTCTCAACTTGGAGAACATTTTCATGACCGACGGCTGGATGCTCAAAAATTGCTGGCTGAACTCAGTAGTGAAGATGTCGAATTCCTCCAGACTCTCAACTCGGAAACTCTTCTGACCGAAGAGAAAAAGAAAAGATTACTGGGCATCGTCAAAGAAAATTTCGAGAAGATTTGCTACGAAGCGACGCATTTCGATACGTGGCGCGAACAAGCCGTCAATCTGCAAAATCTTTTCCGCGACAAAAAAATATCGTCGGAAATCAGCGAAATTTTAAGCGAAGCGGAAACCGGGCAGATCGAGCCGCCGACCATTCAAGAAGAAACAGAAGTATTTCAGTGTTTTCCGCGTTCCGCAACACGAAAGAAGTTTTATCAGAAAATGGTTGATTCGCGCGCAATAATATATTTGCGCGAAATTAACGAAGTTCTGGCAAGACGAACGGAGAAACTGCTTTTAATCACCCGTGACAACTCGGTGCGTAATGCGATCGAGACAATTGCTGATTTGAAAAAGTCTGATTATTCCGGATTATTGAGATGTCTGCGGAATCCCGAAACTGTGTTTTTCGACCTTATTTTGTGCGGCAAAACAGTAGACAAAAAATTAGAGTGGCTAAATGAATCAATAAATGAGCTGTACGCAATTGAAAAGCAATTGATTCAAATCATAAATTCGAGCGGCAATTGGGAAAAAGAGACGTATTACAATACTTTTGCCGTATCGAAAGAAAATGTCCTGAAAACTACTTTTGCGCGTTGGGATGAACGAATCAATTTGCAGCTATCACTTGCCAGTAAAGTTGTCGGATGGCTTGGAAAATCCGACTTCGTGTCGAGAATTGAGAATGACGAATCGGAAGTCGCTAAAAAATTGGAGTCAATCAAAAAACTTTTCCTTTTTATCAAAAGCAATGAGGATTTTGAAGCAGATACCATCTCCGAGGTTAAAAAAATCTGGCAGAATATCACTTATGAAAGAATACGAATTCAATTCTTAAATTTTTTCAAAAGAGAGGATTTGGAAAATATCGGCATAATTCTTGCCGAAAAACTACTTGACTCTGAAACAGGCTCCTTTCTGCTGCCTCCATCCTCGTCAATTATGCCGGTCATTAAATTTACTTCCCCGATTTATGATCAAAGGCTTTACGAGTTTAATAAAAAGAATAATCGCAGCGCCTACTCCACCGAAGATTTAACAGTTTTGATTGTTGAAGCAACAACAGGCAGGGTCGAACCGGAAGATTTCTTATTAATGGCTTTTTTGTTAGGCATACTGGAGTTATGGAAAGAGGCTTTTCAAATTATCGAAGAGACCTTAAGGTTTGAAGCAAGAATTCATGAAAAAAATAATTTTGACGTTTCTCAAGCCAAATACTTCCGGGGTTTTATACAGCGAAAGCTGGGCGAAAATGAAGAAAACTTGGATAAGGAAATCGAGTATTACGAATACGCCTTTAATGATATTTCGGAAGCGTTGAAATTAAATTCCGACGACCCGCGTTATTTGAAGGAAATCGGAGCGATAATTTTATTTTATGAAGAAGCCTGGCGTCAATTTGAGCGAGCCGAGGACTTTCAATACAGCAATTTGGCAGAAAGAGGCAAACTCAAGGAGCTAAATCTGGAAGCAGCCAAAGAATATTTAGTGACGGCTTGGAAATTCCAAAAGGATAAATATCAAATCTCAGATGATGCTCGCTTAAAAATAGAAATTCTCAATAATATAATTTATGCCGAAGTTATTAGCCCAAACCCTGACTTAGAGATGGCGGAACAAATGTTATCGCATATGAGGTCTGAGTTGGATAGAATTCAGGAGCTCGAACCATCAATCTTTCGTAATCTACAGACGTTTGTTAAGGATACCGAAGTTATGCTGGAAGCCAAAAGGGCATTTATAGCCGGTGACCGCACAGCGCTTTCCGGGATACTAATTAAATTGAAAAGATTTCCCAACGAGTTGCCTCTAAACCAGTATAGAATTAGAGCTAATTTAGAACATCAGATGCTTATAGAAGAATGGATTCAGCAAATTTAATTGCCGTCCGGAATCTTCAGTAGTATTTGAGAACTCTGTCCGGTCAAGAAAATAAAAACCACAATCTTATAAAAAATAAAAACCACAATCTTATTTCGTTATTTGTCGCTTGAAATTTATTATTTTTCCTAAACCTTTAACTTTTGTGAAAGGTCTTCAGAGGATGTTATTAGAAATAAATATTCGCATCCTCTTTTACAATTTACACAATTTATTGACAGCTCAGCCGCACGATTGTTTCGACGTAGTGCGTTTGCGGGAATAAATCGACGGCGGTGATTGATTCGATTTTGTATTCGGTGGTTAAAAGCCGTAAATCTCTGGCTAAGGTCGAAGGGTCGCAGGAAACGTAGGAAATCTGTTGCGGCTTGAGGCGGAGCAGAGCGTAAATCGTTTCTTTTTCGGCGCCGGCGCGCGGCGGGTCGAGCAGGACGAAATCTATCTGCGGCAACCGGTTTTGCCGCAGAAAATCATCGACCGTTTCCGCCGCAAATTCGATATTCGACAGCGGCGCGCGCGCGGCGTTTTTTTGCGCGAACTCGATGGCTTTTTCGTTTGCCTCGACGCCGAAAACTTTTTTGAATTTTCGCGCCAGCGGCAAGGTGAATAAACCGACGCCGCAAAATAAATCGAGCGCCGCCTCGCCCCGCGCGTTTTCAATCGCCGCGCGCGTTAAATCTTCAAGCAGAAAGCGATTGCCCTGAAAAAAGTTCCGCGCGTCAAAATAATATTTTTCGCCGTTTGCCGCGAAAACAATCTCGTCGGTCGGCTCGATTATCTCGCTCGAATAGAGCGAAACCTCCGCGCCGCTGGTCGCCGCCTCAATCTCCGGCTTTTCCGCCCAGAATTGCTGCCAGACGATGTTTCGGCGCAGGTCGGCGAGCTTTTCCTTTAAGGCGGGCGCGAGAATCGGGCAGGTTTCCACATCGATAACGTCGTGCGAATGGCGGCGGAAATAACCGAGTTTTTGCCGCCGCGAATCGACGTGCCACTGGGCGCGCAGGCGATAATTCAAATCGTCGGGGCTGGCAATAATCGGAATTTCGTTTTCGTAATCGATTTTGCCGATTCTTTCGAGAGAGTCGCGGATGATTCCGACTTTGGCGGCGAGCTGCGCGGCGTAATTCATCTGCTGAAAATCGCAGCCGCCGCAGCGCCCGAAATACGGACACGGCGGCGTTTGCCTGGCGGGCGCTGGCTCGAGAATTTCGACAATCTCGGCAAAGGCGACTTTTCCCTTTTTTTCGCGCACGCGAACGCGCAATTCGTCGCCCGTCGCCGCGAGCGAGACGAAAATCGTCAGGTTTTCGGCGAAAGCCAAGCCGTAGCCGCCGGGCACGATTTTTTGAATTGTGACGTCGAGCGTCCGGTTTTGATTTTCTTTTCCGGTTTTTTGCCGCAAATTATTCTTTCCACGCAAAATCGGAATTTCGGATAATGCCTTTTATCGTCTCCAAATCTTCGTCCGTCATATAAGACAAAGTAAAAAAGAGCGCGTAGCCTTTTCGCGCGGTGGCGTAAAATCTCTGTTTAAAGCCGCTGCGCTGGATGTCGAGCGAATAAAAAGTTTCGTTTCCCAATTTTTCCGAGTTAATCGTTTCCGAGTATTTGAAATCCGGCGGAAGCTGCACGCGCTTAAACGAATCGAGATTCAGCCTGAGATAATCCTTGCCGCTCCGGTACGGAACCGTCGCCGGGGCTTTTTCCGCCGACAAAATCATAATCGCGTTGTTGCCCATTCCGAGAATGTCTTTGGAAGCGGTAAACAGCACGGTCAGACGCTGGAAGGCGGCGTCCAGAGCCTTTTCGGTCTGCGCGGTTTTTCCCTTGACCATCTCGGAGCCGGTTTGTTTTATCGCTTTATTGACTTCGCTTTCCTGAATTACCCATTTTTCGGGAATCTCTATTTTCAAGCCGAAAAACTTATTTTTATACGTGCTGCCTTCGAAGCCGCCGTAAAAATCCGCCCGCGAATCGGTTTGATTCGCCTTCGACGCGGCGGGCGCGACCGGTTTGGCTTTGACTTGTCTTTTCTGGGCGTAAACGTGACCGGCGAGCGTAAATAAAGCGATGACGGAGAAAATTAATGTTAAATGTTTTTTCATATGTTTCGTTTTTTACAAATAAAATAAGCTCAGCCGCGGAATTTCCGCCGCTTCGCGCAAGGTTTTGAGCAGCATCAAATCGAAGGTGCGCTCGAAAACCTCTTTTTCCATTTTGCCGCGATACTGCGCCATTTGTTTCCCGGTTTCGGCTTTGAGCGCGGCGAGAATTTTTTCGTCCGCCGTTTCCAGCAGAGCGGCGTCGATAAGCTGCTCCAAATCGCCGAGCGACTGTTCCAGAGCTTCGGCGTCGTTGAAATTTTTTTCAAGCTCGGCGAGCCGGTTTGCGGCGCGCAGGAGAACTTCGCGCAGTTCGCCTTTCGCTTTTGCCTGCGCCTGCCGCAACTGCCGCGCCGCGTTTTCGAGATGCGTTTTGATGTTTTCGTCCGAAAAAAGCGAGCTTTCGCGTTCGGTTTCCGCCGTTTCGCCGTCGCCGTTCGCCGCGCTTTTTCCGACTTGGCGCTCGAGCCATTCCTCGTATTGCGCCTCGATTTCTTCGCGGCAATACATCAGCGATTTGACTGTGCGGCGGCGTTTCGGCTGGCTGTCCACGCCGTCGAAAACCTTTTCGATGCCGCGCAGGATGATGTGCAGAGGCACGCCGCGCTGCTGCCACGCTTCAATCAAAGCCCAGTCGAGCGGGCTTAAAAACAGATATTTTCCGCGACGGCGGTTAAAGGTTTCCTCGATTTCGGAGAAGTAATTGAAATAGTTCAAGGTTAGTCGATAGTCCTTCGTCTTTCGTCCTTTGTCCTTTGCCGGTTGAGTGAAAATTACGTTCTCAAATTTATTTCAACCAGCGAAGGACAAAGGACAAAGAACGAAGGACTAATTATCAATTCTGATTTTCATGCTGCGCAGCGTCCGCAAATCCTCGTCGGTTAATTTCAGCGAGACATCGCGCGCGGCATCCTCTGCTTCGCGCTCGATTTCCAGCAAGCCGATTTCCAGCTTCAGCGATAAATTCGGCTCGTAGCCGATTTCGCGCAGGCGCTCGATGGCTTGCAGCACGCGCTCGGATTTTTCGATTGCCGAATTTATCGCGTCGCCCAGCTCGCGCACCGCCTGTTTTGCATTTTCGTCCAGTTCCATCGCCGTTGGTAAGAAAATGCTACTTGAGTCTAATGCAAAACGCAAAACGTCATTAACGCAAAATGCAAAATGCAAAGCGCAAAATGGAAGAATCAGCTTCATTTTGCGCCTTGCAGCAATTAATCTAAGTTAATAGCCCTGCATCGAAGCCTGTAAAGAAAAAATAAGCATTAATATATTCGATTCACCGGCGAGAAGGTCAATACGGGAAAAGAAGGTATCAGTAGCCCAAGCGTCAGCGCGGGCTTCTCGCTTAACGGAAAGTGCTTAAATTGCCCGCGCCAAGCCCGCGCTCATGCTTGGGCTACTGACACTTGTCGTCGCCATTCTTAAATTCTCAGGTGAATCAAATGCCGAAAAATAAAAAGAGCCGGTAGAAAAGCATCCGGCTCTCGACTCTCGACTCCCGACTCTCGACTAATTTAAGTTGCCGGCTGTTCGGGTTCGTCCGTCTTTTTTTTCGGCGCGCGTTCGAGACGGCTGGCGGTTTTCCACGCCGAGAGCCGGGCGGCATTGTTTTCATATTTAATGCGGACAATCGAATCCAGCCGCCGCGAGATGTCCATTCCCCGGCGAATGGCTTCAACCAGCCCGCCCGTCGCGCCCGATTTCTGCTCGCCCGCGCTGTCTGCCGCCGCGCCGCGTTCTTCCACCGCCTCAATCAACGCCTCTAATTTATCGAGACAATCGGCTGCCAGACCGTATTCGATAAACTTCGCCTTGAGCGGCTCGGCGTCTGCCAGAAACGCCCGCGCCGTCGCCAGCAGATTCTGCTCCGAACGATTGCGCGGCAGGCGAAACTTCAAATCGCTGCCCGGAATTTCGCCGGTAAAGGCTTTCGCGGCGCGATTAATACCGCGAACCGACTGCCTCAAAGCCTCAATCTCTTCATCCTTGACGCCGATATGCTGCCGCGCGCTGCTCTCGGCGGCAACCTGCTCGGCGGCAAGCGTCCTAATCTCTGAAATAACGGCTGACAACTCCGCCAAAGCCTTCCCGCCGGGCGATGCCGCCGGAAAATCGGCAATATTGTCGTTCAAAAACACTTCTTCGCGCTCAAGTTTATCAACCTTGCGCCTCTCGATACCTTTCATGGGCTTATATCTCCTTTTAATTAATTGTTTTTAGTTGTGAATCTTCGCCTGTCACCTGTGAATCTCTATCTGTCGCTTGTGAATGTTCATCTGACACCTGTGAATCTTCATCTGTTGCTTGTGAATCTTCATCTGTTGCTTGTGAATCTTCATTTGTTACTTGTGAATCTTCGTCTGTCAGTTGTGAATGTGCGCCTGTCACGTGTGAATCTTCAACTGTCACCTGTGAATGCGCGTCTGTCACCTGTGAATTTGTGTCTATCACCTTTGAATGAGTATCTGTCACCTGTGAATGCTCGAAATTCACGGAAAATTTACAACAAGTCGCCGCTTTTGGCAAGTAAAAAATGATTTTGCAGTGTCCTGAATTGGGTAACCGGAAAAAATAGCCACGTCGTTCACGGCGTGGCAGGCGAAATAAAAATAATCAAAGGGCGTTTTAACGTCCTTTCGGCTCAAGCCAAATAGAAAAGGACGTTAAAACGCCCTCTATCAGATTTCTTTTCTCTCACCACGCCGTAAACGACGTGGCTATTTCCTCAATTTTTTCGGCAAATCCAACTCATCATCTATTAAAACATCGGTGCTGATACCCGCCAGCCGCGCATATTTCAGCAGAACAATGTATGAAGGTTCTCTAATTCCGCGCTCATATTGTGATACTGAAGCACTAAATAACTCGCCCGTTAATCCAAGCCTGTTTATCAGCTCATCTTGAGAAATCCCTAAATCCGTGCGGATTTTCAATAATTTTTCCGCCAGCCTTTCCGGTCTTGGACGTTGTTTTGTTCCCATTTAGGTTTTACCCATTTGAGACTTTCGAATAAGGAAATTTTTCAGGCAAATCTAATTCATCATCAATTAAAACATCGGTGCTTATACCTACAAGCCGAGCATACATTAGAACAATTGGCATAGGCGGCTGTCTCTTTCCTGATTCATATTCTGAAACATTGTTTCTGTAAATCTTTCCTTCGAGTCCTAATCTTTTTACTAATTCATCCTGACTCAGATTTAAGTCTTGGCGAATCTTAAGTAATTTTTCAGCGAGTCTTTCAACTCTCCACCTTTCAGCTCTACCCATTGGCTTTAATCTCCAATGATTATTTTTTATGCTTTGGCGTGCTTGGTAATTTTTCAGGAAGAGCTAAATCGTCATCAACCAAAACATCTAAACAAACACCAGCTAATTGAGCGTATTTAAGCAAGACTGGCAAAGACGGCTGCCTTTTTCCTGATTCGTATTCAGAAATATTGCCTTGATAAATCTCATTTTCCAGCCCTAATTTCTTTATTAACTCGGCTTGTTTGAGATTAAGTTTCTCTCTAATTTCAAGCAGCTTCTTAGCAAGTCCTTCAACTCTCGATTTTTTCGCCCTACCCATTGAATACCTCCAATGAGTGAGCTAAAAGCCTGCTAAATATCCTATTGTGGATTATTCTGGTTTCGCTTTTGTTTCTCGCCGTAATTTTTAGATTTTTACCTATTACGGCTCTCATCCTTGCCTTAGTTTTTAGTTCCTCTGGGCATTGATGAAATTACTGATAACTTAAACTGTCACAAACAAAAAGACAAGAAGCGATTAAATAAATTAAAAGCCCATGCAAAAAATAAAAGCCAAACATTTAGCCACCGGCGACCGCGTGAGATTTTCCCGCGACGGCTGGCAAACTGTCGGCAGAATTACAAACTGCAACTCAATCAGTGTTTCCTTTATGTTCAGTGACGGAATTATCAGAAAACTAGAAGCGCATCAGGAATATGATGTTGAGAAAGCAGAGAAACCGCCTGACCCACAGCCCGGACAGATTATGCGTCTGCAAAGAGAATCGAATCGGCTTTCACTCTGCGCATCTCATTCGCTTTTCGATTTAAGCGACATCAACGAATCTTTTCGCGCATTAAAACAACGTGACGGCTACTCAAACAGCGCCGCCGCTTATCACGAACTGGAAACAGGCGCGACTTTACACACTAGAGACGCCATTTACTGGATGCCTCTGAAATGGTCAGGCGAATCGACTTTTTGTGCAAAGCCGTAAATCGCCGCTTTCGGCAAGAGTTTTTTGAATTTGGTAGTGTCCTAATAATGTGTTGCTGATAGCCACGTCGTTTACGGCGTGGTCACGAAGATTGAGAATCTGAAAAGGGCGTTTCAGCGTCCTTTTGTTTTGGCTTGAGCCGAAGCATTGTTTGGGAAGGACGTTGAAACGCCCTTACTATGATTCGTTTATTCAAACCACGCCGTAAACGACGTGACTATTTTATTTCCGGCAGCACACTATTAGCACACTACCTTGAATTTATTGATTTGTTACACAGTTTTATGGTTTTGGCTATTTTCCTTTATTAGCCACGCCGCTTTAGCGCGTGGTCAGCGAGTTGAAATAAAACGAAAGGGCGTTTTAACGTCCTTTCTAAACTGCTTTAGCTTTCTTCCTTTTCAATCTTTTCCAGACGCTCGTAAATCTTACCTGTTTTGTGATGTTCTTTTTGGTTCAAAACATAACTGATAACCCATTTCAAATCCTTTGTGCCGAAACTTAAAATGCCGTATCCGTGTTGCCATTCAAGCAGTTTGTGATTGGCAAATTGATTGATGTAATGCGAGCTTGCGCCTTTTAATTGTCCAATCCATTCGGCGGGCTGAATAGTCGGCGGAATTGAAACCGCTAAATGAATATGATTTTCTATTCCGCCAATGGCATGAACAAATGTTTCCGGTGTTTCCAGAATTTTTTGTTTTAGGAATTGGTAGAGTTTTAATTCGATTTCAGGTCTTATCAGCGGCATATTCGATTTTGTATGCCAAGTGATATGAAAGTTGATTTCCGAATAAACTCTGCGCGGCATAGTTTTAGAAGGACGTTAAAACGCCCTTTGTTGTTTTGTTAGCGTTAACCACGCGCTAAAGCGGCGTGGCTAAATAAGCACTTCACATTTATTTCTTAATAAGCATTTTATCGCTGTAATTATAAACAAGTTGTAATTTTGAGCAAACTTTCTTTTACCACTGACAGGCAATAAAAACTTATCTACTTTAAGAGAACAACAACAATTCGCTACTGAATATCTTAACTTTTCCGCCCGGATGTTTCGTCGTTCGATGGTGCTAATTTATTGTCGTTATGACAGCAGAAAGACGCGAGAGATTTGAGATTTCTTCGGGTGTTTAACTGCCTTAAAATGCAGGTTTTAATTAGAAACGAATTTTCGTTGAAATAAAATAGAGACGGTATGAAAAACCGCGAGAAATCAAAATCTCTCGCGGTTGAATGGGGCTTTAGCTTTTCGCGGGTTATTCCAAATCGTCCAGCATTAAATAAACTTCCGTTGCGCCGGCGGCGGTGGCGGCGTTGATGAGGCGGGCGACTTCGCGGTAGCGGTTGGCGCGCGGCGCTTTGATGAAAACGGCGCGGTCGATTTCGCCAGTGCCTTTTAAGGTGATTTTTTTCTCCTCGTTTTCTTTGAGCATCTGCGTCAGCTTGCCGCTGATTTCTTCTTCGCTGATTTCGGGCGCGGCGGGTTTGAAGGCGTATTTATCAAATCTGCCGGGCTTTATTTTGCCGTCTTTTTGCAGGCTGACGACCAGACGGCGGTCGAGCAAATCGAGCGAGTCGGTTTCTTTCGGCTCGGCGGGAATTTTAATTTTCAGAACCTGCAATTTTTTGTCCGCGCCGGTTGGCGGTTCGACAAATAAGCCGACGTTTTCGATGTTTTGGCGACGAATAATATCCAGAGTCTTAACGATGCTGCCGAACTCGGCGTTGGCGTCGGCGTTCAGATAAATCAACTGCCGTTCGGACGGATTTTCCCTGAGCCGCTTTTCGACGGCTTCGCCGAGGATTTCGAGCGGATACTGTTCGCTGCCGACGTATGTCTCGTCCGGGTAACGCACGGAAACGACAATCGCTTTTTCTTCAAACGCGTGCGGGTCGGGCTTGGCGTGCCCGATATTTTTCGGGACGTCGGCGAATGGATAATCGGGCTGCTTCAGCGCGTCCTGCACCGGCGTCAGGCTGCCCAGACAAGAGGCGGCGAAACAAACGAACAGGCAAAGCGCGGCAAATTTAATAATTTTCATACTTTTCGGAGACAAATTTTAACTGAAATTTTTACGGGTCAGAGTGGGAATTGAAATATATTGCCTGCGGACAGGAAAAACGTCAACAGCGAACGGCGAAATCGCGGCGCGGCGGAAAATTGATTAAACGAAAGCCGCGAGAAATCAAAATCTCTCGCGGCTTTCGTTTATTGCCTGAAAAATTCGCTACGGTTTGAAGCCGACCGATTGCCAGAGCTGGGCGCAGTCGTACATTCTGCCGTTGGCGACGACATAGCGCGTGTTGCGAAGGTTGCGGATGTTTTCGAGCGGGTTGCCGTCGATGAGGATTACATCGGCGTATTTTCCGACCTCAATCGTGCCCGAATCTTTGTCCATTTTCATCACGCGGGCGGGGACGATGGTCGCCGCCTGAATCGCTTCCATCGGCGTGAAACCGGCTTGGACGTAAAGCTCGATTTCGCGGCGCAGGCTGTGACCGGGCACGACCTGGTCGGTGCCCGCGACAATCGGGATGCCGGCGCGGTGCAGCGCGCCGATGATGTCGAGAAACATTTTGACCGTCTCGCGCCCCGACGCCTCGCGCTCGGGCGGAACGCCCGTGTTGTTTATCGGCGCGTAAAGCTCGCGCGGAAGCTTTGCCGCGCCCGGCTCGATGGTGGAATAAGGCGTGCTCTTGGGGCGCAGAAACCATTCGAAAAGCGCGACGGTCGGGTCGAAAACCGTGCCGCGGTCTTTGAAAAATTGTATCGTCCGTTTCACTTCCGGCGAGTCGAAATCAATCTTCGGCACGACGCCGGGCGCGGGTTTGAAATCCTTCGGCGCGAGCACCGGCGGCAGGTATTGAATGTGATTGATTTGGTCCATTCCGGCTTCGACCGCCTGAATCGCGTTCATCCCGCGCGGGACGTGACCGGAAACGGTTAAGCCCAGACGATGCGCTTCCGCCGTGATTTCCCTGACAATTTCCGGTTTCATCGAGCTATAGATTTTGATTTGCTGGAAGCCCGCGTCGTAGTAGCGCTTGACGACGGCGCGGGCTTCTTCGGGCGTGTTGGCGCGGATAATGCCGATTGCCTGCGGGCTGTCGCCGTCGACGATTCCGGCGAGCAAAATTCGCGGTCCGAGCCCGATGCCGTTTTTGATGGCGTCGCGCACGGCGACCATAAACTCCAGCTCGTTGCCGACGTCGCGCACGGTCGTCACGCCCGCCGCCAGATAAACCGGACCCCATTCGACCTGCTCGAAATGCGCGTGCATTTCCCACAAGCCGGGCAGAACGTATCTGCCCTGCGCGTCAAACCGGCGCGCGCCTTTCGGGATTCTCACGCTCGCTTTTGTGCCGACCGCCGTGATGCGCCCGTTTTCCATGACGATGACCGCGTCCGGCAAGACCGGCTTGCCCGTGCCGTCAATCAGATTGGCGTTGGTAATGGCGAGCGCGCCTTTGCGCTGCGGGCTGTTGCGGTTCGAGATTTCGGCGAGCGCCGCCGTATTGTCTTCGGCGGCTTTCGAAACGAAAAAGCCGAGCGACGATAAATATTCCTCGCGCAGCGCCTCGAAATGGTCGAACTCGGCATCGACGCCGACCAGCGCGACGAGATTTCCATTCGCGTCGAGCCAGATTGATTCGCGTCCCCAAATCAAGCCGCTGACGCTGTAACGCGTCAGCTCAACCGTTCTGCCGCCCGCGTTGACTTTGTCCGTGCCGCGTTTTTCGATTGTCACCGCGCCGCCCGGCAAGGTGGCGAGCGCGCCTTTTATTTTATTCTGCGCCAGATAACGCATCATCAACTGCTGAATCGCCGTCGGCGCGTAACCGGCAATCGTGAAAAATTTTTCGGGAACGCTTGCCTGCCGCGTCTCTTTGCCTTCGCGAATCGAGGCGGTGCTGCCGCTGATTTGAACGGTCGTGTCGATGGTCGAGCCGCGCGAGGTGTTGCCCTTGATTTCAAACATTTCCGGCGTCAGGTTCGCTTTGGTTCTGATGGTCGCCGCGAGCGGCACGGGCGAGCCGCGGTCGGTGAATTTAAAATTCGATCTGGTGACGAGCGAATCGCCTTCGCGCACGGTTTCATAAGTTTCCTCGCCAATCGCCTGCTCGAATTTGTGCAGGCGAAACTTTCCCGTTTCGACGACCGCCTGCGCCTGCGCCGGCGCGGTAAAAGCCAACAGCAAAAGCGCGAGCAAAGCGTTCAACCGATTGATGCGCGAAAGGCTTCCGCCAAACAAAAATTTAGACATGCCAGATTATTCTCCTCGATTTTTAAATAAGGCAATTCGCCCTGAAGATATTTCAGCTATTTTCAATTGTGAATCTTTTACGTAAAAAAATCCACGAAGTTTCTTCTTCGAGCGGTAAGTGGTAAGTTCGTTTCTTTACAATTGCAACTTACCGTTTACCACTTACCGCTTACCACTTTTTCCGCCCGATTGTGCTAATCTATTGGCGTTATGACAACGGAAAGACGCGAGAGATTTGAGACTTCTTCGGGCATCGAGCTGCCCAATGATTTTAACCCGGCGAATTCGGATTTTGATTACGAGACGGACTTGGGCGAGCCGGGACGTTTTCCCTTTACGCGCGGCGTGCGGGCGAATATGTATCGCGGAAAATTCTGGACGATGCGGCAATACGCGGGCTTTGCGACGGCTGAAGAATCGAACGCGCGTTATAAATATCTTTTGTCGCAGGGCACGACCGGCTTGAGCGTGGCGTTTGATTTGCCGACGCAAATCGGTTTGGATTCGGACGATGTGCTGGCGGCGGGCGAGGTCGGGAAAGTCGGCGTGGCGATTGATTCGGTCGAAGATATGCTGACGCTGCTGGACGGCATTCCGCTGGATAAAGTTTCGACTTCGATGACGATAAACGCGACGGCTTCGACGCTTTTGTGTCTTTATTTAGCCGTCGCCAGACGGCAGAACGTCGCGTTCGACAAGGTCAACGGCACGATTCAAAACGATATTTTGAAGGAATACATCGCGCGCGGAACTTATATCTATCCGCCGAAACCTTCTTTGAGATTAATCACCGACACTTTCGCCTTCTGCGCGGCGCAGGTGCCGAACTGGAACACGATTTCCATCAGCGGTTATCACATCCGCGAAGCCGGTTCGACTGCCGCGCAGGAAATCGCTTTTACTCTGGCGGACGGCATCGCGTATGTTGACGCGGCGATTTCGGTCGGGCTGGAAGTCGATAATTTCGCGCCCCGCTTGTCGTTCTTTTTCAACGCGCACAACAATCTTCTGGAAGAAGTCGCCAAATTCCGCGCCGCGCGCCGTTTGTGGGCTAAACTGATGCGCGAGCGCTTTAAAGCGCAGAATCCGAAATCGCTGATGCTGCGCTTTCACACGCAGACGGCGGGCTCGACCCTGACGGCGCAGCAGCCGGAAGTCAACGTCGCGCGCACGACGATTCAGGCGCTCGCCGCCGTTCTCGGCGGAACGCAAAGTTTGCACACGAATTCGATGGACGAAGCTTTATCTTTGCCGACCGAAAACGCCGCGCGTATCGCGCTGCGGACGCAGCAGGTTATCGCACACGAATCGGGCGTCGCCGATACGGTCGACGCTCTGGCGGGTTCTTACGCGATTGAAGAGCTGACCAATCAACTGGAACAAAAGGCAATCGAATACATCGAAAAAATCGACGCGATGGGCGGAATGTTAAGGGCAATCGAGCAAGGCTACGTCCAGCGCGAAATCCAGGAAGCCGCTTACGAATATCAACGCGCCGTCGAAAAACAGACGGCAATCGTCGTCGGCGTCAACAAGTTTCAGACGGAAGAAACCGAAACGATTCCGATTCAGCGCATCGACCCGAAAATCGAGCGCGAACAGGTCGAGAGACTGCGCGCCGTCCGCGCCCGGCGTGATGCGGAGAAAGCCGAAAACGCTTTAACGAAGCTTGAAGCAGCGGCGAACGGAACGGAAAATTTGCTGCCGCGCATTCTGGATTGCGTCGAAAGTTATGTCACAGTCGGCGAGATTTCGCACCGTCTGCGAAAAGTCTGGGGCGAATATCAGGAAGCCGTGACAGTTTAAAAGATGAACGCGGCGGAAGAAATCAGAAAACTTGAACGCGAATTAATCGAAGCGATTTTGCGCCGCGATTCCGCGTTTTTAAACGATATTCTGGCGGACGATTTATCCGTCATCACGCCGTTCGGCGATTTGGCGAGCAAATCAATGATGGTGAAATTTGACGATAATCTCGTCAACGAATCAATCGTGACCGACGAAATAAAAATAAGAATTTACGGTGAGACGGCAATCGTGACCGGGCGCGCGACGCTCAAAAGTCGTTACGCGAATCAGGATTTGAGCGGTCAATACCGTTTCACGAGAGTTTATTTTAAACGGGAGACTTGGCGCATTGTGGCGTATCAAGCCACGCGCATTGCTGAACAATAAAAATTTATGGCTGAAGAAAGAAACGTCGAAGAACTGGACGCGAAAAACGAATCGACCGAGCTGCGCTCAATCCGCGACATCGTCAAGGATTTATCAAAACCCGTCGCCAAACGCCATCTCAGGACGCGCAAGCAGGGCGGCAAGGAGCTGACTTATATTTCGTGGTATGACGCGGTGAAATATCTCGACCATTACGCGCCGGGCTGGTGTTATGAAGTGCGCTCGTTGAACTCAATCAGCGGGAAGCTGATTTTAACGATTCGTCTTTCGATTCCCTGTCAGGAAGGCATTATTTACCGCGAGGCAACCGGTCAGGAAGAAGAAGAAACGACTTCCTACGGCGATTCCAGCTCTAACGCCGAATCGATGGCGCTGCGGCGCGCGGCGGCAAAATTCGGTCTGGGATTATATCTCTATGACCAGTAATCAGGGAATGTAAGGGCAGGTCTTGTGCCTGCCCAAAGCGCTTGTCAAAGCGCTAATCAATATTAATTGCTGCAATCTTGAATTTAAATAAAACGCTTATTCGCTGCGCTCATTGGGCAGGCACAAGACCTGCCCCTACATTTATTGCTAAACGCTCGATAATTGCTCGGAATTATTCCCTCTTTTCGCGCGCCAGTTGCGGAAGCGTCTTAAAGCCAGCGAGAGTCCTGTCCAGACGAGAAATGCGCCGCCGAGCGTGGCGAGTCCGGCGATGATTTGCCCGACGATGCCGAACGCTTCGCCGGTGTGCGCGAAACGCATCCACGAGCGCAAACGACGCCCGGCGCTGCCGCCCGAATACGGCTCCCATTTGGTGATTTCGCCGCTTTGAGCGCTGAAAGTCGCCGTCGAGCCGGCGAAAGGATTCAGTTCTCTGCCTTCGCGAATCGTGAAAACGACGGGCGCTTCGGCGGCGGTCGGCACGCGCAGGGTTATAAATTCCCAGTCTTCGGTTTGCTGCGCGGCGCGCGTCCATAATTCGTCGAGATTTGCGGGAACGACGGGATTCGTTTCCCTGTTTTGTTGATTTTGCGGCGGCGCTGGCTGCTGCGGGACTTCGCTGCCCGTTAAGGTGTAAACCAGATTGCCCGCCCATTGATAGGAAATGACCATTCCGGTGACGGTCAGAATTATCAAAACGAGCGACGACCAGAAGCCGATGGTGTTGTGCCAGTTGAAATTTCGCGCTTTTCCCCGCAGCCCGCGCCGGAAAAACATCACGGCTTTAAAATTCCGCCACGCCGGACGGCGCGGAAACCAGATGTAAATTCCCGTTATCGCCAGCACGAGAAAAGCCGTGTTGGAAACGCCCGTTATCGCTTTGCCGACGGCGCGATTTTCGCCGCTCGCGCCGAGCCAACGGTGCCAATCAGTGACGACGCGGAAAAAATTGTTGAAGCCTTTCGCGTCGCCGCCCAGAATTTCGCCCGTATACGGGTTCATATACAAAGTGCCTTCGCGTCCGAGCGCGAAAGCGGCGGACGCCGTTTGGTCGGCTTTGAGCGTCAGTCCGCTCGGTTTCGCGTCAGGCTTGGCGGCAAAAAGCTTGGCGAATAATTCGGTCGGAGTAAGCCTTTGAGAATTGTTTTCCGGCGTTTTCACATAACGCACGTCGCTTTCGGCGTAGTCCTTGATTTGCGCTTCAAAGGTCAGAATCACGCCCGTCACGCACATTATCAAAATAATTATTCCGGTCGTGACGCCCGCCGTTAAATGAAGCCAAAATAAAATTTTGCGAAAAGATTTCATATATTAAAATCCGGCGGAAACGCGACAGTTATGAATCGTGTCTCTTAATGTTAAAGAACACGCTCCATAACTGTCGCGTTTCTGCCTTTTAAAAATTAAACGTCGTGCGAAAAGTCATCGCGCGCGGCGCGGCTATTTCGATGCTCGAACCGACCGATGCGTTGACGTAAACAAGCGCGTCAAACATATTTTCGACATTGAAAGCGAAATTAACGTGCTTGTTCAGGCGATAAAAAAGCGCGGAATCGACGCGCGTGTAGGCAGGCAGAACGAGCGGGTCGGGCGCGGCGAAAGTCTGCGCGCCGTTGCTGCCCAGGCGCTTGCCTTGCCAGAACAATCCTAGTCCAGCGCCGAAGCCTTTCAGAAAGCCTTCCGCGCGGTCGTAACGCGTGTAAATGTTGTAAGCCCAGCGCGGCGATTTTTCCGCGCGCGAATTCGGAATCGGCGACGACGAAACGGCGGCGCTTGAAGGAAATCCTTTGTAAATCGCATCCAGATAGCTCAAGCCAGCCGTAACGCGCAAATCCTGCCGAACCTGAAATTCGCCCGTCATTTCCGCGCCGCGCGCGCGCCGCGTTCCGGCGGGCGTGTAATAACGATTGCCGCGCGGATTCAAAACGTTGACGTCCGACTGGACGAGCGCGTTGTCGATTTGATTTTGAAACAATGCGACGGTCATCGAAACGCGGCGATTGAACAAATCGTATTTCGCGCCGATTTCGTAATTTGCGCCGAGCGTCGGCGCGAAAGTTCCGCGATTTCCCTGCGCGTCTTCGAGGTCCGGGTCGATTGGATTAAAGCTCGTCGAATAGCTGGCGTAAAGCGTAAATTCCGGCGTCGCGTTGAAAACAATCGAAGCGTTCGGCATCAAATCGCTTTTGCGCACCGCGCCCGTCGCCGGTTTGTTCTGCCCGTAATTCAAGCCGAGCGTAAAATTCCAGCGCCCGTTATCGAGCGACGTGCGGTTTTGCACAAAGCCGTTCCAGACAATATCTCTCGTCCGCGCGCCGAAAGCGATTGGCGGAAAATTATCGACGAGCGGCGACGAAACTCGTCCGGTGTAAATATTTATCGGCGATTGCGCGGCTGGAATCGCGCCCTGCGCCGTCGTCGCCCGCGAATCGAAAACTCTTTCGTAAAAGCCGATTTGCGTCGTGTTTTTCCACCAGCCCGTGTTCAGCCATTCGTAACTCGCGTCGGCATTAAAATTGTTGTATTTACGCTCGGTCAGGCTTTTCGCCTGAATGCGCGAAACGGTTTTCTGGTTAATTAATTGATTGATTTGCGCCGCCGTCGTAACCTGCGGCGTGAAGGAATTAATGTCCGTGTCAAAAGAAACGAAGCGATACGCCGCGTTGACGCGGATTTTTTCGCTCACGACGCCGCGAAAATCCAGCCCAGCCCAACCCGTTTTTTCGATGCGCCTTCCGCCGAATAAATTCACGTCGAGCGGCGATAAATCGTTTTCGTTTATCGGCGAATTGATGCCGTCGTTAGTTCGCAAAGAGGTTGTCGGCGAAATGACGATGCCGCCGCCGTAAGGACGATTATAACGCGTGTATTGCACGCTCGGCGTTAAAACGTAGCGTCCTTCTTCGTCCAGTTTGAAGGCGACCGAAGCGTTCGCGTAACGGTTGCGGTCGAGCGTGTTCGCCGTAAAATAATTCGCATTTTCCAGCGTCAGCAAAGCGCGATACAAGATGCGCTCGTTTTTCGTCAACGCTCCGGTCGTATCGATATCAATGCCGAAAGACGGGCGCTCAAAAAGCGAAACGCCATTGCCGCTATAACCGCCGCCGCGCAAATCGACGCGCGTAAAACGCTGCGCCTGCGGCTTTTTCGAAATCAGATTGATAAATCCGCCGGGCGCGCTCGTCTGCCCGTAAACCAGGCTCGCCGGACCGCGCAAAACGACCGCTTCCTCGATGCCGAACATACTCGCCCCGAAACCGCCGCTGCCGACGTTGACGCCCGCAAAACCGTCGAGCCGCGTGTCGTCCGGCGACATTCGATAACCGCGCGAATAAAAATGATAACTGCCGTTGCGATAACTGTTCGGCGTCGTTCCCGGAACGTATGTCAGAAAATCGGAAACCTGCCTGAAATTCTGCTCGCGGATGCGCTCCGCGCCGATAACCGAGATGCTGCGCGGCGTTTCGCGAATCGAAACCGGCAGTTTGAGAGTCGTCTCGACCGCCATCTCCGCGCTGTCCAGAATGATTGTCACCGACTCGCTGACCGCCGACGGCGCGAGCGTCAAATCCGAATTCTGCTCGGGCGCGGATAAGAGGATTTCTCTTTCGACGGCTGTAAAACCGTCTTTCTCGACCGTCAGGACATATTTTCCGAAACCTAAATTTTTAAACGAAAAACTGCCGTCCACGCCGGAAATGATTTCACGCCTGAAGCCCTTTTCATCGCGCAAAACGATTTTCGCTTCGGGAATAATCGCTTGGTTCTCGTCGGTCACCACGCCCTGCAAAACGCCGTTCTGATTCTGCGCCGAAGCTGCCGTAACAAGGCAGATTGCCGCTAAGAGAAAAAACAATCCGAAGTTAAATAAATGCCGATGTCTTTTGGATACGGTCATATCAATTGGAAACCCCTTTTATAAAATTGAAAATCGCCCGAAGTCGCTTTCCGAGGGAAATTTTGTCCGGCTGTCACCGCTTGAAAACAATTAAAATTTTCGCTGCCGCAAACGATTTTGTCGCGCTCATTCACAAATTAAACGAACTTTATGAATCTGAAATTGAAAATCGTTTTCAATAAGAATCGAATATAAAATAATGAGTTAGAACTGTCAAATACAAAAAGTTGTTTCGCCTAATCACAAAATTAGTGACAAACGTTGTTTTGATATGTTAGTCTAAATTTTGAGCTTGCTCCGGCTCGAATCCCGACATTCCTGGTTCTCCAAACCTTTATAAAACCGAAATCCGATATGGAAAAATTGAACGAATATCTGCAAACGCTTCTATCGACGTGCAGTTACGAGCTGCATCTCGAACCGAACAAACAACCTTTCGTCGTCGCCGCCAATGGTGCGACCGACATCGCCAACACGCCGCTTTTAGGAACTCAAATCAGCACGATGATTTTTCCGCTGATTCCGGTCAATGTCCGGCAGGAATTGCCGAGCCGCCCGGAAGTCGAATTTACGCACGCGCACAATCTGGGCGATTTCAGTTTTCTGGTCAAAAAATCGCCGTCCGGTTTTAACGTCACAATTCGTCCGGTTCTCTCTCAAACCAACGCTTCCCCGATGCTGGAGCTCGAAGCTCCGGCGTCTTCGCCGATATTTAATCCGCCGGCGAGCCAAACGGTTTCCTATCCGACCGAATCGAATTTTTCGGCTTTTAATCAGGAAGCGGTTTCGCCCGCGCCGGAAACCGAGCCTTTTTCGTTGTTTGAAAGTTCTTCGCTCGGACAGCAGCAAAATGCCGATTTCGCGCCCGCCACGACTTTCGCGCCGGAAATCGTCTTTGAAGAACCGCAGGCTTCATTTGAAACCGACGCTTCGCAGCCGCAGATAGAAGTCGTTTCGGTGAACGACCCGGAATTTGTCACGACTTTTTCCGACACTTCCGATTACGAGCCGCCCGGACCGCGCGGTGAATTTTACCCGCAAGCCGAAGCTTACGACCCGCCGCAAAATAATTTCACGCAGCAGCAGATGTCCTTTTCACAGCCTGCCTTTCAATCCGAACCGGCTTTCGAGCAAGCTCAATTCGCCCAACCTCAGCAACAGCCGCAGCAGTTCGTTCAACCGCAGCAGCAGCAATTCGTTCAGCCTCAGCAGCAATTTATCGCGCCGCCGGTTCAGCAATTTTACGCTCCGCAGCAGGAAGCGACGCCCGCCGCTTTCGTCGCCGCTTCCGCTAATCCGCAGGCGAAAGCCAAGATGGACGCGATGTTTCACCAGATGGCGCAGCTCGGCGCGTCCGACCTGCATCTGTCGGTCAGCATGCCGCCGATGATTCGCAAAGACGGCAGGATGCAGGTTTTGCAGCAAGGCGAAGGCGCGATTACGCCCGACGTGATGCGCCAGCTTTTGACCTCGATTATGCCCGCGAAAAATCAGGAAGAATTTGCGCGCCGCAATGATTCGGATTTCGCGTATGAAATTCCGGGCTTAGCGCGTTTTCGCGCGAATATTTTTATGGACAGAAAAGGAATGGGCGGCGTTTTCCGCATCATTCCGACGAAGATTATGACCGCCGAGCAGCTCGGACTTTCGCCCGCGATTATGCACCTGTGCGAATTGTCGAAAGGCTTGGTCGTCGTCACGGGTCCGACCGGCTCGGGAAAATCGACGACGCTCTGCGCGATGATTGACAGCATCAACAAACGGCGCGAAGACCACATTATCACCATCGAAGACCCGATTGAATTCACGCACGAAAATCAAAAATGCCTGGTCAACCAGCGCGAAGTTCACAATCACACCGACAGCTTTAAAGACGCCTTGCGCGCCGCGCTGCGCGAAGACCCGGACATCTTGCTCGTCGGCGAAATGCGCGATTTGGAAACTATTGGAATTGCGATTGAAACAGCGGAAACCGGACACCTCGTTTTCGGAACGCTGCACACGACGACCGCCGCTTCGACGATTGACCGCATCATCGACCAGTTTCCCGCCGACCGGCAGGAGCAGATTCGCGTGATGCTTTCAGAATCGCTCAAAGGCGTTATCGCGCAGACTCTTTTGCCGAAAAAAGGCGGCGGACGCGTCGCGGCGCTCGAAGTTTTGATTGTCACGCCGGCGATTTCCAATCTGATTCGCGAAGGCAAAACTTACCAGATTCCGTCGGCGATGCAGACCGGCAAACAGCACGGCATGGTGATGCTCAACGACGCGCTGTTCGGCTTGGTGCAGAAAGGCTTGGTCGAGCCGGTCGAGGCTTTTATCAAAGCGGTCGACAAGGCGAATTTCGAGGCGCTTTTGCAGCGAAACGGTTTCAGACTTTAATTTTCAAAGGCGGAAACGCGACAGTTATGGAGCGTGGTTCAGCGTTAATGATTGGATACGTGTATTGAAATTCACGTTTTTCAGCATTAGCATTGGACACGCTCCATCACTGTCGCGTTTCTGTCTTTAAAAAATCTGTATCCTTTTTATCGAAAACTAATTATAATGATGAGCGCTTTTTCCAAAATCAATCCGATTAATAAATAAAAAATATGACACCTGAAAATGTTTCTCCGCGCTCGTTTGGCGATATTGCTTTGTGTCTTTCCGGCGGCGGTTATCGCGCGGCGGCGTTTGCGCTCGGGACGATAGATATGCTCGACGAATTGAATTTGCTGAAAGACGTCAAGCTTTTTTCGACCGTTTCGGGCGGCAGCTTTACGGGTATGACTTACGCGGCGTGGATGAGCGAAGGCAAAACTTACGGGCAGTTTTACGACGATTTTTACAGCTTTCTGGACAAGACGAACTGCATCGACAAAGCGCTCGACGACCTTTACGATACGCCTTCGCCTTCCGGCTCGAACGATTTGAGCCTGATTCGCTCCGCCGCGAAAGCTTATGCCGATTTGCTTTTTAAAGACCGGACTTTTAAAGAATTGCAGGAAAATGTCGCCGACTCGGAGCCTTTCCGGGAATTGATTTTCAACACGACCGAGTTTCGCACGGGCAATTCGTTTCGCTTTCGCGCCAGCGATAACCCGGACGCTTTTATCGGCAATCAGATTTTCGCCGTGCCGCCGGATATTGCCGCCGAAGTTCGGATGGCGGATATTGTCGCCGCTTCGTCGTGTTTTCCCGGCGCGTTCGAGCCGATTCGGTTTCCCGATGATTTTCATTGGACGAGCACGCTCGAAAACGTCCGCGCCGGTTTGATGAAGGACGTGAAAAATCCGGTCACGGGAAAAGTCTACCGAAACGGCTTCAACGTCGAAGGCAGTTTCGTGACCGTGCCTTTGATGGACGGCGGAATTTACGATAATCAGGGCATTTCAAGCGCGGTCTTAGCCGACGCCGGGCACACTTTCGGGCTGTTTTTAATCACCGATACGAGCGCGCGCAACGACGATATGCTGAATTTTCCGAGCGGCGACGTGCGGCGCGGATGGGTGACGATGCAGACTTTATTATGGTTTGCGATTGCGCTTTTCGTTTCGGTCGTGATTAATACCTGCGTGCTCGTCTATTATTTTTTCGGCGCTTATTATTCAAACCGCACGCCGTGGTTTGAACTGCTGCTGTTTTTTATCGCGCCGATTTTTTTCTCGCTCGTCATTATCGGCATTTTGATTTGGCTTTATCGTCTGTTTCTGCAAATAAAAAGCATCACGGTTTCGGGCGCGAAATTCCAGATTTGGTATATTCTCAAGGAGCTGGCGCTGCCCGATTTTATCGAATTGATGCGGGCGCGTTTCAGCTCGCTTTCGACGATGACCGGCAATGTTTTTATGAAACACATCCGGCAGATGGAATTTAACGAGATTATGAGCGACCCCGAGCGCGCCAGGCTCGTCTCGTTTAATTTGATTTACGATTTGAACCCTTCACAGCCGCGCACGGAATTATGGAAGCTCGCGCCCGATTTAAAACCGACCGACCAGATGATTGAAATCTCAAAAACGGCTGAAGGAATGGCGACGACGCTCTGGATTGATAAAAAAGATTTGGACACTCTTGTCGTCTGCGGGCAGATAACCAGTTGTTTCTCGCTTCTGAAATATCTCTGGCGCAGGTGGGAAATCGAAACCGCGGAAGCGCAAAAAAATTCCCTGCCCGCCGTTCCGAAACCGGATAATCCGGCGTCGCCGTTTTATGAAATCTATCAAAAATTACTGGCGAAATGGCTGGAATTAAAAACCAATCCGCAAGCCTTTCTAAATCGAAAACGCGTGTAAATCGAAGCAGAAGGCGCGCGCGTCCGGCTTGGGCGGAATCGAATGCAAAACGAAAAATGCAAAATGCAAAATAGAATCAGTTTCTTTATTTTGCATTTTGCATTTTAAATTTTGCGTTTTCTCCGCTCTTGCTGACGCGTGCGCCTTCTGC
>DASVWG010000034.1:0-11115 GCA_036389695.1 Pyrinomonadaceae bacterium
CAAAACGCAAAATGCAAAATGCAAAATAGAAACACTTTCTTCATTTTGCATTTTGCATTTTGCTTTTTTCATTCGATTCCGCCCTTGCTCACGCGCGGGCTTCTGTTTCGGAAAACAAAAAAGGCAAAAAGAATTTCTTCCTTTTGCCTTTTTACTTTTGCCTTATCTTTACGCGTCGGCGTCGGCGTCCAGGTTATCGACTTTATTCAGCGCTTCTTTGTAAATTTTGATTTGCTGATTGGCTTCCATACGGCGGCGAAGGTCTTCGAGGTAATCCGAGAAAACCTGCCCGCGTTTTGTCTGGAGCGACGACGACAAAAGCTGGTCGCGCTGTTTGGCGAATTCTTCCATATTGGCTTCTTCGCGTTTCGCCGCGCCGACGATATACCAGTTTTCGCCGACTTTAATCGGCGTTTTGGAAACTTCGCCCGGTTTGAGCGCGTAAATCGCGTTTTCCAGTTCTTCGCTCGTCGCGGCTGAAGGTCCTTGTCCGAGCGGCGAGCCGATGATAAAGCTTTTCGATTCCTGCGCCTTCAAGCCTTTCGACTGCGCGGCGGCGCTCAAAGCTTCGACGCTGGTCGCGCCGGCGGCAATGTCTTTGGCGATTTGCTCGACCTGCGTGCGCGCTTTTTCCAATTTTACGGCTTCGGTGACTTTGGCTTTCGCTTCTTCAAAAGTCTCGTCGCGCGGTTCTTTCTTGTCGATGAGCATCGGGATGCCGAAACCGTCTTTAATCGGGATTTTTTCGCCGACGTCATTGACGTTTTCCAGCGGCTTGATGCCTTCTTCAAACTGCGGCGCGATGCCGACGTTTTCCACTTCGTCGCCCGGTTTGACGTAGCCGGTTTCGCGCACCATATCTTTGGCGCTCATATTCGCTTCGGCGGCAAATTTCTGCGCCGTCGCTTCCGGGTTTTTCGTCTGCTTCAAATCGTCGGTGATTTTTTGCGCGAGCTCGGCGGCGACCGTGTAAGCGCGGCGGTTGCGCAGGCTGACTTCGAGTTCTTTTTTCGCGTCTTCAAACGATTTCGGAACAATCGCGCCGCGCCGCAGGATGTAATATTTTTCGCCGAATTTAATCGGCTCGGTGATTTCGCCTTCCTGCATCGTCAAAAGACGCTGGAGCGGGTCGGTCGGATTGTTCGGATTCTGTTTGACGAGTCCGGCGATTTTTCCGCCGTTTCGCGCCGACGCCGCGTCTTCCGATTGTCCTTTCGCTATTTCGGCAAAAGCCTGCTCGGAGATTTTACCGCCTTCGGCGCTGCGGACGCGTTCGACGATTTGATTGGCTTTTTCCAAAACCTGAGCGTCAAATTCCGGTTTGGCGACGCGCAAAACAATCTGCTGTCCCTGCACGCCCGCCTGCCGCTTGTCTTCGGGCAGCTTGTCGTATTCGGCTTTCAAATCGGCTTCGGGAATCTGGATTTTTTCGCCGAGCTTGGAAGTGCTCAGAAAAACGTATCGAATCTTTTTCTGCGGCTCGGAAATGTAGTAATTGGCTTTGTTGCGGTTGAAAAATTCCTGCAATTCCGCATCGGTCGGCTGGATGGCTTGCGCCAAATCGGCGACGTTCACGGGAACGTAAGATAAATCAAACTTGGTGTTGCGTTTTTTAAAATCGTCCAGCACTTCCTGTTCGGAAACCGTCACGCCCGACGTGATAAAGGCGCGCAGTTTCTGCCCGCTGATGCGGTCGCGCTCGGTTTCTTCAAAAGCGCGGACGCTGCCGTATTGCTCGGTCACGTTCTGCTCGTAACGCGCGAGGTCGAAAGGCTTGCCGTCGGTCGGCTTGTTTTGCTCGCGGATGGACGCGGCGACTTCCGCGTCGCTGGCGGTCAAGCCGAGACGCTCGGCTTCCTGCCGGACGATGCGCTGGCTAATCATCCCGTCCAGCAGAAGCTTGCTCGCCGGCGCGCGCCCGCCGTAAATCTGGCTGAGATTTTCCTTCTGGCGCACCAGCTCTCCCACGGTCACCGACTCGCTGCCGACTTTGGCGACCGTTTCGGTGCTGCCGGTGGAAATCGGCGCGTTCCTGCCGCCGCCGGTCATGACCGACGCGCCGAAAAAGACCATACTGAAAACCAGCAGCAGACCGAAAATCAAAATTACGATATTTCTGGTTTTTTCTAAACGACTGAAAAACTTAAGCATTTTTTACTACCTGTTTTAAAAAAAATTGGAATCGGACGGCGGAAATCCGCTTTTCGTCCGGATAATGCAAAACGGAAAATGCAAAGCGCAAAATTTAATTTTGAATTTCGGGTTTTGAATTAACGCTTCGCCTGACCGGACGGACGCGTTTCTGCCATTTCCAGCAAACCGCGATTTTAACATTTAAAGTCCAAAGTCCAAAGTCTAAAGTCCAAAGTCTATCGGATAATACAGTTAAATTTGCAAATTCGGCAACATAACGCTGGCTGTCGCGGCGGCATCCTGTCGCCGCAATCTAATCTTAAATTGATTTCAATCTTCAGCTTCGTCTGAGGGCGAGACGCCCTCAGGACAGCCGGCACGGATGCCGGCGTTACGTTTTTCGCGTTTTCAAACTTTAGACTTTGGACTTAACCCTTTGGACTTTAGACTCCAGACTTTGTATTTTAGTTGTTTATGACTTCTATCGAATATCCGCTTTGGGCTTGGATTACTTTTTTCGTCATTGTTCTGACGGCGCTCGCCGTCGATTTAGGCATCGCCAACCGCCGTTCGCACGCGCCGACGCGGCGTGAAACCTTTGCGTGGAGCGCCGTCTGGGTTTCGCTGGCGCTCGCTTTTAACGGTTTTATTTACTGGATGGTCAACACGCATTTCGGCGACCACGCCCTGGCGATGACGAAAACCAAAGAATTTTTTACGGGTTATTTAATCGAGCTTTCGCTGTCGGTCGATAATCTTTTCGTCTTTCTGCTTATTTTCAATTATTTTAAAGTGCCGAAAAAATACCAGCACCGCGTCCTTTTCTGGGGCATTTTTATGGCGCTCGTCTTAAGAATGGTGATGATTTTCGCGGGCGCTGAACTGGTCGAAAAATTTCACTGGCTGTTGTATGTTTTCGGCGCGTTTCTGGTTTACACGGGCATCAAGATGCTCAAGGAAGACGACGATTTCAACCCGGAAGAGAACCCGGTCGTCAAATTTACCACTCGTTTTGTCCGCATTTCCAAGCATTACGACGGCGAGAAGTTTTTTGTCCGCGTCGACGGCAAGCGCGCCGGAACGCTGCTGCTTCTGGTCTTAATCGTGATTAACGTGGTCGATTTGGTCTTCGCCGTCGATTCGATTCCAGCTATTTTCGGCATCACGACCGACCGTTTCGTCGTCTACACGTCGAACATTTTCGCCATCCTCGGTTTGCGCACGTTTTTCTTTCTGCTGCTGGATATGGCGGAGAAATTTCACCTCTTGAAATTCGGTCTGGCGTTTGTTTTAAGCTTTATCGGCTTAAAAATGCTCTTGCCTCTTTTGGCGGAAGGCTTGATAATGGTTCTTGGGCAGGATAATCATTCTGCGACGGCAAAGTTTCTGCACCGTTTTCTCAATCACGAATTTGACCAGACGGTCATCAATCTTTCTCTGGCGACGGTCGTCGGCGCATTGATTTTATCAATCATTTTATCTTTAATATTCCCGGCGAAGGAAAGCGCCGAAGCCGTCGGGGACGACGCGGAATAATCTTTTCGCCGCAAGCCCGCAGCAGCCGATTTAATGGAACCGAAGTATCGCAAATTTTACGTTGATTGGTGGAACATCAAAAAAAGCCACGTTTACGGCGTGATTGGGACACTCGTGTTTCTCGGACTTTTCATCGGCGGCGGCTGGTGGGCGGTCAAAAGCGGCTGGCTGTTTGCCGACCCCGACAATCTGGAGATTCCGAAGGACGCGGCGCGGCTGATTTCCTTCGAAGGCGAGGTGCGGATTACGCGCGCCTCGACGCGGCAGACCGAGAAAGTAACGAAAGTCACATACGTTCTGGCGGGCGATACGATTCAGACGCAGGCTGACGGCAGAGCGCAGATTCGGATGATTGACGGCGCGGTGCTTTCGATTCGCCCGAATTCGACGGTCGTCATTCGCAACAGCACTTCGATTTTCGGCGGCACGGACGTCCGCGTCTCTCTGGGCGACGGTCAAATCAACGTCAAAACCGAAGACCAGACCGAAGCCTCGCAGAATATCGTCGAAATCAAGGAATCGGAAAACCGTCTGTTTTCGCAGACCGACGCCAGCTTTAACATCAACCAGAAAACCAACGGCGGCGAAATCCGCATCAGTCGCGGCGGCGTCGAGACGAACATCGGCGGCGAGAAAACCGTCATCAAAGACAATGAATTTGCCGCCGTCAACAACGGCAAGCTTTCGCCGAAAGAAAAACTGCTGGACGCGCCGAAGCTGATAGCGCCGCCCGCGCTCGAACAGATTTTAGCCTCGTCCAGCGGCACGGCGGACATCACGTTTCGCTGGCAGCGAACCGAAGGCGCGGCGGGTTCTTATCATTTGCAGGTTTCGACCTCGCCGTTTTTCGTCGCCGACGGAATGGTCAAGGAATCGGACGCTTTATCCGCGCCGAGCCTTTTGCTGGCAAACGCCGCGCCGGGAACATATTACTGGCGCATCCGCGCGACCGCCGCCTCCGGTCAATCGAGCGAATGGAGCGAGCCGTGGCGCTTCACCGTTTTAAAGCGCGAAGAAGGCGAAGTCATCACCGCCGGCGATTGGCAGGTCGAAAACTTAGGCGGGCGCATTTATCGCATCAACGGCAAAACCCAACCGGGCGCGACCGTGCGGATTTTAGGACGCGAAACCTTTGCCGGCGGCGACGGAAGCTTTATTCTGCAAATCACCGCCCCGAGTTCGGAAGTCACCGTCGAAATCAGCGACGAACACGGCAACCGCCGCCGCTTCGTCCTCTCGCTGGCTTCGGCAAAAGTTTTAAGGCAATATTAGAGGAAGGATGAGGGATGAAGGATGAGGGATGAAAAGAGTTTTGAATTTTAAGTTTTGAATGTTGAATAAAGGCTTTTGATAAATTCAAAATTCAACATTTAAAACTTAAAACTCTCTTTTTTCATCCCTCATCCCTCATCCTTCATCCCTAAAAGGATGGCGCATCACGGACATCATCACGAACATGAACGGCGCGGCGCGGGAAAATTAACGCGCCTGAAGATAGCGCTCGGCTTGACGTTTGCGTATATGCTGGCGGAAGCGGCGGGCGGCTGGTTTGTCAATTCGCTGGCGCTGCTTGCCGACGCCGGGCATATGCTGACGGACGTCGCCGCGCTGAGCCTGACGCTGGCGGCGATTTGGTTCGCTTCGCGCCCCGCCACGGCGAAAAAAACTTTCGGTTATTATCGTCTGGAAATCCTCGCCGCTTTCGTCAACGGCGTGGCGCTCGTCCTGATTTCGCTGTTCGTCATTTACGAAGCTTATCAGCGCTGGAACGAGCCGCCGGAAATCAAAGCCGCGTCGCTGACGGTCATCGCCGCCGGCGGACTGCTCGTCAATATCGTCTGCGCGTATATCCTGCACGGCGACCATCAACACGATTTAAATTTGCGCGGCGCGTGGCTGCACGTCGTCGGCGACGCGCTCGGTTCGGTGACGGCGATTGCCGCGGGCGTTTTGATTCTCGCTTTCGGCTGGCTCTGGGCTGACGCCGTGTGCAGCGTTTTGATAAGCTTGATTATCGTTTTCAGCGCGTGGAATCTGATACGCGAATCGGTCAACGTGCTTTTGGAAGGCACGCCCGCGCACATCAATCTGGCGGCGGTCGAAGACGCGATTCTCGAAACCGAAGGCGTCAACGGCATCCACGATTTACATATCTGGACGATAACTTCGGGCATCGAAGCGCTTTCGGCGCACGTCCGTCACGACGAATCAATCGTGCAGACCGAGCTTTTAAAAAGCTTGCGCCAGCGCCTGCACGATAAATTCGGCATCGACCACCTGACGATTCAGATGGAAACGCCCGACTTCGAAGACGAAGACGTTCATTTCTGCGACACGGGCGCTAAATGTTTCGAATCGGACGTCCGCGTCAAAGTGGTAAACAATTAAAATCAAGCGTTTAGATTGATAAGTTTCGCTTTGAAGGAACAAAGTTCCGGCTTGAATTTCGTGAAACTCAAGCCGGAACTTGCAAAAGATGACTTGAAACTTGCGTAAGATGACTTGAAACTTGCGGAAGATAACTCGGTTTGTGCGTAAGAAGACTTAGTTTGCGCGCAAGATGACTTAGTATGCGCGCAGGATGACTTATCATTTACGGAAGGTGACTTATCGTTTGCGCAAGATAACTTATCATTTGCGCAAGATAACTTGTTATGCGCGGAAGATAATCTGGAAGCTGCAAATATCGAGTTATCTTCCGCAGCTTCCAGGTCATCTTCTGTAAGTCCCGATTCGAAATTTCGAGGTTCCAATGCTTGTTGCGTAAATTTTTATGCCGAATATCCAGCTTCGCTACGGTAAAACTCACATTCCGTTTGATTATGACGAAACCCGCTTTCGGGTTTTAGGAAACGAAAAGCCGGACGCGCCTTTGAGCGATGTTGAAATCGGCGCGAAGCTGGATAATCCGTTTGATTCGAAGCCGCTGGAAGAAATCGTTAATCAGGGCGAGACGGTTTTAATCGTCGTGCCGGACGCGACGCGCCGGACGGCGAGCGGGCAGATTGTCAATTTGCTCGTCCGGCGTTTGATTGCCAACGGAACGCCCGCCCACGACATTCGCATCATCTTTGCGACCGGCATCCATCGCGCGGTGACGGAAGAAGAAAAACGAGAAATCCTGACGCCGTTTATCGCGCAGAGAATCAAAACGCTCGACCACAATGCACGGGATTTAGTTCAATTGTTGAAGCTCGGCGAAACCGCCGACGGAATTCCAATCCAGCTTAATCGCGCTTTAACGGAACATGACCGCGTCATCGTCGTCGGCGGCGTCACGTTTCATTATTTCGCCGGATTTACGGGCGGGCGAAAGTTGATTTGTCCGGGCTTGGCTTCGTCGCGGACGATTAACGAGACGCACCGGCTCGCGTTTGACTGCGAAACGAAATCGCGGCGCAAAGGCGTCGGTCCCGGACTTTTAAAAGGAAATCCGGTTCACGAAGCGTTTGCGGAAGTCGTCGCGAAGATAAATCCCGCGTTTTCGATTAACACATTCGTCAACGACCGAGGCGAAGCGATTGATTTATTTTGCGGCGATTGGCGCGCGGCGCACGAAAAGGCTTGCGAGATTTACGCGGCTCGAAACACGATTCAAATTGCCGAAAAACGCGAAATCGTCATCGTTTCCTGCGGCGGTTTTCCGTTTGACATCAACCTGATTCAAGCGCACAAGGCTTTAGAAACCGCTTCAAAA
This sequence comes from Pyrinomonadaceae bacterium, assembly GCA_036389695.1. Lineage (GTDB taxonomy): Bacteria > Acidobacteriota > Blastocatellia > Pyrinomonadales > Pyrinomonadaceae > JALZHR01. Next base: position 7,367 of record DASVWG010000034.1, read on the forward strand.
GCCTGCGCGGACGGCGGCACGATTATCTTTCTCGCCGAATGCGCCGACGGTCTCGGCAGAAAGGATTTTTTAAATTGGTTTGAAGCCGAAAACAGTGAAAGATTAGCCGAAAAATTGTGCGCGAGCTATCAGGTCAACGGTCAGACAGCTTGGAGTCTTTTGAAAAAGGCGGAAAATTTCGATGTCCGAATCATCACGTCCTTACCCGAAAGCGAAACGCGCCGGATGAGACTCCGAAAGGCGCTCTCTTTAGACGAAATTTTGTCGGGAATTGATGAAAACGCGAAAGGATATATCGTGCCTTTCGGCGCAAAGTTTCTGATTAGCTGATTAATTTTCCTTCTCCGCCGTTTTCAATTTGAAAGTGCGGGCAATCGAATCGGTCTGGTTGCGGATGGCTTTCAGTTTATCGCGCTCGCCCGTAAAGCGGACGATGTAGACGGTCGTTTCGTCGGATTTCAGAAAATAAAATCTGCCGCTGATGTTTCTGCCCGAACGAACGTATTCGAAATTAAAAACCTTGCCTCGCAAAGCGCCGGCAAAATTTTCTTCCTTGCCGGCGACATAACCGGGCAGAAATTGCAGCTTCTGTTCCTGCTCGCGCTCGATGACGTCGGAAAGAAGCTCGCCCGACTGAATCGTGATTTTGCGCACTTCCAGATGACCGCCGGAGCGGTCGCCGTAGACGTATTCGACATTTGAGCTTCCGGCGGTCGGTTTGACGGTTTGTTTCCAGGTCGCTTCCGGCAAATCGAAAGTATAAGCGGCGTTTAAATCGTTGAAAGTCAGGTTCTGCCCGAAAGCGGAAACGGCGAAAAATACACTGAAAGCGGCGGAAAACACGATAGTAGAAAAAATGCGTTTCATTATGTTTAATTCCTCGAAGTGTTTCGAAATCGTTTTTATATTAGCGTAAACTTTGGAAAAATACGATTTTTAAGATGAGATAATATTTGTTGTTAGTTGCTTTCAAAACAAACGAGGCAGAAGCCCGCGAGTCAGCAAGGGCGGATTTGATTAGGGATTGCGGAATGCGGATTTCGGATTTAAATCTTAGCTAACGGCAAATCTAAAATCTTGCAATCGACAATCTAAAATTATTCCGCCCTTGCCCGACGCGCGGGCTTCTGCTTCGTGAAATTTCTTCGGCTTTTTCAAAATGAATCGCATCTAAACTTACAGATAAGGCTCAAACAGCCGTGCAATTATACTAGAGTTCCGAGGTTAAAGATAATGAAACGAAATTTTTCCTTATTCTACAGATTCACCGCGCTCGCGCTGCTGCTGGCGCTGGCAAGCCCGATTTTCGCCGGTTTCGGCGGCGATACGAAAGATAAACGCAAACCGCTCGGCGAAGACCAGAAAATCCTGCACGTTCTAAACCGTCTCGGCTTCGGCGCGCGTCCGGGCGACGTCGAAAAAGTAAAGTCCGTCGGCTTGCAGAAATATATCGAGCAGCAGTTGAATCCTTCGACGATTAATGATTCGGCTCTGGAAGCGAAACTGAAAAGATTCGAGATTCTCGATATGACGACCGCCGAGATTTTCGCCAAATATCCGAATCCCGGCGCTTTAATTCGCCAGCTCGAAGGCGGTCGCCGGAATATGCAAAATCAGGCGCAGAATAACAATCAGATGCCGCCAGCCGAGCAGGAAATGACCGACGCCGACCGCAAAGCCCGACAGGAAAAGCTCCGCGAGCTTTATCAAAAATACGATTTGCGACCGGCAAATCAGATTATGCAGCAGCAGATTTCCTCAAGAATTTTGCGCGGCGTTTACTCGGAGCGGCAATTGCAGGAAGTGATGACGGATTTCTGGGCGAATCATTTCAACGTTTTCGCGGGCAAAGCCGCCGTGCGCTGGTATATTCCGTCGTATGAGCGCGACGTGATTCGCAAAAACGCGCTGGGCAGCTTCAAAGATTTGCTCGTCGGCACGGCGCAGCATCCGGCGATGCTTTTTTATCTCGACAATTTTCAATCCGTCTCGCCGAACGCGCAGGCGAACAATAATCGCGGCGGCGTTTTACAGCGTGCCGTGCAGAACGGTCAATTAAACGAGCGCCAGCGCGAAAGACTGCGCGCGCGCGGGCTTACCGATGCGGAAATCGACCAGCGTTTTGAACGCGCCAAACAGATGATGAACAACCGCCAGCAGCGCGGCATCAACGAAAATTACGCGCGCGAATTGATGGAGCTGCACACGCTCGGCGTCGAAGGCGGCTACACGCAGAAAGACATCGTCGAAGTGGCGAAAGCCTTTACCGGCTGGACGATTGCCGACCCGCGCGGCTACCGTCGCGCCGCCGCCAGAATGATTACCGACCGCGAAAACAACGCGCTCGACCGCCTGCAAAGAATGGCTGGCGTGCCCGACGACATCGAATCGGGCGAGTTTTATTTTAACCAGAACTGGCACGAGAAAGGCGAGAAAAACGTGCTCGGTCAAAAGGTAAATGAAGGCGGAATAAAAGACGGCTTAAAAGTCATCGACATTCTCGTCAAACATCCCTCGACGGCGAAGTTTATCGCCCGCAAATTAGCCGTCAAATTCGTTTCCGACAAACCGAGCGAAGCTTTAGTAAATCGCGTTGCGCAGGCTTTCCAAAAATCCGAAGGCGACATCAAAACGACGCTGCGCGCGCTTTTCAACGACCCGGAATTTTTCGCGCCGGAAAATTATCGCGCGAAAATCAAAACGCCTTTCGAGCTGGCAATCAGCGCCATTCGAGCCATCGGCGCGGACACCAATTCCAGCCCGGCGCTGCTCGCTCTGATAAACAAAATGGGCGAAATTCCTTACGGCTATCAAGCCCCGACCGGCTATCCCGACACGGCGGAAGATTGGGTCAACACGGGCGCGCTGCTGGAAAGAATGAATTTCGCCGTCGCTCTGGCGTCGAACAGAATCCCGCAAACGCGCGTCGATTTAAAGAAATTCGAGGCGAAAACGAAACCGGAAATTCTCGACAAAGCCATCGCCGAAATCCTCGACGGCGAAGTTTCGTCCGCGACCAAAACGACGCTCTTAAAACAACTCGAAAAACCTTTAATCGAGCCGAAAGTCGCCGAAGTCAAAGACGAAATGGACGATGCGATGATGCCGAACGGGCAGGGCAGGCGCGGACTCGGACAGCAGGCGAGATTGCTCGAACCGAGCGGAAACGTCGAGGTGTTTAAAGTCGTCGGCTTGATTCTCGGCTCACCGGAGTTTCAGCGACAATAAGAAATTAGCCGCGAACAAACACGAAAGGGCACGAAAGAAAAATTTACAGGGATGACAGGATACGCAGGGATAAGAAAGATGATTTCTATTTTATCCCTATCCATCAAGCAGCGAAGCCTACTTATCCCTGTAAATTTTTCTTTCTCTGTGTCCTCTCTGGCTGAATTTCTTCTTTCGTGCTTTTTTCGTGTTCTTTCGTGGCTAAAGCTTCGCGGCTATTTCTCTTTCTCGCCTTCGTATAAATCCTTTTTCGCCAAGCCTTGTTTGACGACTTTTCTGAGCGCGGTTCGCAGGTAACCGTCGGCGGTCGTGACGATGCGGCGCAGTTTTTGTTCGGGTCGCGCTTTGAAAAACGTGACGTGCGTCGTTTCGTAGCCGTTCGGCGAATGCGGCGAGAAATAATAATTCGAGACGCAGCAGCGCGCGGCTTCGATTTTCACTTCGTTGACCGAATGCCACGATTTGTCGTTGGTCGCCATCAAAACCAGACGGTTGAAAAGGCTCGGAATCTCGACCGCTTC
>DASVWG010000035.1:0-5562 GCA_036389695.1 Pyrinomonadaceae bacterium
TTCAACCGCCCGCTACCGCAGGCGGTTCTGACTTTGCGGTTTCATTTTCCCTAAAATCGCCAAGCCGATGCCGCCGAGAATCAACGCGCTCGCCAGCAGAAGGCGCGTTGAAATAATTTCCGCCAAAAATATTACGCCGCCGATTGCCGCGAGAGCCGGAACGGAAAGCTGCAAAATCGCCGCGCGTGTGGCGGTGTGATATTTCAGCGCGGCATACCAGACCGAATAACCGATGCCGGACGCAATCGCGCCGGACAGAACGGCGAAGACGATTCCTTTCGGCGAGAGCTGAATCCGGTAAATCAGAGGCAGCGCCGCCAAAATTATCATCGGCACGGAGCGGAGAAAATTTCCGGTCGTGTCGGCTAAAGGATTCCGGCTGCCGCGCCCACGCAAAGTGTAAAATCCCCACGCGATTCCCGCCGCAATCATCAACGCGCAGCTCGCAGGCGGCGGCGCGGACAAGCCCGGAAAAACCAGATAAACCAGACCGGCGAGCGCGAGAAATAATCCGAGCCATTCCAGAATCTGCGGTCTTTCGCCTTTGACGAGCGCCGCGCAAATCATCGTCAACTGCACGGAGCCGAACAAAATCAGAGCGCCCGTCGCGGTCGTCAGATTGATGTAGGCGAGCGAAAAACAAATCGCGTAGGCGAAAAGAAAAAAGGCTGAAAGCCAGTTTGCGCGCGTCGCTGCCGCTTCTTTTTTGCCGAAAAACGAATTGATTAAAACGAGAACAACCGCGCCGGAAACCAGCCGCACGAAAGTAAAGCTCGCCGCGTCAATCGCTTCCGCGCCGAGCGCCAGGCGGCACAAAATCGAGTTGAAAGCGAAAGCGACGAGCGCAAAAGATGTAAATAAAACGACTTTCATTGGCAAAAGGGAGATTTTAACAGGATAGACAGGATTTACAGGATGGAGAAATTCAAAATATAAAAATTCGATTTTCTTATCCTGTCCATCCTGTTCATCCTGTTTGAATCTATCTCAATCAGCTTCAATCTTTAGCAATCAGCTCGCCGATTTCCTGCCGCAGAGCTTCGCGTTTTAAAAGAAGGCGCAGGAATAAGCCTTTTTGGCGGAACAAAAGCCACGCCGATTTGAGCCAGACGGTCATATCAATCAGCGTCTCGGACGAGCGCAGGGCGATGTAGCCGCACAAAATCGTGAGCGGAATCGAGACAAGCGCAAACTGCCAGCCGAAAAACCAGAAAACGACTGCCGCCGTAATCAGCCACGTCAGAGGCATAAACAAACACGCGGCGAGAATTTTATAAGTCGAGCCGGCGGCGTCCGCGCCGTGCGAGCGAAACATCAAGCCGATGAAATTCGAGAAAACAAAGGCGGGCGAATGAATAATCGCGCCGACGATTGCCGCCGGCGAAAGAATAATTAAAAGCAAAACGCGCAGAACGAGATAACGCAGCACGTAAAAGGTCGGATGCTGAAGGACGGAAAGGCTTTCCGCCGTGATGCCGCTCGTTTTCAAATCATTTTCATACCGCGCTATTCTTTCATTCAGCTCGCGCATTTTTTCGGGTTCGTTTTCGCCCAGAAGCTTGTATTTTTCCGCCAGATTTTGCAAATGCTGGAAGCTTTGCGCCAGCGTCTGCTTGAAAAGCAGATTTTGATAGACGGACGAAAACAGGGCTTCGGCTTTGAGAATCGTATCCAGTTCCTTTTCGGATTCGAGATTCAGAGTGACGTTTCGCAGGGCGTTTTCGATTTTGTCCGTTAAATCCTGCACCGCCTCGCGCGCCGGCTCGCCGTTTTCGTCCGGTTCGCTCGGCTCGACATCGAAAATTTCGCCGTAACGAATCAAGGCTTCGCTGCGAAAAGCGGTTTTAGAAGTGTAATAAAGCCCGGCTGCCATTATTTTTAAATTAATTTGTCCTTCGTCCTTTGTCCTTTGTCCTTCGGTTTTCAATCCGCGTGTATATGTGTTTATCTGTGAATTATTTTCTTCTTTCGTTGAGCTTTCCGCCCTTGCTGACGCGCGGGCTTCTGCTTCGCTTTCTTCCGGCTGACCGCTGATTGCTGACTGCTGACCGCTAACGCTGAGCGCGCCCAGAGCGATTCTCGCCGCGCCGGTTTTCATCGGTTGAAGCTTGGTTTCGTTGTGCGAGATGCCTTCGGGGAAAATGGCGATGCAGCGTCCGCGATTCAGAAGCTCTCGGCAGGCTTCGAAAGTTCGCAGATTTTTTGACATCTCGTCCGGCGCGTCGATGCGTCGATAAACCGGAAGCGCTTCGAGCGAGCGCATCAGAAATCCGCCGACGGGAATGGAAAAAAGCGTGGATTTGGCAAGAAAAGAAACGCGGCGCGGCAGGCTGACGAAGACGAGCGCCGGATCGACCAAGCCGTTCGGGTGATTGAGAACAAAGATAATCGCGCCCGTTTCCGGCACTCGTTCGACATTGCTCGCTTCGATGCGGCGAAAAAAAAGCCGCAGCGCGACGCTGATAAAAGCGTGTATGAATTGACGCGTCAGAGAGCCTTTGCCGAGAAAAATCATCTGCCACAAACGCAGGATTTTTACGCTTTCGTGCTTTCCGGCAACCTCATTTTGTGCGTCGGCGTTTTTCAAATTTTACTTCGGGAAAAGAACAGGGATGAAAGGGATTTACCGGGGATAAAAGAAATTAATTAAATCCTCTTTATCCCTTTTATCCCTGTTAATTCTTCTTATTCTTCGTCTTCTTCTTCTTCCTCGTCGTCTTCGTCGCCGACTTCGCCGAATTCCCAGCCGTCGTAGGTTTCGATTTCGTATTCGTCGGCGAGCTTTTGAAATTGGACGTTTCTTTCGGCTAAAGATTCCGGCGTGTGAACTTCGATTTTATCGATGTGAAGCAGGTATTCGCCGGTCGATTCGTTGGTTTCCTCGTCGCCGAGCTCGAAAATGTCGACGAAATCGTAGCCTTCTTCTTCGAGATACAGCCCGAGCTTTTCCAGTTTGTCGACGCTTTCGTCCACGAAATAAAAGCTGTAGAGCATCGGCTCGTCCAGATTCCAGTTGTCTTCGCTCTTTGCCTGCGCGAAAATTCCGTTGATTGTTTCCAGTTGCGATTCGGTGTCTTTAAACATAATTATTCCCTTTCCCGTTTGATTTATTAGTAAGTCTTAAGTCTAACAAAGCGCGCGAAAATTTTCACAACGCGCCGCCGTTAATAATCAAAACCGCGGCAACTAAAGTCATTTGCGAGTTTATTTATTATTCAATTTTTAAAAGCGAGTCTTTACGTTTGTTATAAAAAATGTTTATTTATGTAAAATATTATGTATAATCTATTAGCATTTCCGGCTGAAATTTAGCTTTCAGCGTTTCCTCAAACACCGGCTTTCCATAGAGTCCGCCGATTTCTCACCGCAATCTGCAACGAAAAATCATTTAAACAATGGCTGGCAAGAAAAATAAATCCCGACTTCAAAAATATAAATTTATGCTGAAAACAACGCTAAAATCACAAAAAAACGTAAGAGAATTTTCAACATTCGTTTTATTCAAACGAGCGTTCGCGCTTTTACTCGCAATATTTATCTGCAACAGCAATTTCGGCGGCGCGGCTTCCGCTTCGAGTCCGGGCATTTCAGACGTGGTGGTCGACCCATTGTTTAACCCGGAAATTCAAACCAATTCCTTCAGCTTTAAACAGGTGTCGGCGATTACCGTTTTGCCGGACGGAAAAATGATGGTCGCCGGAACTTTTAATTCTTACAATCGCCAGCCGGTCGGCAAACTCGCTCGCCTGAACGCCGACGGGACGCTCGACCAGACGCTGAACAGCACGATTTTCACGCCGACGAGCCAGCCGAGCAGCATTATACTTCAGCCGGACGGAAAGATTGTTATCTTCGGCTCAAACCTGAGCTTTAGCGGGCAAACCTCGGCGGGCAAACCACTGCTTCGATTGAACGCCGACGGCACGCCGGACACGACCTTTAATTTCACAGAGGCTGCCGGCAGTACCATCCACCGCGTAGCGATTGATGCCAGCGGCAGATTACTGCTCGGCGGACTTTTCACTTCCAACCGGAAAATAATTCGGCTGAATGACGACGGCTCGACGGATGCCTCGTTTCAATATGCTGCTTCTTCTTCCGAGTCGGTCGAAGGACTCGCGACGCAGAACAACAAAGTTATAGCCGCCCTGTCGCTTTCTACGCCGACGCTCAAAAGACTCAACGAGGACGGCACGCCGGACACTTCATTCGCTAACTTCACTCTCGGCTCTCCGCTTAAGAAATTAATCGTTCAGCCCGATGGCAAACTTCTCGTGCTCGAAGCGCTGGCGATGCAGCGATTAAATGAAAACGGCGTCATTGATTCGAGCTTTACGCGCATCGATTTTCCCAGCGGAGTAGCCTCGATGCTTTTGGGAAGCGACGGCAAAATTACGGTCGCGCATGGATTCAGCTCCGTCGTTCCGATTAAAAGATATCTGCCGAACGGCACAATCGACACTTCGTTTGCGACGTTTAACGCGACTTTTTTCAGCGCGTTTGCCTTGCAGGCGAGCGGCGGCGTTATCGTCGGCGACGTTTTAAACAGCAATACCGGCACCTCCGTCCCCAATTATTTCCTGCGGATTCAGCCGGACGGCACTCCCGACACGGCGTTTAACGCGGGCGGCATCGGATGGCAAACGATGAATCCGGGCAGCATTCGCGCCATCGCCGCGCAGGCGAACGGAAAAATCATCATCGGCGGCAGCTTCGATTCGGTCAATAATTCGTCGCGCTTCAAAATCGCCCGCCTGAATACCGATTCCACACTCGATACGACGTTTCAACCCAACACGAGCGGCGCGGGAAATTCCTTTACGCAGATGGTCAACGTCTTTCACGCCGCACCGCAGACGGACGGAAAAATTATCGTTGCGGGCGATTTCGTCTATACTTTAAACGGCGTGACGAAGCGAAGCGTCGTGCGCCTGAATGCGGACGGCAGCATCGATTCGACCTTCAATACCAACGTTTTGATAAACCCGTATTTTGCCTGCTGTAACGGCGCAAAAAACAAGCCCGTCATTTTAAGCGACGGCAAGATAATGATTGCCAGCTCGCGTCGTGTGGTGGCGACTCAACCGCTCGCGCCGCTTAAGCTGCACGCTGACGGAACCCAGGACACGTCATTTAACCCGACGATTTATGCCGCCTACAATCTCGTCGACGTGTATGATTTATTGATACAGCCCGACGGAAAAATCATCATCGCGGGCAGATACGACACGTCAAGCAGCATCAGAAAAAGCTTTATCGCCCGTCTGAATGCGGACGGCAGCACCGACCAGACGTTTCAAATCACTGACGAAACAGGCAAGGAAATTTCCTCAATCGCTTTGCTTCCGAACGGTCAGATTCTGGTCGTCAAGGTCAATTACGCGCAGACCAACCAGCCGAGCGATGTCGTGCGCCTGAATTCGGACGGCAGCCAGGATAATACTTTTAACGCCGGAACAGGCGCGAGCGGCAGAATCAGCGCCCTTCTGCTCTTGCCAAGCGGAAACCTGTTGGTCGGCGGCAATTTTAACGCGTTCAACGGTCAAGCGCGGCAGAATCTGG
>DASVWG010000036.1:0-3926 GCA_036389695.1 Pyrinomonadaceae bacterium
TTACTCGCCCGAAGAATCGGCGTTTGAGACTAAAAGAGGAACGCGGGCAAAATTTCAATTTCTAAGCCAAACGGAAGAATTTCAACAGATTTTCGAGCTTCGCGGCGTCAAAAGCAGCCGGATGAATATAATCATCGACGAAAGTTTATACCAAAGAAATATCGGAGATTTATTTACTTACGAATTAACCGAAGTTGACGATGAATATTTACAGCTTGGATTTATTTTTGCCGCAGGCTCGGAAATTACGGTCATTTTTCGCAAATTGATTTACAAAAGAAGTCGACAGCCGAAAAACGGACGGTAATTTTCCTCGCTGCCGGCTACAAACCTTCGGGAAAAGTCTCGGGCGCGTCGTCGTGTCGCCAGCTTGGAACCCGGTCGAGCGGTTCGAGCGCGCGCGTCCGGTCGAAATGAATCACGCCGTCGAATTGTTCCGCCAGACTCGCCTCGAAATAATGGCTGACGCGCTCGGTTTCCGGTCGGTAAATCACGCCGATGGCTCTTTCCAGCATCGGTCGGCGCAAGGCTTCTTTTATTTCCGCGTCGCGCAGATTCAGAAAGAAATTCGGAATATCGACTTGATGCAGAAGACGCTCGTAGCTGTTGTTCAAGCCTTGCCTGACGCGCTTTAACTGCGCCGGTTCATCCCAATTCGTCGCCGCCGTGACCGTTCCTTCAAAGGTCGTAAAACCGATTAAACGCACTTCGCTTGCGCCGTAATTTTCGCGCACCAATTGCCCGACGTTCCATTCGCCGCGCCCGCGGCTCATATCGGTGGCGCGCGCGTCGCCGAGATGCGAATTGTGCGCCCAGACGATGATTTTGGCGCTTTGCCCCTGATTTTCCAGATGCGACGCCAGCGCAATCAAAGTTTCGGTCATATGCCGGTCGCGCAGATTCCAGGAAGACACGCGCCCGCGAAACATCTGCCGGTAATATTCTTCGGCGTTTTTGACCAGCCGCGCGTTCTGCTCGGCGAAAAAATATTCGTCGCGGGCGACAAAGCCGTCGCGATTGGCGTATTCGGCGGCGCGTCTTTGCAGCTCGACCAGTTGATTGACGGCTTCGTCCTCGCACGACTGCGATAAATCGAAGCTTGCCGCGTAGCCGTAACTTTGCGCGTCCTCGCCGTGATGGTCGAAGCAGGAATAACGCGAGCGGGCGCGGCGCGCAGCTTCCGGGTCGACTTTTTCGAGGTATTTTAAAACGGCTTCCATCGAAGCGTGCAGGCTGTATAAATCGATGCCGTAAAATCCGGCTTGATTACTCAGAGGCTTATCCGCATTAAATTCTTTCAGCCATTCGACAAACTCCAAAACCTCGGTGTTGCGCCACATCCAGAGCGGGAAACGCTCGAAATCGCGCAAGGCTTCGTCCGCGTTTTTATCGCTGCCGATGCCGCGCACGAAACGATTGACGCGATAAGCGTCGGGAAAATCGGCTTCGACCGCGACGGCTGAAAAACCTTTTTCCGCGATTAATCTTTTCGTGATTTCCGCCCGGCATTGATAAAATTCGTGCGTCCCGTGCGAGGCTTCGCCGATTAAAACAAAACGCGCGTCGCCGACGAGGGCGAGAATTTCGTCGTGAACATCACTTGCGCCGCTCAATTCGACGGCTTTGCTTCTAATCAAATCAATGGCAGACATAAATTTTTCGTCGCTCGCTCAAAAGACAAATATTAAGTCGGATTTATCGGTTTTACTTCCAACGTCGAACCGGTTTTCTGTTCGCTTGCGGCGCTGCCCGCGTCCTCGTCGTGCGGCAAAGGTTGATTGAAACCCGCCTGCCGCGAAAACGGCGTTTGCGTCCGCTCGTTCACTTCTAATTCTAATCCGTCGGTTTCTTCGTCTCGCGCTTTTTCCGTCTGTGCCATTTTTACCTCCGTGATAATTCGTTAATCTTCGCCGATTTCCACGCCGTGTTTCTCAGCCGCTTTTTTGATACGTTTTTTAATCGTCTCTACTTCGTCCGCATCATATTTCGCCGCGTTATCCTTGTGATTGATATAACTCCACGCGGCGCGCACGTGCTCGGGCGTGTCAATCGGATATTTATTGTTCGTCGTATCGGCAAACTCGACGTCGCCGTATTTGTCTTCGCCGGCGGCGGGATTTACGTCATCTCTTTTATCAATTTTCGTCCCTGATTCGCTCATCGTTTTTCTCCCTTTAAAATTTTACTTTGTTGCCGGAACGAGCCGCAAAATGCGGTCGTCGTCTTTCGCCGCCGAGCCGCGACCGTCGCGATTCGAGGTCGAAAAATATATAAAACCGTCGGGCGATTCGGCGATTTCCCGAATTCGCCCGTAGACGCCTTTTAATAAATCTTCCTGACCGGCGACGTTTCTGCCGTTGAGCGAAACGCGGATAATACGCGCGCCGCGCAGGCATCCGAGAAAGAAATTGCCTTTAAACTCGGGAAAAGCGCTGCCGTTGTAAAACATTCCGCTCGCCGGAGCGCACGCCGGAGTGTATTCAAGCAGCGGCGATTCCATGCCCGCGCGCGTCTCCCTGTGATGAATCGCCGCCCAACCGTAATTTTTCCCGCGCTCGACAATGTTGACTTCGTCACCGCCGCCCGGACCGTCGAAACCGGAAGGTCCGTGCTCGGTTTGAAACATCAGATTCGAAACGGGCTGCCACGCCAAGCCCTGCGCGTTGCGATGCCCGTAAGTCCAGATTTCCGGTCGCGTGCCTTTTTGATTAACGAATGGATTATCGTTTGGAACGCTGCCGTCGTCGTTCAAACGCAGGGTTTTTCCGGCGAGCGAATCCATTTTCTGCGCTAGCTCGCGGTCGGTCGCGTCGCCCGTCGTGACGTAAAGCTTGCCGTCAGGACCGAAATCAGCGCGCGCTCCGGCGTGATTCGGCGCGGCGGGAATGTTTTCGATAATCGTTCGCGGCTCGGTAAATTTATTGTCGGCGAATTTATAGCGCACGATTTTCACCAATTGACCGCCCGCGCCGCGATAAGCGTAAGCGAGATAGACGAAATTATTCGCGGAAAAATTCGGGTGAATGGAAACGTCCATCAAACCGCTTTCGCCCGAAGGCTCGACATCCGGCACGGTGTAAACCGCATCGGCGCGAAGCTTTCCGCCTTCGATAATTCGAACTCTGCCCGGACGCTCGGTAAAAAGCAGATTCCCGTTCGGCAGAAAAACGAAAGCCCAGGGCACTTCCAAACCGCTCGCCACCGTCTCGACGCGAAATTTCGTTTCGCTGTTCGCGCCGCCCGGAATATTCTGCGCCGTCTGAATCTCGTTTTCCGCCAAGCCTTTCGGCGTCTGAGCGCAGCCGAAAGCGAAGAAAGCGAAAAAAATCAGGAAATAAAAAACCATTTGTTTCATAAAAAACTCGTGTCAGTAGCCCAAGCGTGAGCGCGGGCTTTTCGAAAGGAGAAAGGAGAAAGGAGAAAGGAGAAGAATTCTTTTGCTTTTGCCTTTTGCCTTTACTCTTTCACCTTTCAAAAGCCCGCGCTCACGCTTGGGCTACTGACACTTCTCACACTTTCTACTTTCAGCCTCTCTTTTAACATTGCCGATTTTGTCCGATTTTACTCGCCCAATTGCTCCGCCGTTTCCTTCTCTTTGCCCCAGATGTGGTCTTCGACGCCCGCGACGCCCGCCTGTTTCGCGCAATTGGCGCAGCAGAAAAAAGTCTCTTTCGCCTCGATGCCGTGCCCGATAATCTTACACCCGCAATGCGAGCAAACCGGCGCCAGCTTATGAATCGCGCACTCGAAACAATCAAAAACATGACGGTTGCCCGCCGTGATAACTTCAAACGACAGATAATAATCGTTACCGCAAACCTCGCATCGTGCCATTCGTTTCGGTCTCCCTAAAATTCAATTTTTGTGTAATTCAATTTTAGACTTTCAAAAACCGAATTACCAGTTTTTTCGGAATTTTTAGCGGG
>DASVWG010000037.1:0-5158 GCA_036389695.1 Pyrinomonadaceae bacterium
GAAATGCCCGATTGTCGATACGTGGTGGCAGACCGAAACCGGCGCGATTATGATTTCGCCTTTGCCGGGCGCGACGCCGACCGTTCCCGGCACGGCAACGCGTCCGTTTCCCGGAATTTTAATGGATATTCAAACCAGAGACGGAAAATCCGTCGGCACGAACGAAGGCGGTTATCTCGTTGTAACACATCCGTTTCCATCGATGCTGCGGACGATTTGGGGCGACGACGAGCGTTATCGAAAACAATACTGGTCGGACATTCCGCACGCTTATTTCGCGGGCGACGGCGCGCGGCGCGACGAGCGCGGTTATTACTGGATTATGGGGCGCGTCGATGATGTCATAAACGTTTCCGGTCACCGGCTCGGAACGGCGGAAATCGAAAGCGCGCTGGTTTCGCATCCGGCGGTCGCCGAAGCCGCGGTCGTCGGCAAACCCGACGAAATCAAAGGTCAGGCAATCGCCGCCTTCGTCACGCTCGAAGGCGGACGCCAGGGCAACGAAGCCTTGAAACAGGAGCTTCGCGCGCACGTCGCCAAAGAAATCGGCTCGCTCGCCAAACCCGACGATTTGCGTTTCACCGACGCTCTGCCGAAAACCCGCAGCGGAAAAATTATGCGCCGTTTGCTGAGAGAATTGGCTTCGAGCGGCACGGTCGCGGGCGACGTGACGACGCTGGAAGATTTCACCGTGTTGGAGAAACTGCGACAGGACGAAGAATAAAAAAACAGGCAGAAACGCGACAGTGATGGAGCGTGTTTTTTGTTTAGTTTGTCGAATTGCTAAACCTTGACACGCTCCATCACTGTCGCGTTTCTGCCTTTAAAATTTACTACCTAAACAGGTGGCGAAACGGGCGGCGATAATCAATTATCTTAACTCTCGGCGCGGAAATATTTTTTCCGGCAGAGGAGATTTTGATTATATGATGCTGACATTTACCGATTCTTCGGCAACGACCGTTTGCGATGCTCCGGCGTTATTGAATTTTCCGAAACAGGCGACGACGAAATCCGTTTCGCTGAAATATCATATTGTTCTTCATCTCGACAAAGACTGCGTGATTGACGAAGAATGGCGCAAATCTTTTTATAAATATATAGCGGGCTGCCTGCGTGCTTTAAAATGTGAGCTGGAAGCCATCGGCGGCGCGGGCGACCACGTTCACCTGCTCGTCAGTCTGAATTCGACGGACGTTCTGGCGGACGTCGTGCGCCGCCTGAAGCTGCTTTCGCGAAGCTGGGTTCGGCGCAACGTTTCGCACCGCAGTTTTTCGTGGCAGGAAGATTATCAGGCATTTACCGTCAGCCTTTCGCAGAGCGGGCGCGTCAAACGCTACATTCTGAATCAAAGACAGCATCACCGGCGCTTCGGCGCGATTGAAAATTATCCTTCGTCCTGGGGATGCGTGCCGCATGAATGAGGTTGGCGCGCAGCAAAATATCATTCAGCTTAAGAATTTATTTAATATATATTTAGCCTTCCTTATTTTTTTCGAGTCGCGCCAGCTACTACCTATTCGGGTAGTAGCTTTGAATTTACCGGAGAATGTAAAAGAGATTTTATGATATTTTGTAAACCGTCATAAATATCAATCAGCAGAGGAGCGAAACGTGGAAAACAGATTTGAAATGTTTAAGGATTTGCTAGAACTGAGCCTGAACGAAAAACGCGGTCTGACGATTTTCGTCAAAGGTCAGACAATCGCCGGCGGCGTCACCAAAATCATCGGCACCGAAGCCATCGAAATCCGCAGCCAGATGTACAGCCGCGCCATTATCCGCATCGAATCCATCGACGCGGTCGCCGTCGTTTAAAGAAAAGATGAACGCGGAACGATGAACGATGAACAAAAGAAAGTTATGAGCTATAAATTACGAATTTTAAGTTAAAACGAGAATCATTAATTCAAATTACTTCCGCGTTCATCGTTCCGCGTTCATCGTTTCTTTTACTGTTTTCTGCCGACCATATCCAGCCCGACCGCCGCGACCAGAATCGCGCCTTTAATCAATTCCTGCACGAAATCCCTGATGTTCAGCAGCGACATTCCGTTATCGAGGCTCGCCATAATCAGAGCGCCGACGCAGGCTCCGAAAATCGTTCCGCGCCCGCCCATTAGCGATGCACCGCCGATGACGCAGGCGGCAATCGCTTCGAGTTCTTTCAAAGTTCCCGCGTCGGGCGCGGCGCTTCCCTGCCGCGCCGTAAAAATTACCGCCGCGATTCCGGTCAAAACGCCGAGCAGCGCGTAAACTTTTAAAATATTCCGTTTCGTATTGATGCCGGAAAGCCTTGCCGCGTCAGCATTTCCGCCAATCGCGTAAAGATAGCGCCCGAAGGTCGTCGAATTTGTAATAAACACTCCGAAAATCGCTACGCCGAGAAAAATCAGAACCGGAATCGGCACGCCGTCCGACGAGTTCATCACGTATATAAAGCCGATAATAGCGGCGATTGGCAAAATCGTTTTCAGCATCTCGCCGCCGTAATTCGCTTCGCCCAGCCCGTAATTCCTCTGCGCCTGCGCGTGCCGGTATGCCAGAAACAAAACCAGCAGAATTCCGATTCCGGCTAAAACCCAGCCCGAATTTGCAGTGATATTTCCCTGCCCGATTAATTTGAAAGTCGGGTCGGCGATGGGCACGGTCTCGCTGCGTGAAATGCCTTTTATCGCGCCGCGCCACGCCAGAAGTCCGCCGAGCGTGACGATAAACGCCGGAATATTGAAATAAGCGACCAGCGAGCCGTGAACCAGACCGATGGCGACGCCGACGGCAATCGCCAGCAAAATCGACATCGCCAAACCGTAATCCCAATGCGTCAGCGAAATCGCCGCCACGCCGCCCGCCAAACCCAGAACCGAACCGACCGACAAATCAATCTGCCCGGCGAGAATGACCATCAGCATCCCGACCGCGAGAATTCCCGTGACGGACGTTTGCAACATCAAATTCGACAGATTGCGCGGCGTCAAAAAAGTCCCGCCCGTCTGCCAGTAAAATAAAAGCCAAATCAAAATCAAAGCGCCGAGCATCGTGTATGCGCGAAGCGATGACGTTTGAAATTTGAAATCGGTTATTTTCGTTTGTTCATTCATTATTAAAATCCGTTCACCGCAGAGACGCAGAGGTTTCGCAGAGAAACGCTGAGTCTATTCGTTGAATCCAAAACTTTTCTGCGAATACCATCTTTTAACACGGCGACATTAAAGTTTATTAAAAGCCCAACCTTCCAACCACCTAACTTTAGGTAAGTTATTAATTGCGCTTCGTGAGCCGGTATAAGAATCTCAACTGATTTAATCTCAATAACTACGGAGTTGGCAACTAAAACATCAAGGCGATAACCGCACTCCAATTCCAAGCCTTTATATTCCAATCTTATAGGCTTCTCACGCTCAAATGAAACTCCGCGAAGATTTAATTCTTTACACAAACACTCTTTATATGCCGATTCAAGTAATCCGGGACCTAGTTGTTTATGAACTTCAATCGCCGCACTGATAATTTCCTGAGTAATCAAATTCAAATGTTTGTCACTCATACGAACTCTGCGTTTCTCTGCGAAACCTCCGCGTCTCTGCGGTGAAATTTCCTAAACATTCCCGGTCGCCGCCGCCATGACTTTTTCGGCGGTGGCTTCGGTGCGCGTAAACTCGCCTGTTTTCCTGCCTTCGTGCAGGACGATGATGCGGTCGGATAAGCCCATAACTTCGGGCAGCTCCGATGAAACCAGAACAATCGCCAAGCCTTCTTTCGCCAGTTTGTTGATTTCCGTGTAGATTTCCTGTTTCGCGCCGACGTCGATGCCTCGCGTCGGCTCGTCGAGAAATAAAATTTTCGGATTCGTCAAAAGCCATTTACCCAAAACGACTTTCTGCTGGTTGCCGCCGGAAAGCGTTCCGGCAACGGTTAAGGGCGAGCCGGCTTTGACTCTTAAGGAACGCATCGCGCCGCTTGCCGCGACGGTTTCGCGCGAGCGATGCGTCAGGAATTTGCCGGAAATTTGTTTCAGTCCGGCGAGCGTCATATTGTCCAGAATCGTCTGTTCCAGCAGCAAGCCGAAACGCTTGCGGTCTTCGGTGACGAAACCGATGCCGTGACGAATCGCATCCGAAGGCGCGTCGATGGAAATCTGCCGACCTTCGACGTAAATCTCGCCCGCAGCTTTGCCTTGCCACGCGCCGAAAATCGACATCAGCAATTCGGAGCGTCCCGCGCCCATCAAACCGGCGATGCCCAAAACTTCGCCTTTCCGCACGCTGAACGAAACGTTATCGACGAGTTTTTTATTCGGGTTGTCGAGGTCAAAGGCGTTTAAATCTTTGACTTCCAGCGCCGTTTCGCCAAACTCGTGATTGGTTTTCGGAAAAATATCGCCGACTTCGCGCCCGACCATCAGCGCGATGACTTTTTCGATATTCAAATCCGCCGTCGGGTTCGTGCCGACCGTTTTTCCGTCGCGCAAAACCGTGATGCGGTCGCTCATCCGGAAAACTTCGCCGAGCTTATGCGAAATGTAAATCATCCCGACGCCGCGCGCGCGCAATTTTTCCAAAATCGCGAAAAGCGTCGCGACTTCCGATTCGGTCAAAGCCGCCGTCGGCTCATCCAACACAAGAATTTTCGCTTTCTGCGACAGAGCTTTGGCGATTTCGACGAGCTGCTGCTGACCGATGCCGAGATTGCCGACCGGCGTGCGCGGGTCAATCGGCAGATGCAAATCCTGCAGAAGCTTTCCGGCTTTCTGATACAGCTCCGCCCAATTTATGACGCCGAACCGGCTCGGCTCGCGTCCGAGAAAAATGTTTTCGCCGACAGTTAGCTCCTTAACGAGCGAAAGCTCCTGAAAGATGATGGCGACGCCCGCATTTTCGGCGTCGCGGACGGTTTTGAAATTTTTCGTCTCGCCGTCAATCAAAATCTCGCCGCCGTAGCTGCCCGCCGGATAAACGCCTGACAAAACCTTCATCAAAGTCGATTTTCCCGCGCCGTTTTCGCCTACGAGCGCGTGAAATTCGCCTTCGGAAAGGTCAAACGTCACGCCGTCCAGCGCCTTGACGCCGGGAAATTCTTTACTGATGTTTTTCATCTCCAAAAGCGGAGGTTTATTTTCTGCGGACATTGTTTAAAGTAATGTAGGGGCACGCCCGTG
>DASVWG010000038.1:0-14889 GCA_036389695.1 Pyrinomonadaceae bacterium
ATTTCCCTGCCCTTTTATAAAAAAGCGGCGGAGATTAATCCGCAGTCGGTCGCCGCGCTCGTCCGGCTCGGCAATAATTATTTTCAGCTCAAAGATTATCGCGTCGCCGCGCCGATTTATCAAAAAGTTCTCCGGCTCGACGCCAAAAACGTCGATGCGCTTTACGGTCTCGGCATCTGCTACGTCGTCCTGAAAAACAAGCTCGCCGCGCGCCGGCAATACGAAAAGATCAAGCCGCTGAATGAAATCTTAGCCGCCGAACTGCTCAAAGAGATTAACGGAAAATAACGAAAAGTATTGATTTTTGACTTTCGACCTTTGACCTTTGACCTTTGATTTCTGAAGATTGAGCTATAAGAAAAAGTCAAAGGTCAAAGGTCAAAAATCAAAGACCATTTTAAGGAGAAAATTTATGCCATCGACGGCGATTGCCTGCGGAATTTTGCTGATTTTGATTGGAATCATCGGTTACGTTTACGGTTTGATAAACGGAAACGCCAGCCTGACGGCGCTGATTCCCGCCGTTTTCGGTCTGCTTTTAGCGATTTTGGGCGCCGCCGCCCGCGCGAAAGAAAATTTGCGGATGCACCTGATGCACGGCGCGGTTCTCTTAGGGCTTATCGGCTTTGTGATTCCGGCGTGGCGCATTCTCTCGAAACTCGGCGAAATAACGCTTTCGGCAGCTTTCCTTTCGCAGTTGGCAATGGCTCTGGTCTGTCTGATTTTCGTCATTCTCTGCGTCAAATCTTTTATCGACGCCCGCCGCAGCCGCGTCGCTTAAAATATGAAAATCGATTTCGCCGCGCTCGAATGGGAAACTTCCGCGTCCGGCTTGCGCAGCAAGACGCTTGAGCGAGACGGCAAGCGCGTGCGCCTGCTCGAACATTCGCGCGCCGTCCGCGAAGAAGATTGGTGCGAGAAACCGCACGTCGGATACGTCGTCGAAGGCGAGTTGGAAATAAATTTTTCCGGTAAAACCGAAGCTTTCCGCGCCGGTGAAGGAATTTTTATCGCCGCCGGAGAGAAACACAAAGCGCGTTCTTTAACGGAAAAGACTTTGCTGTTTCTGGTTGAAGAAATTCCTTGAAAGGCAGAAACGCGACAGTGATGGAGCGTGTTTGAAACGATGAACGATGAACGCGGAACGATGAATTGCAATTTATGCATCCCGAATTCATCGCTGCGGCGTTCCGCATTCCGCGTTTAAAAGACACGCTCCATCACTGTCGCGTTTCTGCCTTTTTGCGAAATCCGCCGCGCTTTTTAAATAATGCAGCGTCATTATTCAATAATGTGCTGTGATTATTCAATAATGCGTTGAGTTTATTCAATAATTTGACGAGATTATTCAATAATGCGTTGTGATTATTTAATAATGCGGTGAGCTTATTTAATAATTTGACGTGCTTATTCAATAATGCGCGGCGCTTTTTCAATAATGTCTCTACAAACAAGGCATTTTGATTTCGACAATTAAGCCTTCGCCGTCCGCCGCATTTCGCGCCGTTATTTCGCCCTCGTGCGCGGCGACGGCTTGCTCGCTAATCGCTAAGCCCAGACCGATTCCGCCGGTTTTTCTTTCGCGCGCTTCGCCGATGCGGTAAAACGGGCGAAACATTTGCGAAAGCTCGCCGTCCGCGACGCCCGCGCCGTAGTCGCGAATCGTGACGGACGCTTTTTTGTTCTCGCTTTTCAGCGAAATTTCAACGCTCGTGCCTTCTTTTGTGTAACGCACGGCGTTGCGCAGGACGTTTTCAATCGCGCTGCGCAGGAGAATTTCGCTGCCGTTGACGCGGCAGTTTTCGGCGCGCGGGATTTTGACGGATTTGCCTTTGCTTTCGGCTTCAAATGCGGCGTCTGCCGCGATTTGCTCGATTAATTTAGTCAGGTTTATCTCGCGTTTTTCGATTTTTTCCGCGCGCGTTTCGAGTTTGGAAAGCGTGAGAATCTGCGAAATCATCTCGTTCAGGCGTTTCGATTCGGTTTCGATTCTTTCAAGCAGCGCGGCGGTTTCGCTGCCGGATTTTTGTTTGGCGAGCTCGAGCGCGACGTTCAGACGCGCGAGCGGCGAGCGCAGCTCGTGCGAAACGTCGCGCGTCAGGCGTTTTTGCGAGGCGATGAGCGTTTCGATGCGCTCCGCCATCTCGTCAAAATCCCGCGCCAGCTGTCCGAGCTCGTCGCGCCGTTTCGTCGCGATGCGCGTATGTAAATCGCCGTCAGCCAATTTTTTAGTCGCCTGCCGGAGCTTCAAAATCGGCGCGACCAGATAACGCGCGAGCGCGTAGCACAGCAAGCCCGCCGTCAAAATTACGGCGGCGATTCTCAAAAAACGCGTTTTCCAATCGACGCCGAGCGGCGGCGGCGGTCGCGGACGCTCGATTTGCAAAACCAACACGAAATTTTCGCCACCGGCGGTCGTAAACTTTTTCGCCGCGAAGTTTTCTTCGGGCGCTACAAACTCGAATTCGACCGCATTTCCGTTAAAGGCTCGTTCAATCGCCTTTTGCGCGCGGCTGTCGGTCAACTCTTCGAAACACGATTTGTTTTTTTCGCTTGCCAGACACGCGCGTTTAATCTCGTTGGAAATCTTGAGCTTCTGAAAAAATTTCTCGATTCCCGCCGCGCCTTCGTTTTCGTAAATTTGTCCGGCGGTCTCCGCGTAAACCTTCATCGTATTGCTGACCGCATACTGCCAGCGATTCAAAAACGGCTCGGACTGCGTCGACCACGTAATAAAAGTCAAAACGCCGACGACCAAAGCCGTCGCCAGCCAGAACCATAAGAAGATTTTCAGAAACAAACCCATTTTCATTTATCGGTCTTCGGTCTTTGGTCTTCGGTCTTCGATTTTTTACCGTTCAGCATTGAGCATAATTTTCTTGCGAAGACCGAAGACCAAAGACCGAAGACCGTTTTCGCCAATTAAACAACGGTGTAGATGTAACCAACCGAGCGAATCGTCTTGATGCGTTCCTCGCCGCCGCCATCGCGCGAGCCGAGTTTTTTTCGCAGATTCGAGATGTGCATATCGAGACTGCGGTCGAAAGGCGACAATTTGCGTCCCAGAACTTTTTGATTCAAATCTTCTTTTTTGATGACTTTGCCCGCGTTTTTCAAAAGCTCCGCCAAAAGGTCGAACTCGACCGAAGTCAGATTCAAATCCTCGCCTTCGCGCCGCGCCGACCGCGCCGCGAGCGAGACTTCGACGTCGTCAATCTGGATTTTTTCCGCCGGCAGCGTTTCGTCCGACAAATTCTGCGTGCGTCTTAAAATCGCGCGCAGACGCGCGACCAGCTCGCGCGGGTTGAAAGGCTTTGCCAGATAATCGTCCGCGCCGATTTCCAGCCCGACGATGCGCTCCATATCGTCGCCGCGCGCCGTCAGCATCAAAACCGGAATCTGATTTTCCGCGCCGCGCAGCTCGCGCAAAACGTCGAAGCCGTTTTTCTTCGGCAGCATCACGTCCAGAATTATCAAATCCTGCTCGCCCGCTGCGCGCGCTTTCCGCAAACCCGTCTCGCCGTCGTGCACCGCTTCGACCGCAAAGCCTTCCACGGTCAAATACTCCGAAACCAGTTCGCAAAGCTCTTCGTCATCGTCAATCAATAAAATTCGAAACATAAATTAATTAGTACTGAGTGGAAAGTACTGAGTACTGAGTCTTCGCTTTCCACTCAGTACTCAGCACTCAGTACTCAGAAAGTATCTTACGCCAAAAGCCTATCCGAGTTTGTCAAGAATTGTAAATGATTCGCCGTCGAAAGTTTACTTTTCTTTGCACAGCTTCACGATATTAAGACGTTTTTCGGGCGGCAAAATTCGTCATTATTTATGAACGCGGAACAATCCGCGAAATTAAAATTTTTAAGGAGAAACTGTATGAAAAAATACACCATCGCAATTTTAGCTTTTGTCGTTCTGGCAATCGGCGGCGTTTTCGTCTTTGCTCAAAAACGAGACGCGGGCGCGGGCACGAGAGGCGAGAGACCTTTCGGACCGCCGCCTTTCGCGCTGGAGAAAATCGCCGACGAGCTTAATTTGTCGGACGAGCAGCGCGCGCAAATCAGGCAGACGCTGGAAGCGGAAAAAACTAAAGTTCAGGCTTTAATGGAAACCGCCCGCGCGACGCACGAGCAGCTGAAAGACCTCGGCACGGACGGCGTTTTCAACGAAGAAAAGGTCAACCGGCTTTCCGCTCAGCAAGCGGAAACGACCCGACAATTAATCATCGAAAAAGAACGCACGAAAGCCGCCGTCTTCGCCGTTCTGACGCCGGAACAGCGCACGAAAGCCGCCGAGTTGAAAAACAAGTTCGAGGAAAAAATGCGCGGCGGATTCGGCAGACGATTCGGGCGCGGCGGCGATTCCGAGCCGAAATTCTAGTTTATTAACGGGAGGAATTTGCCCGCGAAAGAGCGCGAAAGACGCGAAAATAAAAGAAAGAATTTTAGAATTTCTTTATTTTCGCGGCTTTCGCGTGCCCGCGCGGGAAAATCTTCAAAAATAAAGTGAAACCTTTTGCCTGGTTTGGCTGTCTTTACTAATAGCGAAAATAAATTTGCAGTTGCTTTTATCGATTTTTTTCATTAAATCTAGCAGACAAATGCCGACGACTTTAACCCAGCTCGAAGATACGGAACGCGGAAAGACGATTTTGCGCGTCGAAGGCTCGATGACCTACGACGACGCCGTCCTGCTGGAAAAAATCGCGCTCGATTTGCGCTCGCAGATGGACCGGAATCTGACGATTGATTTGGCGGATTTGTATTTTCTCGATTCCGATTCCGCGCCGATTATCAAACGCATCGAGCGCGAGCACGGCTTCGAAATCGAAGGCATCGAAGTTTTTCTGCAAAACGTCGTCTCGGAAACCGAAGGCAAGAGTTTCTAAAAAAGTGATAGGTGATAAGTGATGAGTGATAAGGAAAGAAATTTGCTTCTTCCCTATTACCTATCACTTATCACCTATCACTTTTAAAGCGTGTTTTGAAACGACCGTGTAGCGCGAGCCTTGCGGCGAAAGCTCGCTTTGATAAATCACGATTTCGGAAACTTCAAATTCGACCGCCGCAAATTTTTCCTGCAAGTGCGCTTCGACCAGACTTCTCGATTTTTCCGGCTCGCGCAGGCGCGCAATCGTCAGGTGCGCTTTAAAATCTCTCTTTTCGCGCGTTAAGCCGTGCCGCTCGCATTCGCTTTCCAGAGCTTCGTTCAGTTTTCGCAAACTTCCCTTTTCGTCCTCGACGCCGAGCCACAAAACGCGCGCTTTGCGCCGGCTCGGAAAAACGCCGGTCTCGGCAAGCCGCAGTTTGAAGCCCGAAATTTCCCGCGCCGCTTTTTCGACGGCTTTCGTCAATGCCGCAAGTTGTTCGTCGCTCGTCTCGCCCAGGAATTTCAAGGTCAGATGCAGCTTTTCGTATTTGTCCCAGCCGACGCGCAGCTCGGGAAATTGTCGCCGCAGGCTTTCGATATATCCGGAAGCTTTCCGCCGCGCTTCTTCGGAAATATCAATCGCGACAAAAATTCGTTTCATAGAAAAAATTTACCACAGTTTTTTAACTGAGAAGTGAAAACTGAGAACTGAAAATGGTTCTTAGTTCTCAGTTTTCAGTTTTCACTTCTCAGTTCACTTTGCTAAACTTTTCCACGATGAAATTCATAAAAATTCTCGTCTTACTCTTTATTTTAGCGGTTTTGGCGGGCGGCGGCGCGGCGTTTTGGCTTTACAAATCGCTGAACACGGCGCAGGCGCACAACAAAGCGAATCAATTTATCGTCATTCCGAAAGGCTCGACGCCGAACGAAATCATCGACAAGCTCGCCGCCGAAGGCATTCTCGCCCACCCGCTCTCGACGCAGATTTACCTGCGCTCGTTCGGCGACGCGAGCAAATTACGGGCGGGCGAATATCAATTCGAATCGCCGATTACGCCTTTGCAGGTTTTGCAGGAACTGGAAAAAGGCGAAGAGCGCACCGTAAAGCTCACGATTCCCGAAGGCTGGACGCGTTTCGACATCGCCAAACGCCTTGCCGAAAAGTTTCCCGTCAATCCGCCGATGGACGAAAAAGCGGTTTTGTATCTGATGGACGACGTTTCGCTCATCAAAGATTTCGACGCGAACGCAAAAAATCTCGAAGGCTATATGTATCCGAGCACATACAGCCTGCCGAAAGGCTCGACGCCGCAGCAAGCGATAAAGTTGATGGTCGAGCAGTTTAAAAAAACGTGGAAGCCGGAATGGAACGAAAAAGCGCGCGCTCTGGGCAGAACGCCGCACGAGATTGTGACGATTGCCAGCCTGATTGAAACCGAATCGAAATTTGACAACGAGCGCACGATTGTCGCTTCGGTCATCTACAATCGCCTGAACAAAGGCATCGCGCTCGGCATCGACCAGACGGCGGTTTATGTGGCGAAAATGCAGAACCGCTGGGACGGCACGATTAACAAAAGCGACCTCGAAGTCGATTCGCCGTACAACACGCGCAAATATGCCGGACTTCCGCCCGCGCCGATTTCTTCGGTTTCGGAAAGCGCGCTGAACGCCGCGCTGAATCCCGCGCAGACCGATTATATTTACTACGTTTTAAACGTCGAGAAAAACGACGGCTCGCATCATTTTTACGCGTCGGCGGCGGAATTCGAGCGCGGAAAAGCGGCGTATCAAGTCTGGCTCGAACAGCAAAGACAGAAAAAACGCGAGCAGGAAGCGAATAATTGATGCTTTAGTTTATGAATAAAAAATAGGAGAAGTTATTTATGGACGATAAAACGCGGCATTTGACCGCCAGCAATTTAACGATTGCCTTTTATGGTGGACAAATTCGTCGAGAGCCTTTTCTCGGCGAAGATAAACGGTCAACTTTTTATTCGCCCGACGAAGCCAATCGTGTGCCGACCGTTTCACCTAAAGAAGTTTTTAGCGTTTACCGACGCTTCTTAGAGATGCAGGCGACCGATGAGACTAAAAAATAGACTTACAATAGTAATTTAATGATAAAACTTCTCGCGCTTGACCTCGACGGAACATTGCTCGATTCAAAGGGCAAAATCCCTTCTGCCAACACCGAAGCCATTCGCCGCGCCGAAGAAAAAGGCGTTCTGGTGACGATTGCGACCGGCAGGCGCTTTCGCGACGCGCGTCCCGTCGGTTTGCAGTTGGAACTGAACGCGCCTTTGATTACGCATAACGGCGCGCTTTTGAAATACGCGCAAACGCTGGAAACCGTCGCCGCTTCGCTGCTTTCGAGCGAAACCGTGCGGGAAATTTTGCGCGTCGGGCGCGAGTTCGGCGCGGACGCGCTTTTGAGCGCCGACCCGCACGGCAAAGGCACACTGTTTTACGACACGGTTTCCGCCGAAAACATTCCGCTGCAAAAATACATCGTCTGGTCGAAACACCTGCACGGCGACGAAGCCGAAGAAGCCGTCATACACGTTCCGAGCCTGGAAAACGTTCTGGCAGAGACGGAAACCGTCCACGTTTCGTTTTCGGGAAAATGCGCGCCGATGTGCGAGCTGGAAATGATTCTGCAAAACGAGCTGAGCGAAACCGCAACGATTTTGACGACCCGTTACCCGCGTCTGGATTTCACGCTGATTGACATTCTGCCGCCCGACGCGTCGAAAGGCATCGGGCTGGAAAAATTAGCCGTCATCGAAAATCTGACGCCCGAAAACGTGATGGTCGTCGGCGATAATTTTAACGACTTGCAGATGCTCGAATTTGCCGGAACGCCCGTCGTGATGGGCAACGCTTCGCCCGAACTGCTTGAAAATGAAAGCTTTCATCAAACCTTATCGAACGACGAAAACGGCGTCGCGGCGGCAATCGAAAGATTTATTTTAAGCTGAATTCGAAGCGAACAGGCGGAAACGCGACAGTTATGGAGCGTGTTCTTTAGCGTTAAGAGACACGCTCCATAACTGTCGCGATTCTGCCTGCCAATAAGCCGAGTTTTTATCTGCGCTCATTTTTTGATAATCTTTGATTTTATATTTCTCAAGGAGATTTTTAATGGCAAACAGAATTGCGGTTATCGAAACCAATAAAGGCACGATTAAATTTGAATTATTAGAACAGGATGCGCCGAAAACGACCGAAAATTTTCGCCTGCTGGCGGAAAAAGGTTATTACGACGGCGT
Organism: Pyrinomonadaceae bacterium; assembly: GCA_036389695.1. Taxonomy (GTDB): domain Bacteria; phylum Acidobacteriota; class Blastocatellia; order Pyrinomonadales; family Pyrinomonadaceae; genus JALZHR01. The sequence goes on from DASVWG010000038.1 coordinate 8,148, forward strand.
GATTTTTCACCGCGTTATCAAAAATTTTATGATTCAGGGCGGCGACCCGCTGGGCATGGGCTACGGCGGCGAATCGGCGTGGGGCGAAAAGTTTGCGGACGAAATCGAGCGCACTTCGCCGCTTTACGCGGGCGCGTATCACAAAGGCACGGTGGCGATGGCAAACTCCGGACCGAACACGAACGGCTCGCAGTTTTTCATTATGCACGTCGATTATCCGCTGCCGCCGAGCTATACGAAATTCGGTCGCGTCATCGAAGGTCAGGACGTCGTTGACGAGATTGCCGCCGTTCAAACCGGCGCAAACGATAAACCGCTTCAGCCGGTCGTGATGAACAAAGTCACTATTGAAGGATGAAGGATGAGGGATGAAGGATGAATATAAGAAAGTGCTGAGTTTTAAATGTTGAATTTTGAATGGAAGATTTCGACTAACTTAAAATTCAACACTCAACATTCAAAACTTCTTATATTCATCCCTCATCCTTCATCCCTCATCCCTTATCTTTTATGCGAGCAGTTTTGCAGAGAGTTTCGCGCGCCAAAGTCACGGTCGAAGGCGAAACAGTCGGCGAAATCGGCAAAGGAATTCTGGTTCTGCTCGGCGTCGCGCGCGAAGATACGGAAAAAGAAGCCGTCTATCTGTTGGAAAAAACGCTGAATCTGCGCATCTTTGAAGACGCCGGGGGCAAGATGAATCTTTCGCTCGTGGACATCGCGGGCGAGCTTCTCGTCGTTTCGCAGTTTACGCTGTACGGCGACGCGCGACGCGGCAGGCGACCTTCTTTTATCGAAGCCGCCGCGCCCGATGAGGCTAATCGCCTGTATGAATTTTTCGCGTCGGAAGCGCGCAAACAAATCGCAAAAGTCGAAACCGGAAAATTTCAGGCAATGATGGACGTCGAGCTCGTCAACGACGGTCCGGTGACGATTCTGCTCGACAGCGCGAAGCTTTTTTAAAAGTCGAGAGTCAAGAGCCGAGAGTCGCGAGCAGAAACTCTTTTCCTTTGACTCACGACTCGCGACTCTCGACCCGCGACTAATTAAACTTATGAAAACTTTGAAATTTCTTTTATTGTTAACGCTTTGCTTATCGGTTTTCGCCTGTGCCCGAAATCAATCGGCGGGCAATAAATCCGGCAATAAAAATGCCGCCGTCAAAAAAGGCGTCGCGCCGGTTGCCGACACGGAAGTCGCCGTCATCGAAATGGAAAACCCGGCGTTTCGCACAATCACGATTGAGCTTTATTCGAATATCGCGCCCGAAGCCGTCAAGCGATTCAAGGAGCTGGCGCGCGAAGGCGTTTATAACGGCACGACTTTTCATCGCGTCAACCAGTCCGTCATTCAAGGCGGCGACCCTAATTCAAAAGACAGCGACCCGGGCAATGATGGCATAGGAAAATCAGACAAACCGAACGTCAAAGCCGAATTTTCCGACATTCCGTATGACGCAGGAATTGTCGGCGCGGCGCGCGGGCAGGATGTCGATTCGGCAAACTCGCAGTTTTTCATCACTCTGAAACGCGAGCAGGGATTTGACAATAATTACACGGTTTTCGGCAAAGTCATCGACGGAATGAACAACGTCAGAACAATCGCCGGCGTCCCGCGCAACGGCGAGCGCCCGATGGACGACGTGAAAATTAAATCCGTGACGATTCAACCGAAACAGTAATATGCTGAAATACGAAATCGGCAATAGCAGCGAGTCAATCGTTCTGAGCGCTTATATCAAAGCGGGTTTTACGGTGAGTATTCCGTTCGGCTCAGGCGCGAGTTACGATTTACTGGTTGATAACGGAATAGATATTTTCAAGATTCAAGTTAAAACGGCTTGGATTAGCCGAGGCGTTCTGAAATATAAATGTCTTCGCCGACAACCGAAAAGTGAAAGGCGGAGACCTTATAAAGATGGCGAAGTTGATTTCATTGCCGTCTATTGTCCGGCTAATGATTCGCTTTACGGAATTCCCGCCCGAAATCATCTCGGATTAGGCTGGCTTCGGCTTGAGCCGGTGAAAAACGGACAATCAAAGTTTATTCGATGGGCGTCGGATTATTTATGGGAAAAGCATCTGGAAGAGTTGAAAAATGAATACGCCCGGCAAGATTTGAACTTGCGACTCCCTGCTCCGGAGGCAGGTACTCTATCCACTGAGCTACGGGCGCAACGAAGAAATTATGGCATAAACCAGGGCGAGGCACAACCGGCTAAAATTAACTCGCCGGAAAGTTAATTTTTAGTTACCGCCGACTTTTTCCGATGCTGAAAATCACCAGCCGCGATAATCAAAAGATAAAATTTGCCCGAAAGGCGCGCGACGGGCGCGAGCGCGATTTCGTCTTCGTCGAAGGCGCGCGGCTGGCGGAAGAAGTTCTGAAAGCCAATCTGCCGATTCGCGAAGTTTTTTTCACCGAAGACTTTGCCGAGACGGAGCGCGGGCAGAGCTTTTTAAATGCGGTCAAAACGAAAAGCGAAAGTCTGGCGGAAGTTTCGACGAAAATTTTCGATTCGATTGCCGATACCAAAACTTCGCAGGGAATTATCGTTATTTGCGAAAAACCTCTAACGGGCGAGAGCGTAGTGAATGCGAATTTGCTGACGAGAAATCTGCGCTTTCCGCTCGTTATTCTGCTTCACGAAATCAACAATCCGAACAATCTGGGCGCGATTCTGCGGACGGCGGAAGCGGTCGACGTTTCGGGCGTAATTACAACCAAAAATTCGGCTGACGTTTTTTCGCCGAAAGCCATCCGCGGCGCGATGGGCGCGAGCCTGCGCCTGCCCTTGTGGACAAACGCCGATTTTCCGGAAGTTCTGGAATGGTCGCGCGAAAAAAATCTGAAATCGGTCTGCGCCGACGTTAATGCCGAAAAACTTTATACCGAAATCGATTGGAACGCCGCGCGGCTCCTGGTTTTCGGCTCGGAAGCGCACGGCTTGAGCGCCGGGGAACGCGCGCGAATCGACGAAAGCCTGCTGATTCCGATGGCAAACGGCGTAGAAAGCCTGAACATCGCGGTGGCGTGCGGAATTATTTTGTATGAAGCGCGAAGATAGTGAGAAACAAACGATGAAAAACGAAACTTGATTTATGGAGTAGGTCGAGTCTTTGTTGGAATTTGACTTGGAGTGCTATTTGGAGTTTGTGTTGGAGTCATTGTTGGAATTTGCGAAGGGTTCATCAACCTTTTCTGATTGATAAATTCGTTGCGCGCGATGTTGTTTTCGACGATTGACAAGCCAATGGCGACTTCGTTTTCCAGAGTCCTGCGATTTGTGTCTTTTATTCCGGAGATTAGTTCTTTCGCTTTGCTGAATGCATCTTTTGCTTTGACATAATCGGCGGTTATAAAATAAGCGCGACCTAAGAGATAAAAGTCTTCGGCAGACTTAGCTGCTCTCCCAGCCGTTACAATAAATTGTTCGGGATTTCGGTCAACATTGCGACGGCTATCTTCGAAAGCCGAATATTCGATGTTCGGGGTCTGCTTTATTTTCGGCGATTCCTGTATGCCTTGAGTTGGTGGTTGTGCTAAAAAATAATACAAAGCCGAGCCGATGATTGCGCCCAAAATTAACAAAAGCCACGCCGTCAAAAATTTTCCGAGAAAACCTGTTTCCTTATCTTTTTTTTCTTGAATTATTTCTTCTGATTGCGGCGGCTCTAATGTTTTTTCATTTATATTAGCTGTCGATTTAACGGACAAATCGGTTTCTTTTCCCAAAACCGCGGTTTCCATTTGAGAAGGCTCTTTCGAAGAGGAAATAAGCTTAGCTCCATCGTCAAGACAGAAAACAATAGAGTTATTTGTGTAAGCGGAGCCGCATTTAGGGCAAGTCTTCAACTTTCTCCTCCTCTATCTACACCTCAATTACCGTTTGCCGACTGGTTTGAGTCGGCAATATTTGCAGCTGGAATTATCTGATTTGAATTTCTTTGCTCATCCAAAAATTTCTTTGAGAATTGACTATCAACAATGGACAAGCCAAAGTTAATTTCGTTCTTCAGCATTGTTTTATCAACATTCACGTCGGAAAGCTGCTCTTTTGCTTTAATAAACGCATCCTTAGCTTCGACATATCTTCCCAATAAAAGATATGCCCGACCTAAAAGATAAAAATCTTTCGCATCTTTCGCGGTTGCCCCGCTCGTCGAGAGATATCCTTCAGGATTTTCGTCAATTTTTCGCCGACTGTCTTCAAAAGCCGAATATTCGATGTTCGGCGTCTGCATCTGCGTCAGTTTCGGCGGTTCCTGCACTTGCTGCTGCGGCGGCTTCGGCGAAAGGAAATAATATAAAGCCGCGCCGACGATGCCGCCTAAAATTAATAAAAGACACGCCGTCCCAAATTTTGCGAGAAAGCTGCCTTTGTCCTTGTCAATGGTGTAAGTTTTTTCGTCGCGGACGGCAGCTTCCGCCTGCGGCTGGTTATTTACCGGTTCAACCGTATCTTCGTTGAGCGACGGCTGCGTTTCGGGAGCGAAAACCGGCTCGGTTTTATCGAAGCTGCGAGCCGCGTTGTTTTCGGCGGGCATTTGCAGATTTTGCGTCGGAATTTCGTAATCGTCTTCGTCTTCGCGCGTGATGATGGCTGCGCCGTGCGTCGCGGCAGCCGGACGCGCCGTCGCGACGGTGCTTTCTTCAAAATCGTGCGGCTTGCCGTTGGTCGCTTCGCTGCTGACCTTGACGATAACGGCGGTCAGATTGTCTTCCGCGCCGCGACTGTAACAGATTTCCTTCATCCGTGCGCAGATTTCCGACGGAATCGGCATCGAAAGCAGAAGGTCGCGGATTTCGTGGTCTTCGATATGACGCGTGATGCCGTCCGAACACAGCAAAAAAGTCGTGTTCGGCTCAATCATAATCGTTTTCATATCGACTTCGACCAGATTTTCGGCGCCGAGCGCGCGCGAAATGACGTTGCGGCTCGGATGATTGGCGGCTTGCGCGGGCGTCATCCGACCGGCTCGAACTTCTTCTTCGACGACCGAATGGTCCTGCGTTTCGCGAAAAAGCTGACCGCGCCCGTCGAGCCGATACAGGCGCGAATCGCCGACGTGTCCGATGGTCGCGATATTTCCCGTGACTTGCAGCGCAACGATGGTCGTCGCCATGGTCGAAAGCTGCGCCAAATCGTGCGACATCTGAAAAATCGCGCCGTTGGCGTGTTCGATGGCGCGTTTCATCAATTCCTCGACGTCGCCGCCTTCGCGCAGATTAGTGAAAGCTTCGCCTAAGATTTCGACCGCCATCTGCGAGGCGACGTCGCCCGCCTGCGCTCCGCCGACGCCGTCCGCGACGACAAACAGCCCGCGCGCGGGCATTTCCAAAAACGAATCTTCGTTGTGCGGGCGTTTTTCGCTCAAGCCCCGGTCAGATATCGCCGCCGAATTCAATTGAAAAGAATCTTCCGTCATTCGCTTCTCCGAAAATCAAAACGGGAATTCAAACAGGATGGACAGGATAGGCAGGATGAAAACTTTTAAATAAAAAAGTTTCGAATAAAACTCGAATGCTGAGTTAAAAAACAATTTATCCTGTCTATCCTGTCCATCCTGTTTGAATTTTCCTTAATTATTTTGCAATGCCGTTTCCATTGCCGTTGTTGTTGTCGATGCTTACGTCAACCGCGTTGCGATGCGAAATCGCCATCAGCATTCCGAGCATGACAAAACTGGTAATCAGGCTGAAACCGCCGTGGCTGACAAACGGCAGAGTGATGCCGGTCATCGGCAGCGCGCGCGTAATGCCGCCCATATTGACGAGCGCCTGAAAACCGATAAAAGCCGTCAGCCCCGCAGCGCACAGTTTGCTGAACATATCGCGCGCGTCCAGCGCGGTTCTGACGCCCGCGCTGACCAGCGTTAATAGCGCAAAGATTATCAACAAACCGCCGAAAAGTCCAAGTTCCTCGCCGAGCGCGGCGTAAATGTAATCGGAATCGGCGACCGGAATCAGCTCGACATAACCGAGCCCCAAACCGCGCCCCGTGACGCCGCCCGAAGAAATGCCGAAAGTCGCGCGCGAAGCCTGAAGCGCGTCGTCGCCGAACCACGCTTCCTCGTTCAAAGCCTGAAGTCGCTCTCTGACTTCACGAACGTCCTGTTCTTCCGCCTGACTGCGCTCGATTTCCGTCTTGTCCGGCGGAATTTCTTCGCCCGCTTCGCTTTTCGTCAGTTCATACATCAGCGCGATGTCTTCGCCCGCGATTCTTTTCAGTTCCTTGCGGATTTCGGCGGCGCGGGTTTTGGCGGCGGAATCGGCGTTTTTATTGTTTTCGATTTTGTCCAGTTCCGCGTAAAGCGCTTCGGTTTCGGGCTTGCGGTCAATCAATTCCGCGCGATACTGCTTCCAGTAAAACTCCGCCAAATCGCCTTTCCAGAAAGGCGTATCGGGCGCGGGCGGCGTCAGCGCGTCAAACCATAAATGAAAGCGCTGGTGAATGCGCGGCGGTAAGATAGTTTTCACGGGCTGCGCGAGCGTCGAAAGCAGCGGAACTTTGACCTGCACGGTCGCGGGCAGAGCGCTGAGCATCAAAACCGCGACCAGAAACGCGACCGAGCCGATAAATAAAATGCGCTGCGGCAGACGCCGCACGGCAATCAGATAAAGCGTGACGTAGACCGAGCTGAAAACGAGCATCTGCCCGAAATCTTTTAGAACGAAAAACGGAATAAACGGCAGAACCGCCATAAACAAAAGCGGCAGAACGTCTTTCGCGCGCGGAATGCCC
>DASVWG010000039.1:0-16787 GCA_036389695.1 Pyrinomonadaceae bacterium
CATTTTGTATGGAAATGGAACAAATCTGTCGAGCGATTGAGTCAATCTCTGATAGTGTCCTAAAAGTGTGTCGCTGATAGCCACGTCGTTTACGACGTGGCGACGAAGATTGAGCACCTGAAAAGGGCGTTTCAACGTCCTTCTCAAACAATGCTTTGGCTCAAGCCAAAACAAAAGGACGTTGAAACGCCCTTTCTTTAGTTCGTTTATTCAAACCACGCCGTAAACGACGTGGCTATTTTATTTCCGGCAGCACACTATCAGGACATTACCCAATCTTTCCAGAGACCTGACAGATTTCTCCAGCAAATTGTCGGGTCTCTGGAGAAATCTCACAGATTTCTCTAGTAAGCGAACAGATTTCTCTAGTAAGCGGTCTGATTACTGGAGTAATCGACCTAATTACTGGAGTAATCAATCTGATTACTGGAGTAAGCGGTCTGATTTCTCCAGTAATTGACCTGATTTCTCCAGTAATCAGACCGCTTACTCTGGTAATCTCATAGCTTTTTTCAGTAGGCTGACAGATTACCGGAGTAATCAGACTGATTACCGGAAAGACACGCTCCATGACTGTCGCGTTTCTGCCTTTGTTTAAAATTTCAGAATCGCTTCCAGATTTTTGCGATAGCGGCGGCTTGAGGCGAGTTCGGTTCCGTTTTGCAGGATGACGGCGAATTCGCCGTTGAAAAGCGGCTGGAGTTCTTTTATTTTCTCGATGCGGACGATGGTCGAACGACGGATGCGGAGGAATTCTGACGGGTTGAGCTTCGTTTCGATGCCGTCCATCGTTTCGCGCAGCAGGTGTTTTTCGCGCCCGTTGTGGATTTCGATGTAGTTGCCGCACGCGCCGATCCAGTCGATTTCATCGACGCCGATAAAGAAAACGCGTCCCGATTCTTTGACCGGGATGCGTTCGAGATAGGCGTGCGGCGCGTTTTGCGTTTCGTTTTTGGCGAGACCGCGCAGAAGGTCGATTAATTCCGGCTCGATTGCCGCAGTTTGCCGCGCGCCCAGACGGCGGCGAACGCGCTGGAGCGTTTTTTGAAAGCGTTCGGGGTCAATCGGCTTCAAAACGTAATCGAGCGCGCCCGCTTCGAAAGCCTTTATCGCGTGCTCGTCGTAGGCGGTGACGAAAACGATTTCGGGCAGATTTTCCGCGCCTTTTTTTTCGATGAGCGAGAAGCCGCCCGCGAGCGGCATCTGGATGTCGAGAAAAACGAGGTCGGGTTTTTCGCTTTCGATTTTGGCGAAGGCTGCCTGCCCGTTCCCGGCTTCGCCCGCGATTTCAAAATCCGCTTCGCGCTCCAGCAGCCGGCGAATGCCGCGCCGCGCCAGCGGCTCGTCGTCAACGATTAAGACACGAATATTTCGCATTTTTTATGAAATTTTCACCACAGAGAGCACAGAGAGCACAGAGGTAATTCAAACAGGATGGACAGGATACACAGGATATTTAAAAATAAACGTTGCGTTTTGTTTTTTTATCCTGTTCATCCTGTCTATCCTGTTTGAATCGGCGTTTATCTGTGTCCATCCGTAGTTAATTTATCTTTCTCTGTGTTCTCTGTGGTTCATTTTTCTAATCCAATAATCTCAGTTATTGGCGGCTGAGCGAAAAGGAATCGTCACCTTGACTTCCAAGCCGCCCGCCTGCGGCGAGACGATTTCAAAGCTGTGCCGCGCGCCGTAAAGTTTTTCGAGCCGCGCCCGCGTGTTGGAAAGCCCGATGCCGCCCGTCTGATTTTTCGTCTCGTTTAAGCCGTCGCCGTCGTCGCGCACCGAAAGCTCGACGTGACCGTTTTCCCGCCGCGCCCCGACGCAAATCGTTCCGGCTTCGGCGCGCGGCGCGATGCCGTGTTTGATGGCGTTTTCGACCAAAGGCTGGAGAATCAGGTTCGGCACGAGCGAATCCAGCGTTTCGGCGTCGACATTGAAATCAACCCGCAACCGGTCGTGAAAACGCGTCTGCTCGATTTCCAGATAGCCGCGCAAAAATTCCAGCTCCTGCCGGAGCGAAACTTCCTGCGCCCTTTCGCTTTTCAGCGCGACGCGCAAAAGCTCGCTCAGACGAATCAGCATTTTGTTGGCGGCGTCGATGTCGTCCTGCATCAGGACGGAAATCGTGTTCAGCGTGTTGAAAAGAAAATGCGGGTGAATCTGCATTTTCAGCGCGTCGAGCTGCGACTGCGCCAGCTGCGCTTCGAGCTGCGCGGCGGCGATTTCGAGCTGCGCCGCGCGGCGTTCGCGCTCGCGGTAACGCCGGTAATAATCGTAAGTTTGCGTCAGCCCGACGATGGTCAGGTAAAGCAAAAGATTCATGTGAAATTCGGCGACAAAGAAATTTTGAAACAGGCGGACAAGCGAAAAAGACTGGTTCGCGTCGCTGAGCAGGACTTGCCAGAGAAACGTGTAAACGGCTATCTGCAAAGTCGAAATCACGCTCGCCGTCAAAAGATGAACCGGTAATCTGCGCCAAATCGCCTCGCGCTCAAGCGGAAAACGCTGCGCCAGATAAATCACCAGCGGCGTCAGCGTCGCCCAGATGTAAGAGCAGATAATCCACGGCAGGAATACTCTCTCGAAAGACGACGGTCTGCCGACGTAGGCGTAGTTCAGATAAGCCTGAAGCGAAAAAAACAGCGCCAAAAGCGTCCAGGCGGCGAAGATTACAAAACCTTTGCGCCACGCGCGGCGCAAAAAAGATTTTTTATCGGCATTGTTTTGGTCGTTCGGCGACATACAGCCTTATTATTACTCTCAAAAGCGGCGGAAAAGCAAATTTAACTGATAACTGATAACTGATAACTGATAGTTTTTCTTCCACTATCAGTTATCAGTTATCAACTATCAACTATTAAAAGTCTTGACTTGCCCGCCTAAGTATTCAATACTCGATGCTGATTTTTTAAATCGTTCGATTCTAACCGGTTTACTTTTCACCGGTTCGCTTTTAGCGTATTTGCTCGCTCCCTGAGCAAATCATTTAACCAATCAACGGCAATATCTTGCCCATAAAGGAAAATTTATGCAGAAAATAAACAATCAAAATTTGTTTGGTCGTCTGTCCGTGTCTTTGCAGAGCGGATTCTTCTTTTGTTTTTTCGCCATCGTCGGCTTAACCGGAGTTTTCGCGCAAACGAACGAAGGTTTCGAAGCGGGCGGAAAAACTTCTTACGCGGCTGCCAGCGTCACGCTCTCGTCGGGAAGCTGGTATCTGGACGACGCGCTGATAGGCAATCTGTCCGGCGACGCCAAGCTCGGCGCGTATTCGGCGCGCGTCCGCAACACCGGCAAAGTGAGTATGAATTTCAACGTCTCAAACGCCGGAACAATCGCCGTCAGCCACGCGCTTTACGGCACGGACGCTTCTTCAAGCTGGGAATTGTGGCAGTCAACCGACAGCGGCGCGAACTGGACGAAAGTCGGCTCGACCGTCATGACCAGTTCGACGACGCTTTCGACCGCTTATTTCACCATCAACACGGCGAGCGCCGTCCGTTTCGAGATTCGCAAAACATCGGGCGGCACAAACCGCATCAATCTCGAAGACATCTCGATTTCCAATAATCCCAATTCGACCTCGGTTCATTTAACGATGGGCAATCCGTCAAACGCCGTGACCGACACCGGTTACCCGGCAAATTATCTGATGGAAAAAAACCAGTATGTTTTGTCCTACGCCCGCGACAACGGCACGCCGAACTGGGTTTCGTGGCATCTCGATTCGTCGTGGCTCGGCACGACGCCGCGTCAGGACGATTTTCGCGGCGACAGCACGCTGCCGAGCGGCTGGTATAAAGTCGTCAGCACGAGCTACACGGGTTCGGGCTACGACCGCGGGCATATGTGTCCGAGCGCCGACCGGACTCTGACCGTCGCGGATAATTCTTCGACGTTCCTGATGACGAATATGGTTCCGCAGACGGCGGACAACAACCGCATCACCTGGGAAGGACTGGAAGAATACGCCCGTAACCTGGTAACGACCAACGGCAGCGAGCTTTACATTATTTCCGGCACTTACGGCAACGCCGGAACAATAAATTCCGGTCATATCGTCGTGCCGACTTACACGTGGAAAGTCATCATCGTCCTGTCGTCGGGCACGAACGACGTTTCGCGCGTCACTTCTTCCACCAGAACCATCGCCGTCTGGGTGCCGAATCAAACCGGCATCAACAGCGATTGGAAAACCTATCGCGTCAGCGTCGATTACGTCGAATTGATGACCGGCTACGATTTTTTCACCAACGTCACCGACGCCACGGAAGCCGCGATTGAAGCCGTCACGGATAGCTTGTAAAAAAATAAATCGGACGTTGAAAAACAAATGTAGGGGCAGGTCTCGTGCCTGCCCAATGAGCGTAGCGAATAGGCGTTAAATAATTTAGCCACGAAATTTCACGAAAGAACGCGAAATAAATCATAAAAATATTTCGTGTCTTTTTCGTGTTTTTTCGTGGCTAATCTTTTTTCGCGCTGCCAGCGCTCATCGGGCAGGCACAAGACCTGCCCCTACATTCTTTGTTGCGGCAAATTATTTTTTCGTCACGTCGCTCTCTGCTCGTCCCTGACGTTTATTCGGGTCGTTTTCTTCAACTGTGCCGCCGCTTGATGCTTCGTGCATTCGTTGATTTTTTTTGTTTTTGTCCTCGCCGTCTTTTTTCTGGCGTTTCTTTTCCGACATTTTTATTTTCCTCCTCCGCTGCCGCTTTTCTTTTGTCGCTGCGTCGCCAGATTTTGCTTGTCGGGCGATTTTTCGACTTTCTGCGACCGCATATTTTGCGAGTCTTTATTCTCGCTCGATTTTTTCTGGTTTTGTTTTTCCGCCATTTTAACCTCCTTGTTTCGCGTGATTGGCAGGCGTCGCCGTCATCGTGTAACGCAGGAGAGCGCCGACGCCGCCGTAATCCTTCAGCAGATTTTCGTCTTCGATAAACGCGATATTGTCAGCCGAAGCGAGCGCCTGCCGGACAAGCTCGTCGACGACTTCTTCGGATTCCTGCGCGTTCGGCACTTCGTCTTCCTCGCCGGGCGCGTAAGCTTCCAGAACTTTTGCGACTTTTTTGCGATTGTAGCGAATCACGTCCAGATTCGCGCTCAGATATAGCTCCTGCACCTGACCGTTTTGCAGCGCTTCGAGCGTTTTTTCCACGCCGACCACGCCCAAGCCGCCGTCGTAATTTTGTTCGAGCAGCTTTTCGATTTTTTCCATATCGTTGACGGTATTGTATTTTTGAATCGCCACCTGCGTCGCTTCAAACAATTCGTCTTCGGAAGTGGTGACCGGCAGATTCAAAACGTCAATCACTTTTTCTTCCAGTTCCTTCGACATTTCCGCCCGCAGAATCGGGATGATTACCGATTCGTTGCCGCAGAGAATAATCCGCTTGACGCCGTCTTCGCGGACGATTTTTTCCATCTCCTCAAGGCACTCTTTGGCGTGCTGCTTGTGAAAATTGTCGATGTGGCGCTGGTAGCGCATCTGCGACCATCCGCCGACTTCCGTGCGATTCGTTTTCGTGCTCTGAATTTCCTCGCGCGTAAAAGTTTTTCCGCGCCCGTAGACGTAAATCTGCGCCTGATTCGTGTCCGCCAAAAGAACCGCGTAGCGCGGGTAACGGTCGCGTAAATGCGCCAAAGGATAAAGATGCGGGCGGTCGGAGACGAAAAAGTAATCTTCGTCAACCGGCATATCCAGCTCGACGGTTTCGAAAAAATCGTCGGCAGCCGCGCAGGCAAAAATCGCCACGCCCTGCGCCGTCGGTCGAACCGTTTCGAGATACTCCAGAATTTTTTTCGCGTCGCGGTCGAAGCTTTCGCGCTCGGAAGTTTCCTCGGCGTAATTTTTCGCGGCTTCGCTCAATTGCGTTCTGACGTAAACGTCAAAAGTTCTTTGCCCGTTTTCGTTGACCTGCGCGTTCAGATAAAAATTCAGAAACGGAAAACCGGTCGGCTCGAATCCGGCAAGTTTTTGCAGTAAATTTTTCATAAGTTTTCCCTCAAATTAAAAGCGTGTGAAAAATCTTTTTTTTTCACACGCTCGGTTGTTTTCTCGTTTAAATTTAAGCCGAAGCGATGCGGCTCGTGCCGCCGGCTTCTCCTTTAAAGGCTTCGATTTCGCTGCCCATCGTTTCCAGCGTCGCTTCGCCCAGGAGCTCTTCGGCTTTCGGAAACATCTCGGTTTCTTCTTCTTCGACGTGATGCTGGACGCTTTCTTTAAGCTCCGCCAGCAAGTCCTGAAATTCTTCGTCGCCCGGATTCAAGCCGGTCATATCTTCCAAAAGCTGTTTGACCTCGTCGTGTTCCGAATAGGCTTCTTCGGTCAATTCCTCGGTGTCTTCAAACTGTTCCATCGCCGGATAAAAGATTTGTTCTTCGGCTTCGGCGTGCACCGTTAAAGAATTTTTTAATTTTTGAAAAGTTGCGTTATAAGAACCGGCGGTATCGCCGCTCGCGCCTTCCAGCTCGGCAATCAGGCTGTCCACTTCGCGATGGTCTTGTTTTAAAAGCTCCGTTGCGTTCATTGTCTGTCTCCTTAAAAAATATAAATTTTTGCTTGTGAAAGATTGCCGATTGCAAAAGCTATGCCGATTTTCTTTATTCAACAAAAGGCGCGTTAAAAAAATAAATATGTTATTTAATGGAAAAACGAAGGCGTAAATTGCCTTAATTTAATACGCTCTTTCTGTATCCTATTCTTTCACTCGCGCCGAAAAAATTCGTCAAAGCTTCGTAATAACGGGCGGTTCCGGCAAATTTGACGGGCGGGAACGATTTTTGCAATCGGTAGCTTTTACATAAAAAAATATAAAAAATTCAAGGAGGCTACAATGAGCAATCAACAAAACGACCCGCAATACGGAGCCGATTATCACGGAAACGTCCAAATCAGCGGCAACGAAGAAATGCCGAGCGGCAGCGAACAGCCGAATTCGAAAAGAGACCAGCAGTTTGTCTCGGCGTCGCAGGCGATAAAATCCAGCAGCGGCACGACCGGCGACGAAGGCGACACGCAGCGCCAGCCGGACATCGAGCCGAGCGAAACGGGCAGCGGAAAATCGGAAACGGAAAATCAATCGGGCGACCCGGGACGCACGCCCGGCAAAGCCGAAGGCGAAGACGACAGCTCGGCGCAGTCGCAAACGAGCGAAAACGCTTCGGACGTGGAAAACTTCGAGCAGACCAAAGAAAAGAAAATCGCCGAATCGGTTTCCAGCAGCAGCTAAAAGTGGCTTGAAAACAAATGACTTCTCTTAGCGACCTTTGCGAAAATCTTTGCGTCCTTTGCGGTTAAGAAAATTTTTACCGCAAAGAACGCAAAGAATAAGACGCAAAGAGCGCAAAGTGATTTTCAAAGCTGAAATTTTGAAAGGAAATTTGACAGATTATGCAGAATATTCCGAATCCGGACGTAAATTCGCCCGACACGGGCAGCACGAACCGGAACAACACTGATGTCGAGCCGTCGCGCTCGGATAAAAGCGACGAAGCGATTCCGGTTCCGCCGGACGAGCAGCCGACGGTTCCGATTGAAGACCCGCCGGACGTGCAGGATAAACCGCCGATCGGCGAGGATGAAAACGAGCCGGAACAGATTGTTTGAGACGGGCAATCAACAGAAACCACAGACGAAGATTTTTATTTTTGTCTGTGGTTTTTTGTGGCGAAATTGTTTGTCGTTATTGGATACAACCGTGAGCGCGGATTCGTATTTTATCCGTACGAATATTTATCGGATTCCCGTCTGGCATCAGTCTTGCAGAAACAGCAATTTCTTACTTTGAAATTTGTCGGAAGGAGAGAATCCGGGCGCGAATCGATTTGACCGCTGCGCCGGAGAGTATTTATTTATGGAAAGCAGAGCAAAAGTTTTGGGACACGCGGCGCATCAGATGCTGGTCGTTTTTCCGCTGGGATTATTGCCGGTCGCCGTGATTTTCGACATCGTGGCGATGTTTACGAAAAACGATTTCTGGTATCAACTGTCGTTTTATATGATTGCCGCCGGTTTAATCGGCGGTCTGGTCGCGTCGATTCCGGGATTAATCGATTTTCTGGCGATTCCGTCGGGCACGCGGGCGAAAAGAATCGGTCTGCTGCACGGCGTCGGCAATCTCATCGTGATTGCGCTGTTTGCGATAAGCTGGTGGCTGCGCTACAGAAACGCCAACCATATTCCCGATAATCTGGCGATAACGTTCGCGCTTCTGGCGCTCGGTTTGTCGCTGGCGACGGCGTGGCTCGGCGGCGAACTGGTTGACCGTCTCGGCGTCGGCGTGGACGACGGCGCGCATATCGACGCGCCAAGCTCGCTTTCAAATCAGCCGATTAGAAATCAGGGATGAAGGATGAAGGATGAGGGATGAATGAAAGAAAGATGTTGAATTTTAAGTGTTGAATTTTAAGTTTGTTATTCGTTCATTCATTTAAAACTCAAAACTCAAAATTAAACACTCAAAACTTTCTTTATTCATCCCTCATCCCTCATCCTTCATCCCTTTAAAAAAGGGGAAATCTATAATGAAATTAAATCTTAAAAAATTAAACGAACAGGTCATCGTAATCACCGGCGCGACGAGCGGCATCGGTTTGACGACGGCGCGGATGGCGGCTGAAAAGGGCGCGAAACTGGTTTTGGTCGCGCGCAACGGCGAAGCCCTGCGCGAGCTTGCCGACGAATTGAGCGCCGACGGCACGCGCGTCATTTATGCGATTGCCGACGTCGCCGACGAAACGGCTTTAAGACGCGCGGCGGAAATTGCGAAAGCGAATTTCGGCGGTTTCGATACGTGGGTCAATAACGCGGGCGGCTCGGTTTACGGGCGAATTATGGACGTGCCGACCGAAGATTTGCGCCGCTTGTTTGAAACGAACGTCTGGGGCGTGGTCAACGGCTCGCGCATCGCCGTCGAGCATCTGCGCGAGCGCGGCGGCGCGCTCATCAACGTCGGCAGCGAAGTTTCCGACGCGCCGATTCCGCTTCAGGGAATGTATTCGGCATCGAAACACGCGGTCAAAGGTTTTACCGACGCTCTCAGAATGGAGCTCGAAGCCGACAATTTGCCGATTTCGGTTACTTTGATAAAACCGACGGCGATAAATACGCCGTTTCCGGAAAACGCGAAAAATTATCTGCCGTATGAACCGCAATTGCCGCAGCCGCTTTACGCGCCGGAGCTCGTGGCGGAAGCGATTCTGCATTGCGCCGAAAATCCGGTGCGCGATTTCTTTGTCGGCGAGATGGCAAAGGCGCATTCCTCGATGGCGCAGAATATGCCGCGCGCGTTCGATAAAATGAACGAATCGACGATTGATTCGATGCAGAATTCGGGCGAGCCCGCGCAGCCGAATCGTCACGACGGACTTTACAAAACCAATTCGGATTTGCGCGAGCGCGGCGCGCCGGAACGCTTTACGCTGGAAACAAGCCCTTATCAGAAAGCGAAAATGCATCCGATTCTGACCGGCGCTCTGGCAGTCGGCGCGGGATTGGGCGTTGCCGTTTTGCTCGGTATGCGGAAATCAGCCAAAACGAATGACGCGCTGCCGGACAATTTCTCAAAAATCAACTCGCTCGATATTCGCGAAAAAATGGAAGTTTTCGGAGCCGACAACGTGCGCGTCGGCACGGTCGATAGAGTGGAATACGGAGAAATCAAGCTCGCTCGTCAGGATTCGCCGGACGGGAAACATCACCTGATTCCGCTGGATTCGGTCGAGACAGTCGACGGAAATAAAGTGATGCTGTCGCAGACTGCCGAACAAACGCGGCAGATGTGGCGAACGATTGACGAGACGGCAGCTTCAACGGCTAACGATTCGGAGTCAAATACGGACACTTTGTCGAAAACTCAAGGCAGCGGAAAGTAGAATGTAAGTAAGCGGCATAACAGAAAATATGCCGCGTAAAAAGGGAATGTAGGGGCAGGTCTTGTGCCTGCCCAATGAGCGCAAAGCGCGAAAAAAGATTAGCCACGAAAAAACACGAAAAAGACACGAAATATTTTTATGATTTATTTCGCGTTCTTTCGTGAAATTTCGTGGCTAATTTCTTTAACGTTTATTCGCTACGCTCATTGGGCAGGCACGAGACCTGCCCCTACAATTTTGCCCGCGTCGCCTCTTTTCTGTGACATGACCATCGGAGAATAAAAAAGGCGAAGCAATTAAGCTTCGCCTTTAATTTTTTCTTCACTGTTCAGATTTAGCGAAGAACTTTTATTGTCACGCTTCGGGTTAGCGGATTAACCGTGAAGCGGAGCATATTCGGCACTGCCGGAAGCGATGTGGCGGACGTCGTCGAGCTGCCGCCGACCGTTCGCGTTCCCGCATTTTCGTTCGGCGAGCCGAGCGGCAGGAGCTGGTCGCAGACAATGTTGAACGTCGTCGGTCCGTTGGCAAAGCCTTTCACGCGCAGGATATACGTCGTGTTCGGCTGAACGGCGGACGAGACGAATTCGTTTGCCGTAAATTCGGCGGAATCGTCCAAAAGCTGACCGTCCTGCGTGCGCAGCTCGAAATCGAGGTCAACCGACGTTGCCGAGCTGAGCGACGCTTCGAGGAACAAAGCATCCGATTTGGTCGTCACGGGAATGTCGTCCCAGGTGATGCCCTTGAAGGTCGGGTCGCCCCAGGTGACGCTCACGCCGCCGATGCCGGTCGGTTCGCCGAGGACGAGCGCGCCGGTTTTGTTTTCGCGGAAGACCGAATAAGTAATCGGCGATGGCGGATTCGACGTGCCGTCGGGATTTTGCGAGCCTGTGCCGACGGTCGAGCCGGTGAACGCGTTGCCGATAACTTTCGCGTCGAACGAGAACATCTGCGCCGCCGGGTCGTTAAATTCGAGCCGTTTCGCATTGCTCGTCGCGCCGAGCGGCAGCGTTTGATTGTAGACAAACGTGTTGCCGCTGGCGTCGGCGTTTTTCACCGTCACCGACGGATTCGAGATGCTGACAATCTGGAATTGAAGCGGACTGTAGATGGTTTTATCCGTCGCCAGCGCGCCGCGAGCGTTGGTCAATTTATTGTCAAACGCCATCACGCCGTTCGAATAGCTGATGTTGGAAATCGCCGAATCGACCTGCGCCGTCAAATCCTGCGCCGACTTTTGAGCCTGGGTCGAGCCGCTGAAATTCGACCAGCCGAGCTGACCGCTTTGATTCGTGCCGATGGCGCGCACGACGTATTCGCTGTCGAACAGATTGCTTAAGCCTTCGGGCGCGAAAACTTCGTGCACCGCGCCTTCATCGACATAGGAAAGCTGACTGGCGCTGACGTAATTGACGTGGCGGAAGCCGCTCGTCGACGAATCGCCGTCGGCGTATTCGCGTTTGCCGTTCGGCAGGCGACGATTTTCAAAACCGATTTTGCGTTTTAAAACTTCATACGCCACCGCGCCGGAAACGCCGTTCCAGCTAACTTTCAAAGTGCGCGGGCTGGCAGCCGTCGCCGTCACGTTCTGCGGAACCGCGGGCGCTTCCTGCGAACCGGCAAACGGCGTGACCTGCGTCGAAATCGTCGCTTTTCCGCCCGTCACTTCGACGGCGTTGACGCCGAGCTCGTGCGCGGCGAAAATCTGTTCAATCATCGCGCGGTGTTTGCCGGGCGCGTCCGCGTCGGTCGTGTCCGACGGATAGAGCATCTGGTCGGCGACGATAAACGCGTCGCGCGATTTGACCATCGTATCCGGCGCGGTCGTGCCGAGAACATACATCGAACCCAGGAAATCACGCTCGAAAAATTCCGTGCCTTTCGTAATCGGCTTCAGCGCTTGCCCGTCCATCGGGCGCGGACGTTTATAAGTCACCTGCGGATAGAGGCGATTGAACATTTCGCGAATATCCCAAATCGTGGACATATAAATTTCGCCGTCGTAGTGTTCTTCGAAAACCGGCGTTCCGGCTTCGAGCAAGGTGCCGATGTCCGAATATTTCAAGGTCGAATTGGCGCTGCGAATGTAGGCGATGGAATCGGGATTGCGTCCGCGGCTGCGCGCCAAATCGCGATAGCCTTTCGCGTTGACGACGTAATCGCCGAGGCTCGGGTTGTCGGTAATCGTAAACGCCCACGAGTCAGCCTGACCTTCGTTCATCGCGCTGGCTTCTTCGCCGCCTTCCAGACCGGCAATCGGCGTCGTAATCGAGTGCATTCCTTCGTGATAAGGAACAGTTCCTTCAAGCGCCAAATCGTTTAAAAGATAACCGTGTCCGTAAAAGGTCGGGTTGATGACGACCGGCATTTTCGTGCCCGACAATTCTTCGAAAAGCGCCGAGACCGGAACGGCAAAAGCGTTGTCCATACCGAGCGCTTTCAGATGCAAATCCGGGTCGGTCGGGCTGGGAATGCTGCCGCCCGCCGCCGCTACCGCCAGATAATAGTTCGGCATATGAACCGTCGCCGGAAGCGGAATGGTTTTGTTCGGATAATCGTCCGGGAATCTGCCGCCGAGCGTCGTGTTGTCGCCCGCGACGTGCAGATAGTCAACGTATTCGAGCAGGTAGTTGACGAAGAAGAATGAATTGATTTCGTCCTGATGCTCGGCAGGCTCGGCAAACTGGTCTTTTTCGTTGGTGCGGGCTTCAAATCCGGTCGGGTTGTCGCGGCGGAAATGCCACGTTCCCATCGCCGCCTGCGCAAACGGTTGTTTGGTCACCAGCACGTTATTGACGAGCGCGTGCGTGCCGGTCAAAGTTCCGTTGACGCCGGTCACCACATTCGTCGGGTCGAAATTGCGAAGATTCACGCGTTCCTGACCGCACGGCGTGTCGTTGGCGCAAACGCTGATGACGGACTGGTCTTTCAGTTCCGGCGTAATCGCCGGGTATTTCGGATAAATGTCCGCCGTAAACGGCAGGGGCGCTTGCTGAAACGCGACAAAATCTTTGCGCGAAACGATTTCGCCCGTGTGCGCGTCAACCGAGATAATATATGCGCCGAACGGGTTGGTCGAAAATCTCGCCACTTTATAAACCAGGCGATAACCGTCAGCCGTCGGATAAATGCCGAGACGCGGCGTTTCGTTGTTGATTGCGCCGAGCTGTTGATTCAATAAATTGTTGGCGGCTTGAAAAATGTTGCCGAGCGAATTAAACAAATTCGAGCGAAACTGTCCCAAATCGGCATCAGCCGCCTGCGCCGCCTGCACGGGCGAAATTGAAGGCGTAGTGTTGACGTTGACGTCGCGGAAAAACGGACCCGACGCCATAATGACCTGCTTGTTGCCGTTCAAAACCAAGCCGACGCCGCCGTGTTTGACGTCGATGCCGTTAAAGGTTTGTTTAAAGCGCAGCATATAACCGCCGAGCGCCTGCGTCTGGCTGAAAAGCTGTAAATCACCGGCATTCGAGATACCGAAAAGCGCGGCATTTTGCGACAAAAACGCGCGACCGGCTTCTTCGGGCGTGCCCGAAAACGGCTGGCTCGCGAAATCATACATCACATCCGGCGAGCCGCCGAAATCGTTCCAGCGCGCCGTCATATTCGGCGCGTTCGTCGCGGCTTTAAAATTTTGCAGAGCCGCGAGCTGTTCGCCCGTCGCCTGCCGCAGATTCGGCAGATTGCGAGCCGTGTTCAAATCGTATTTCGGCGCGGGGCGCTTATAAAGCTGCGCGATGGCGTCAGCCGAAACCGGCGCGCCCGGAGCGGCTTTCGCCTTGCCGAACGGAATATAAAGACCTGTAATAACCAAAGACCAGAACAAAAATACCGCTAAAAGTTTAAAACCTGCTTTTTCCGTTCTTTTACTGTTGACCTTGCCCTTCATTTCATCCTCCAATGGAAACTAAAAATATTTTTTGCTAACTGTCGCTAAGATAACTTTTTTGACTTGAGAAAGGCTTGAATGAATAGAGCCTTTCGACTTGAGGCAGACTTGAGAAAGGGATGAGGGCAGAGGGATGAGGGATGAATAAAAGAAAGTTTTCACTCCAAGGAGAACGTCGAATTTTAATTGTTGGGCTGATGGTAGATTTAAAATTCAACCTTTCAAACTGAAAACTTGTTATTCATCCCTCATCCTTCATCCTTCATCCTTCAAATTAGCCGCCCGTTGAGAACAACTGGCGATAACTGTTCAGCTTGATTGCCAGCGTCGCGCGATTGACGGTCGTGTTCGGCTCGAAGCGCGGTCCGGGAAGAACCTCGAATTGTCCCGGAGCGGTTTCGACAACCTGCGCCGGAAACGCTTCAAACAAGCCTTTATCGAGCGCAATCTGGACGTAGCCGCGAAGCTCCGCAGGAATCTGGGCGTTGTCCGACAGAACCGTGCCGTTAGACGTTACATCCGAATTCACCAGATTACGGGCTTGCACGTCGTAGCCAAGAGCGCGCACGAAAGCGACCGCCAAATCGAGCCGGTTAACCGTGCCTGACGGGTTGAAAGTCGCGCCGTCGCTGCTCATTATTCCTTTCGGGTCATAATTGAAATCGCGCAGGGTCGAGCCGTATGCCGTGACCGCTTCGGCGATTCTGGCAAGGTCGCCCGAAACGTCCGTAAAGCGCGGCGTCGGCGCGAGCGATTGACGCAGGCTGGTGTTCAAAACGAGCGAGCGGGCGAAATCTTCACGCGTTACCACGTTGTCCGGTTTGAACGTGCCGTCCGCATAAATGTCGATTACGCGATTTTTCAAAGCCGCTTCGATAGCCGTCTGCTGCTGATGTCCCTGAATGTCGGGAATATTCGGCAGCGTGTATTTAATCTGCGTCACATTGCCGTCAACCGGACCCGGCGCGGCAATCTGAGTCGGCGAAGAAGCCTGCGGAGCCGCCGCCAAACCGCGCGCGCCGCGAACTTCCAAAGTCCACGTGCCGGCTTCCGGATTCTGCACGACAATCTCGCGCTTGTCCGTGCCGATGACAGGGGTTTCGATGGCAGTCGAATAAGTCGCGCCGCTCGGGCTGGTCGCGCGTATGCCGACAAAATTGCCCGTGTCTTCGTCGGCTTCGGTGTCAACCGTCGCCAAAATGTCCAAAACGTTCATTCCCGGCTGAACCGTGAAACTGGTTGCATTGGTCGAGGTGGTGCCGGAAACCGCCGGGTTGAAATCGATGTGGAAATTCTGCGCTGCCGGACGTTCTTCGCCGAAAACGGCGTTGAAGCTGGTTTCCTGAAAATTCGCGTAATTGCGCGAGCGATTGAAAACCTTGTCAACCGCCGCGTAAGCATTGATAAAGCCCGCGCCGACTTCCCAGTCTTCGCGTCCGGGCATTTTGCTGGCGGTCGAAGTCAGAATTTGCTTGATTTCGTCCGGCGTCAAAGTCGGGTCGGCGTCGAGCATCAGCGCGACCACGCCCGCGACATACGGCGTCGCCATCGAAGTGCCGTAAATCTGCGTGTAAAACGGAATCAAGCCGGGCGCGATTTCCGTATCGTTGGTCGCGCCGTTGGCGACCAGATTCGAGGTCGAGCGCGTCGAAACTATGTCAATCGTGAATCCGGCTCTTTCCAGGCTGCTTTCAAAGGCGCGTCCTTTGCCCGGCGCGGTAATCGTCGGCGCATTGTAATCGTCGAGCGGGTCGTTGTTGCCCAAGCGCTCGGCACGCGGAACGCCGCGCGAGGAGAAATCGCCGAGCTCGCCTTCTTTCGTTCCGGCGGCGACGCCGATAACCCACGGCGCTTTCGCATACGGGTTATAAGTATCTTTGACCGGACCGTCGTTTCCGCCCGCGAAAACAACCACGATATTGCGGTCGTAAGCCGCTTTGCTGGCGATATTAAGCGGATTGTCCGGGTCGAACGCACCCGAATCGCCGTAGGAATTGGAAACGACGCGGATGTTGTAGCGATATTGATTCGCCAAGCCCCATTCCCACGCCGCCAAGCCGTTAATCACGAAAATTCCCGCGCCGAGACCTGCGCCGATGATTTTCGCGCCCGGCGCGACGCCCGGATAAAGACCGCCCGAACGAACGCCCGTGCCGCCGATAATCCCGGCGCAGTGCGTGCCGTGTCCGACCGATTGGTCTGTGTTCGGAACGTTTTCAATCGAGACGTTCGGCGTAAAACCCGGCAGCGTTCCGGCGGCGACCGGCGTCTGCACGTTTTGAATAACTTTCGTGCCGAACTGCAAATCCGCGTGCGTCGCGTCGACGCCGGAATCGATAACCAGAACCGAAAAATCGCCCGCGCCCGAAACGGGCAAGCCGCCGTTGCGAATCTGGAAAGCGCGGTCGTTTTCCACGCGCTGCACGCCGCCGACGACGCGCGCCTGATTCATAAAATAATGAAGCGGGTCGTTTGACCAGATGGAGCGCACCGACGGGTTGTTTGCCAGCGCGCGAACCTGCCCGGCGGTCATCGGCTGCGCGACCATTCCCAAAGTCGGAAACGTCTGCCCGCCCAAAACGCCGACGCTTCGCAAAACGTTCAAATGCGTGAGCTGCAAGCCGTTGTTGGTCTTAAAAGCGACGACGACCATACCGACCTGCGCGCTGTTGGCGAGACCGTTTAATTTACTCCGCAGCGTCGGGCTCAGCTTGGCGGCGGCAAAGCTCTGTCCGCAAAGGACGCCGACCAGCGCGAAAACAAACATCAATCCGAAAATTTTTCGCAAAAACGTTTGGCTTACTCTGAATTTCATCTCTCATTCTCCTCAACAAAAATTTTGAAAACTTTATGTTGAAAAGATACCGCGCGGGCTTTGAGAAATACTTGAGCCGTAAAAAGGTTTTAAAATTGATTTATTAGCCAGATTTTATGCGGGTTTCCGAGGACTTGAGGCAAACTTGAGGAAAGGGATGAGGGATGAAGGATGAGGGATGAATAAAAGAAAGTTTTGAGTTTT
>DASVWG010000040.1:0-11600 GCA_036389695.1 Pyrinomonadaceae bacterium
GGGTTGAGAGCGCGATTAAGGTCCCACGGCTTTTCGGTAGATTTTTTGGCGGAAACCTCCAGCGCGGCGATAAGGTTATCTCTGAAGCTCTTGTCCTCGACAACCAGAGAAAAATAGCTTTTTTTATTACCATTACTGTCCTTAACGTCGCTATCGATAAGTATGTATTCGTCCCACCACTTGGTCATCGGCAGTATGACGCGTATCATTTCGTCGAAATAAAGCTTCAGCGCAACGGTCGAAACATTGTAGGCGATTCCGCGGCTGCGCCGCCTTTTCGGGCTGCTCAGATAAAGCTCTTTTATATGCGGCACATCGCTTTCTTTTTCAAGCCGTGCGGAAATAGATTCGGCAAGCTGACCCGGAGTTTCTCCCCAGGTCGGCGTCAGCAGCAAATCCTGCCGTTCTTTCGGGTCATCGCCGAAAGCCAGCCAGACATCCGGCAGAATCGGTGAATCCTGCGTGAAGCGCCGGAATCCGGTTTTGCCGAAAATTACTTCTTCCAATTCATCATGCTCCAGTTTCATGTTCCCTCTAAATACGCCTGAGTATATTCCAAACAAAAACCGGCAACGGTTAAATTCGTCCGGCAAGAAAACGCTTTCTCGCCCGCTTTAAGCGGAGCGCGGTTTTCTTATAAATCTTTCGCCAGCCCTTTCGAAACCGACGGGGAATTTCACCCGGACGAATTTGATTATTGTCGGTTGCTTTTATTTAAAGCCTTAACTTGGAAAGGATTAAAATCTATTTCCCGGAATTTGTCAATATTTTTTTAGCCGGTTGCGGCAGGTAAACGCGTCGTTGATTTTTAATAAATAATAAGACTTAAACGCCTGATGCTTCGCTTAATCACTTTCCAGCATTTCCTTTACAATTAACAAATCTTTCTCGACCGGAATTCCGCGTTTCAGCAGATTTTCAAATTCGACTTTTGCCTTTTCACGCTCGTTTTGATGAAGAAACCACATCACTTTCGACGCCGCGACGTTCGACAGTTTTTCCTTTGAGACGAGATTCATCGAATAATCGAAAGCGTCGTTAACTTCGGCGTCGGAAAAGGATTCGAAAGAATAATTTTTATTTAATAATTCGTCGGCGATTTTGTTTTTGTAGCGGAAAATTACGCTCTGCGATTTCGGGACTTCATCGATGAAGTCAAAGTTTTCGCGGAAAGTCCATTGCAGAAGATGTATCCACGGCGTGAAGAAATGGGCGAAATCCTGATGCAGGATGATGCTTTCGCCGGGCACGAGCGAAGGATAAAAATCGCGGACGATGGCGTTTGCCAAATCCCAGTTTTTCATCGCGTCGACGAGCAGAAACTCTATTTCAGCGCCCGTCCAGCCGATTTCCTTTAAATCGCCCGCGCGGATTTCGATGTGGCGGGCAAAGTCTTTTGTTCTTTCCTTGAATTCTTCGACAAAATTGTCGCCTTCTTTATATTTCCCCGCCAGACGCGTTCCGGCGGCGCTCGAATTCATCCAGTCGAACCAGATGAACAAATCATACGCGTAAACTTTCCGGTTCGATTCCGTAAAAGCCGGATTTTTCAATAAACCTTTGACCAGCGGAATCGTCGTCGAGCCGAGCCAGCAGCCCAAATCCACGATTTCGCCCTTGCCCGAATAAGTTTTTTCTCCGTAACGGGCAAAATAATCCTGCTCGGTTTTCGAAGTCATCCCGACCAATTCATGCGCGAACGCTCTTTTCAGGCGCATATACGCGCCGTGAATGAAAGCGCTTTTTTTAAGTTTATTTTTCAGGCTTTGCAGCATTTTGTAATATTAAACAAACATTTTTCCCGGATTCAAAATGCAGAATTTTGTTAATCAATTTCAAGCTGGAATTTTAAGGCTTCTAAAATTTGATTTTGCAGATTTTTATCTTCTAATTTTCCGAATTTCCTGATTAATCTTTGTTTGTCGAGCGTGCGGATTTGATAACACAAAACGATTGATTCGGAAGCCAGACCGGCGATATTTACGGGAATTAAAGCTTCATTTGGGTAAATGCGGCGATTCGGCTTGCGCGAGGTGACGGGAAGAATATTAACGACAGGTAAATTTGGTTCAAAGCCGTAGAACTCAAAACTAAAACGGGACGAGTTTTACCTTGTTCGAAGCCGACGACAGGTTCGAGAGTTGCCAACCAAATTTCCCAACGCTCAACTGTCATTATTCAAAATCCGCGTGACGAAAATCTTCCGTAATCTCTTCCAAATCGGCTAAAAAAAGCTCATCGTTCATTGCTTCGCGCATTGCTTGAAGGCGCTCATCTTCGTCGATGATTTTTTTCAGATAAATCTCGACCGGCAATCCTTTCTGCGAAGCGTCCGAAAGAATTCGCCTGGCAATGTCAGGATTAACTTCCGTTGTCATTTGCATTCCTGTTTCTCCGTTTTAATTTTAACACATCAAACAAACATTTTTCCCGGATTCAAAATGCCGTTCGGGTCGAAGACTTTTTTGATGCCTTTCATAATTTCCAGCGTCGGTTTATCAATCGCCATATCCAGATAGGCGGCTTTGACGTAGCCGATGCCGTGTTCGCCGGAGATTGAGCCGCCTAAGCTTACGGAGAGGGCGAAGGTTTCTTTGACGCATTCTCTGGCGCGGGCGATGGATTCGGGATTGTCTCTATCACACAAAAAATTGACGTGAATGTTGCCGTCGCCGGCGTGTCCGAAGTTGGCGACGAAAGTGTCGTGACGGCGTCCGATTTCTTCGATGCGCGCCACCAGCTCGGGAACTTTTGAGCGCGGGACGACGACGTCTTCGTTTATTTTCAGCGTGCCGTATTTCATCAGCGACGGCGAGATGGCGCGGCGCACGTCCCAGAGCTTGTCTTCTTCGTCTTTGGATTTGGCGCGCAAAACGTCGAAGCCGCCGTTTTCTTTGATGATTCGTTCAATCGTCTGCGCGTTTTTTTCGACTTCCCCGCGCGAGCCGTCGACGGCGACGAGCAGAATAGCGTTTGCATCTTTCGACAGACCGAAAGCGAAATTTCCTTCGACCGCTTCGATGCAGTATTTGTCGATGACTTCCATCGCCATCGGGAGCAAGCCTTCGGGCGTGAATTTCGTGAGAACCCGACAGGCTTCTTCCATCGTTTTGAAATTGGCGCGGACGGTCGAAGTCGCTTCGGGCATCGGCAAAAGTTTCAGCGTCGCTTCGGTAATAATTCCCAACATGCCTTCCGAGCCGCACATCAAGCCGGTCAAATCGAAACCGACGACATTTTTGACGGTTTTTCCGCCCGTGCGGATAATTTCGCCGGTCGCCGTGACGACTTCCAAGCCCAGAACCGAATGTTTGGTGACGCCGTATTTCGGCGTGCGCATTCCGCCCGCGTTTTCGGCGATGTTGCCGCCGATGTAGGATTCTTTATAAGAAGCCGGGTCGGGCGGAAACAAAAGCCCGTGTTTTTCGACCGCCTGCTGCAATTCGTAAGTCGTCAGTCCGGGCTGGCAGACGACGTATAAATCATCGACGCTTATCTCGATGATTTTTTTCATCCGGTCGGTGCCGATGACGATGCCGCCGTCGACCGGAACCGCGCCGCCCGTGTAGCCGACGCCGCCGCCGCGCGCCGTGACGGGAAAAAGATATTCATTGGCGAGCTTGAGAATCTCGACCATTTCCGCGGTCGTTTCGGGAAAGACGACGGCTTCGGGCGGAAATTTTTCCTTCACTGCGTCCGCGCCGTAAGGCTCGACCTTTTCCGGCTCGATTAAAACGTATCCGGCGCCGACGATTTGTTTTAATTTTTCGAGAACTTCGGGCTTGGAAGCGTTTGTCGTAGCGCGCGGCTTGGCTTGGAAATGAATTGACTGAAACATAAAACGAATTTACCGGAAACAGACTGAATTTATCAGGATAAATTTTCGCTTATCCTGCTTGCCGTGTCTATTGCCGGTATGAAATTCGCTTAGCCGAATAAGCTTAGCTGGACGGCTTCGGGCTTAATCGAGCTGACAAATTTTTCGGGCGACCAACGGTATTTTTTCAGGTTACAGCGCGATTTTTCGTCAAACAAAACGCCTTCGGCTTCGAGCAGTTTTCGCTGCGCATTATAAGGCAGAAAGATTTTGCCGGTCGCGCAGCCGCCCTGCGAATTGATAACGCGCTGCCACGGAATTTTTTCGCCGCCGCCCGCGTGCAGGGCGAGACAGACGACTTTCGCGCTGAACCGTTCGCCCAGGATTTCGGCAATCTGCCCGTAGGTCATCACCCGCCCGAACGGTATCTGCTCGACCAATTCAAAAATGCGGTCGCAATAATTTTTGTCGTCGGATTTCATATGTGGACCTCAACTTACAATTATTGAATGTTTAAATTGTTAATGGTTATTAGCGGGAGAGTCGCCGGAATGCCCTTGCTCGATTGGCGTCATTATGACACGTTTTTTCTAAATTTTATATACATTTTTTTCGGCTGGCGGGATTGACGGGGAAATAGAGGGATTTTAATTATCTAAATGAATTGAGAAATAAAACAACAGATTGTCGCGGATGAATGCAGAATTTTAACTGCTTTCAGCAGGTCGCGAAGCCTGCTTTATCCGTGACAATCTATGGTTAATTTTTCTTAGAAGTCGCCCGGCAAGCCGAAAGTTTCGTAGCGCGGCGCGCCGTTTGAGCTTTGCAGAATAAAGAAAACTTTCGCGCCGTTCACGCTCCGTGTGACTGCCGCATCGGTTTTGCCGTCGCCGTCATAATCGCCGAGCTTGACCAAATCCGACGACAAGCCCCAGCGAATAATCTGCATCTGTCCATCAGAACTGCGCAGAATGTAAAAAACTCTCTGACCGCTTTCGCTGCGAATAACGGAAATGTCAGCCGCGCCGTCGCCGTCCCAATCGGCGCGTCCGGTGAAAAACGCGTCGGAGCTTAAGCCCCATTGAACGCTGTAAAATTGATTGTCGGAGCTGCGGCGAACATACCAGACGCGCCGCCCGTTTTCGCTTCGGGCGACGGCTAAATCCGCTTTCCCGTCACGGTCGAAATCGTTCGGCGCGGGAACATCGCCCGACTGCCCGAAATAATCGTAGCGGACATTTCCCGTCGAGCTTTCGATGATATACCACGTTCCGGCGCGAAAAACCGCGATGTCGGCGCGCGTGTCGCCGTCATAATCGGCGGCGGCGAAAAAATCGCCGAGCGTCGAGCTGCCCCAGCGAATTTCCTCCAGCGCGCCGGTCGAGCTTTTGAGAATTCGCCACAAAACTTCGGCGTTGTAACGCGCCGTCGAAAAATCGGATTTCCCGTCGCCGTCGAAATCGACCGTCAGCGAAACCGAATCGCCCGGCTGACCGATTTGCCGCTCAATGAGATTGCCGTTCAAGCTGCTCAGCGCGTAAAAAGTGTTGTTCGAGCTGCGATAAACCGTCAAATCCGTGCGCCCGTCGCCGTCGAAATCGTTGTAAGCGCCGTTGGCGACGTGAATTTGCCCGCGGATTTCGCCGTTTGGAAAATTTGTCGTCGTAATATTGATATATAGACGATTTGCGCGCAGGTTCGACAGCGTGAGCGGGCTCAGCGAAATTACGAAGAAAGAGTCGCTGTTTGTCCCGCCCGAGCCTCCGACGGTAAAAATCACTTCGCCGGTTTCGCCGACCGCGCCGCCGCGATTGACGGTTAGACTCGTCATCGCGCTTGATAAATTCGTCAAATGGCAGGTCAATGCAAGCTGATTTTCCGCTTGATTTAGAGACGCTTTGCAACCGCCTCTGCCGTCCGAATTATTTGCCGGAATTTCCTGTAAGCCCGATAGATTGGCGATAAACTGCTGCGGCTGGGCGTTAACTGAAACGACAAAAACGAAAATTAAGGCGATAAAGATTAAATTTTTTGACATAAATAAAATTTCCGGTTCCGGGCAGTGAGCTTTAAATCTCTGCGTAAAATATTTCAATGCCGGGGCGCTAAAGATTGATTTCGCTTTTTTCCAATCTATAAATTTTAACCGAAAAGGCTCGGCTGCTCGTCTTCGGGCGGCTCGAAGCCTTCGGGAAACCAAAGATAATTGTTCAAATCGCAGCGACCTTTTTCATTGAAACGGACGCCTTCGTCTTCCAGCATTTTCTGCTGCATATTGACGGGAATCGTCATTTTTCCGGTCGAACAGCCGCCCTGCGAATTGATAACGCGCTGCCACGGCACGTTTTCCGTATCGGCGGCGTGCATCACGTAGCCGACGGTGCGCGGCGTGTAGCCTTCGCCGAGCATCCCGGCGATTTGCCCGTAGGTCATCACGCGCCCGGCGGGAATCTGGCGGACGATTTCGTAAACTTTTTCGCGATAGCTTCGCTCGTCAACATTCATAAATTTATTAAAGTATAAAAGTGAAAAAGTGAAAAGGTGAAAAAGTTTGATTGAATCTCTGTTATCTTACTTTTTCACTCTTTCACCTTTTCACTTTTCGACCTTTGTCTATCTTCGATTGCCGATGCGCAGGCGCAGCTCGCGCAGCTTCAAATCCAATTCTTCGGGCGACATTCCGGCGTATTTCTGCGGCAGAAAGCGTCGGCTCGACGATTCGAAAACCGCCAGAAGCTCCATATATTCCAGGAGTTCGATGTCGCGGCTCGGAAAATAATCGTCGGCGGCGCGCGTGAAATGTTCTTTTGCGACCGTTGCGCTGTCGCCTTTTTCGCGCGCGGCGTCGTCATTCGCCATCAGCAAAACCGCTTCGACGTCGGCGTTGCTGTAGCCGACCAGTTTGGCGGAAAACTCTTCTTTCAAATCGGACAAATCGACGCTGGTTTTAATTTTATTTTTTCGCAAAAGCGCTTTCGCCACCAGCTCGACTTCTTCCGCCGTCTGCGAATAGAGAAACGGAATTTTTCTATCCAGGCGTCCGGCGCGTTTCAAATCGACGTCGAGCTTGTCCGGTCGGTTCGTCATCACGAGAAACAAAATGCGCCCGCGATTCGTCGTGTCGGACATAAACTCTTTTATTCTCGCGATTACGCGCGACGACGTGCCGCCGTCGCCGTCGCCGTCCGTGTTGCCGAAAGCGCGGTCGCCTTCGTCGATGATGACGATAACCTGACCGATTGCCTTGATGACGTTCAGGATTTTTTCCAGATTTCCTTCGGTCGCGCCGACCCATTTCGAGCGAAAATTTTTGAGCTTTATCGTCGTCAAGCCGCATTCTTTGGCAAAGGCTTCGGCGACGAAAGTTTTGCCCGTGCCCATCGGACCCGTAAACAAAATGCCCATCGGCACGCGCGAGCGCGTTCCCTTGCGGATGCTGTCGGCGATGACGAGCAAATCTTTTTTGACTTCTTCCATGCCGCCGACGACTTCAAAACCATATTCGGGCTGGACGAATTCGACAAGCCCGAAACATTCGCGCTCCAGAATCTCGCGCTTACGCTTGGCGATTAATTTATCGGCTTCCTGTTTGGCGCGTTCGAGCGGATTCGTCTGCTGTTCGGAATTTTCCTTCGCCTCGGGCGCGACGAGTTTTTTTATCTCCTCGCGGCTCATTCCCGCCGTCAGCGTGGCGAGCTTATGCGCGCGTTCTTTCGCGTCGGGACTGTTGCCGAGAAGCGAGGAAATATAGTTTTCGCGCGAGGCGGCGTCTTCTTCCGAAGGCGGCGGCGGCGTCAGAATCGAGGCGATTTGAATGGCTTTCAAGCCCGCCGTCACTTCGGCGTAACGCCGCGCGTCGTCCGCCGAAAGGCGCGCGTCGGTTTGCTCGACGACTTTCCGGCGCGTTTCGGCATCCGGCATCGTCACTTCGATGACGGCGACTTTCGGATTGGAGACGATTTTCGGCGAAAGCTCGCTCAGGTTTTCGGAAATCAAAATCACGATGTGGTCGCCGCGCTCGATTTCCGGCAAGAAAGACCAGCGATGCAAGGTAACGATGGAAGAACGGTCGGCGTCGGTCTGAAAATTGGTATCGCCGGCGGGCGCGATAACTTCCGCGTATTCCAGAATCAAAGCGGTTTTATCGGAAAGGCTGACGGAGCGTTCGAGCATCGCCAGCACTTTCGCCTTATCGGCTTCGACGGCGATTTCCTGCCAGTTCGAAAAAGTCTCCGCGCGTTTCGGAAAGCTCGCGCCCGACGAAAGATTGTAAACGACGATGGTTTCGCGCGATTCTCTGAGCAAAACATTCGTCAAAAATTCGGTGACAGAGAGCTTTTTGCCGTCGTAAAGAATCACGTCGTAAACATTTCCGTGCAAAATAAACAACGAAGACTCGCCGCGCAAATAACGCTTGCGCAAGTCTTCCGCCCAAACAGGTAAAATTTTTGTATCTGACATAATTCAATTAGTGAAAAAAAGACTCCTTATTTCGCCGGTTGAACCTTTAGCAATATTCAGAAAGTTGAGATATTCCTTACGCGAGCGGCGCTCAAAACCTTCGGCAATGTTAGTCGGAATTGAAACTACCGCGCGGCGCATTTGTTCTTTCAAGCCAAAGTCAGTTTTCAGCCCTTTCTTTTCGGTTATAAGATAAATTTCCTTAACAAATTCAATTCCTTTTTGCCAAATAAATAAATCCTCAAAACACTCGACCTTCTTTTTCACTTTTTCACTTTTTCACCTTTTCACTTTTAGAGCGTTTTCAAAATCTGTTCGGTCTCCTGCGCCGTTTCCTTGATGCTTTCGACACCGTCTAACAATTCATCGAGTTGACCGGAAAGCTCGTTTGGCGACTGCATCGTGACAATCTGGTCTGCCAGTAATTGGAAAGAATTTTCGATGAGATTTATCTGCCCGTAAGCGATTTTTAAGTAACGGCGAATTTCGGCGACGCGTTCGATGCGCTTGTTGATGATGACGAGATTTTTTCCGGCGATTTCAAGCTCGACGGCGTCGGCTTTGTCTTTGTTCGATTCGACAAAGTTTTGCCAGTGGCGGCGCGTGTTTTCGAGCTGATTGACGTCGACCGAAGACAGATAATTTTCGTAGCGCCAGCAAGTGACGGCTAAATCGATAAAGGAATTGACCAGATTGTGCGTTTTCGTGATTTCGCTGCGAAGCAAATCGCCCGTAAACGATGGATTTTGCATCGCCAGTTGCTGAATCTGCTTTTCTTTTTCGATTAACTGCATCACGCGCTGCTGCCCGCCCGGGCTGAGTTTTTGAACCTGCTCCATACGCTTTCGCTGCTCGTATTCCAGACGCTCTTTTTCGTAGAGCGGGTCCCAGAGCATCCGCTGCATAAAACGCGACTGCGAGCCGTGCAAAAGCCACAAGCCTTCCAGACCGAGCGCGGCGATGGCGATAAAAGGATTTAAAGTCAGCGCCGAAGCGACCAGCGCGCCGCCCAGAAGCGTTAAATTATAAGGATTGGCGAAAGTGTATTTGAGATACGAAGGCTTTTCGGGAAATTTTTCTTCCGTTGCAGGGTCGCTGATTTCGGGCGTGAAGGAAGTTTCCAGCGAATTAAACTGCTGCTGCTGTTGCTGCTGTTGCCGAGCCTGTCTCTGATTTTGAAACCCTTGTTTCTGTGATGACTTCATTCAAATAGTTTACAAAATTTGCAGGGTTGCCGATTTATAAATTTCTAAACTTGCAACCCTCTGAACGGCGGCAGTATTTTAGCTTGGCGAAAACTCATTACCTGACTGCGGCTTTGAAATCGTCTTCTATTTTCGAAAGCTTCGCCTGTGCCGGAGAGCACGCGGCTTTACAATCAGCCGCGAGCTTGACACGAATGGCTTCAAAATATTTGTTGTCGTTGACGTCGCTTTGCGCCAGCATCGTCATCCAGTCGGAGTTGATGCTTTGAGATTTATCTCTTATCCCCTGTCTCTTGGCTTTCAAGCTGTCTTTTTTCGACTCTAATATTTTCTGCGCTTCGTCGACTCCGGCTTCCGACGGATTGGCTTCAATCTTTTTGCTTATTTGCAGGATAACATCATCTTTTTCATTGATAAAAGCCTTGACTTCCTCAACCGGTCCGTAAATCTTACTGCAACCCATAAAAGCCAGACAAAAAATCGACCCTAAAAGTAGTATAACCATTCTCATGTCCTGATTTTCTCCTTTTTATCTTTTTTTTGATTTCGCAAACATAAATCGAGAGACGGGCTCTCAAATTTAAGACTTGTTGTAAAGCATTTGCAACAATTGATTTTCGACGGCGCGAAATTCCCCCGAAGATTTCAGCGTAATATCTTTCACGGGAAAATGCGGCACATCGACGCGATTCAGAATCTGCGCCGGGCGCTTCGACAAAACATAACACGTATCGGCGAGATAAACCGCTTCGGAAACGTCGTGTGTGACGAAAATAATCGTGTTGTTTTCCGCCTTGGAAATATCCAGCAGAAGACTCTGCATGCCCCAGCGCGTCTGCGGGTCGAGCGCGCCGAAAGGCTCGTCCATCAAAACGATGCGCGGGTTGTTTACGAGCGTGCGCGCAATCGCCACGCGCTGTTTCATCCCGCCGGAAAGGTCTTTCGGATAACGCTCGGCAAAATCCGCCAGACCGACTTCCTTGAGAATCTTGGTGGAAAGCTCGCGGCGTTTTTCCTTATCGACGCCCTGCAGTTTCAGACCGTATTCGACGTTTTTTCTGACCGACAGCCACGCAAAACTGGTGTAAGCCTGAAAAACCATCCCGCGGTCGCGCCCGACTTCGGTGACGGGTTTTCCGTCGACCGTAATCTCGCCTTTCGTCGGCGGAATCAAACCGGCGATTGATTTTAAAATCGTCGATTTTCCGCAGCCTGAAGGTCCGAGAAAAACGATAATCTCGCCGTAATCCGGTTTATCGGCAACGTCGAAAGAGACGTCTCGCACGGCTTCGGTTTTTTCGCCGTCGCGCCCGATGTAGGTGACATGAAGATTTTTGACGCTCAGTTTTAACGTCGGCGACGCGGCTTGATTTGAAATCGTTTCAGTCTGATTTGAAGCCGTTGCAATTTGTTCTTCCATAAAAAGTTCAAAGTTCAAAGTTCAGGGTTTAAAGCTTAAAATCAGAGAAAAAATAACTTTGAGCTTTAAACCTTGAACTTTGAACTTATTAAAAAGTTTTTTCGCGCCA
Source organism: Pyrinomonadaceae bacterium (assembly GCA_036389695.1). Classification (GTDB taxonomy): domain Bacteria; phylum Acidobacteriota; class Blastocatellia; order Pyrinomonadales; family Pyrinomonadaceae; genus JALZHR01. Next base: position 11,013 of record DASVWG010000040.1, read on the forward strand.
GCGAAACAGCAGATTGGAAATCGCGCGAATCAGAAAATCGGTTATTAAACCGATGCCGCCGATGACTATCAGACCGGCAAACGACCACGAAACTTTCTGGTGCGTGCGCGCCAGCTCGACCATGTAGCCAAGCCCGTGTTCGGGATTAACGGCTTCGGCTAAAATGACATACGTCCACAAAATCGCGTTCATCACGCGAAACGAATCGAAAATATCGGGCAGCGCGGCGGGTACTAAAACGGTTGTTATCACCTGAAATTTGCTCGCGCCGAGCGTCAAAGCCGTCTGCACCAATTCTTCCGGCACGGCGCGAATCGCAAAAACGACGACCGGCAAAAGATAGACGAACACGCCGAGAAACAGAAACGCGATTTTCTGCGATTCGTAAATGCCGAAATACCAAATCAAAAGCGGAATAAACGCGGAAATCGGCATATAACGAAGCGGCGCGACTATCGGCTCGAAAAAACGATTGACCGGCTCGAACGCGCCCATCAAAACGCCGAGCGGCATCGCGACCGCCGAAGCCAGCAAAAAAGCCAAGCCGATTCTTTTTGACGAAATCCAAATCGAGCTTGCCAAATCGTA
>DASVWG010000041.1:0-15136 GCA_036389695.1 Pyrinomonadaceae bacterium
ATTTTTTCAGGCGCAAGCCGTTTTTGCGTCGAATCCAAACGCTGCGCGGCAGCCGAAACGCGTCGTTCTTTTGCTCGACACGTCGCTTTCGATGTATGGCGACAAGCTGGCGCGAGCCGTCGAAGCGATAGATTTTTTTCTGCATAATCTCACGCCCGATGACGAATTTAATTTGATTTTGTTTAACGACGCAGCCGACGCATACGCCGCCGCGCCGGTCAAAGCGACGACGGAAAAAATCGAAGACGCGCTCGCGTTTATCAAAGATTACACGCTCGGCGGCGGAACGAATCTGAAAAAAGGCTTGCAAGCCGCGCTCCAGCAGTCGGAAAAATTCTCGGCGGGCGAGCGTCAAATCGTTCTCGTTTCCGATGCTAACCCGACGCTGGAAACGACCTCGACAACGGAAATCGAAAAAGTTTTCGAGAATCGAAACGCCAAACTTTTCGCCTTTGCGCTCGGCGCGGACGCGGGCGTTAATCTGCTCAAAAATCTAACCGAAAAAACTCGCGGCTATTTCGAGCAGGCGCGCGAAACCGAAGACATCGCGCTGCGTTTGAAAATTTTTCTCGACAAAATCGGAACGTCCGACATTTCGGATTTGAAGCTGGCGCAGGAAGCGAATTTTTACGACGTTTATTCGACCGGCGAAACTTCGTTTTTCGGCTCAAGCGCGGCTTTTGTCGGGCGCTATAAAAAAGCGCGGGCGCAGGTCTTTAATTTTTCCGGCGCTTACGGCGCGCAAGAGATAAATCTTTCGCGCGAGATAAATTTGCCGGAATTTGACGAGACGCACGCTCATCTGCCGCGCGTCTGGGCGCGCGCGAAAGTGGGCGCGCTTTTGCAGTTTATGAACCGCGAAGGCGAGCGCGAAGATTACATTGCGGAAATCATACGCCTTTCGGAAAAATACAAATTCGTCACGCCTTACACCGCATTTTTAGCCGCGCCGCGCGCATTGCTCCGCCCGCGCCTGATTCAGCCGGGCGACCCCGTCATTCGCGTCAAAACCGACGAATCAATCAAGGAAGTTTTCGCCGTTTTGCCTTTCGGCGAGACTTTACCTTTGAAATTTCTGGAATCGGAAAAAGTCTGGGAAACCAGATTCTTAGCGCCCGCGTGGATGGCTGACGGCACGTATAAATGCCGTCTGCTTTTAACCGATAAAAACGGCAACGGCTACCAGGAAGAAAAAACTTTCGTCGTGGACAGCCGCGCGCCGAAAGTGAAAATCAATCTCGCCGAACGCTCCTTTCGCGCGGGCGAAACAATCAATTTAAAAGTCGCGGCGGACAGCGACACGAATCGCTTAAACGCCCGGATTTACGGCGCAAAACCCGTCCGGCTCGCGTGGTCGGGCAAGGAAAAATCGAACGTCGGCGCGCTCGAAATCCCCGAAAATTTGGCTTCGGGAAAATATACGCTGACCGTCACGGCGGAAGATTTCGCGCACAATCATACGACGGAAGAATTGCAGATTGAGGTGATTGGAAAATGAAACGAAGAAATTTCACCGCAAAGACACGAAGACAGAAAGAAATGCGGAACGCGGAACGCGGAACGCGGAAAGTGCAATCCATCGTTCATCGTTCATCGTTCATCGTTTTTCTTTATCCGCGTTTATCGGCGTGTATCTGCGGTTTTGTTTTTTTGTTTTTAATTTCTTTATTTTTGAGTTCGGAAAAAACACCCTTGCTGACGCGCGGGTTTCTGCCTTTTTCGCAGAAAGTTTCCGCCGATGATTTGAAGGACGAAATCGAAAAGGCGCTTTACACGCGGCAGGAATTTTTCGGCGCGGAAGCGATTGTGCCTTTGCCGACCGCCGAAGCGAGAGAAAATCTGGCGCGGCTTGCCGAAAAATTTTCCGGCAATGCGGAGATTTTATTGAAGCTCGCGGAGCTGAACGAAAAGCTCGGAAAATTTGACGAAGCGGAAGCGAATTTTAATTGGCTGGCTGAACAGGAGGCGGCGCGGCTCGAAGATTTGGCGGCGTTTTATCACCGGCGCGCGCGGTTTGAAAAAGAAGCGCTCGTGCTGCGGAAAATTCTGGCGACGACCGGCGCGAAAAATCGCGCGGCGGTTTTTGAAAGATTGATTGATTTGGCGCGGATGCACGATTTGCAGGAATATCTGAAACCGGAATTTTACGCCGAAGTGGCACAGGAAAATCCGGACGTTTTCGACATTTTTCAAAGGCTCGTGAAAAAGCTGGCGGAAGAAAAAAATTACGCCGAAGCTTTGAAATTTTTGCGGGCGGCGCGGGCGCAGTTTCCCGACGAAGAAAGCGTTTTGCTCGAAAAAGAAATCGAGATTTTGCTCGAAACAAATCAAGCGCGCGAAGCCGAAAAAATTTATCACGCGGCGTTTAATCCGTTCTGGTCGCCGGATGAAGCGGAAAAATATTACGAGTTTTTGAGCCGGCGTGACCGCCTTCGCGCATACGGCGCGGAGCTGAAAGCGAAGTTTCGCGCCGCGCCAGCCGATTTCGACACGGGTATTCGATTGGCTCTTTATCAACAGCACGATTATGAAGGCGGAAACGATGAAATCAAACCGATAATTTTAAAGCTCGAAAAGGCGAAAACGAATTGGACGACCGAAGAAATGGTCACGGCGACGCGGCTTTTGTTGCAGGAAAACGAAGGCGAAACGGCTTCGCGTTTTCTCTACACGCTTTTCGTGCGCGAAGATTTTCAGGCAAATCCAAATTTTCGCGCGCAGATTTTATACCAGCTTTTCGAGATGTTTTCCGACGCGGAAAATCAAAAACTGCCGCTGACGAAAGGCGATTTGCGATTTTACGAGGACGTCGCGCGAGCCGACACGAATCCGGGAATCGCGACCGGAATTCTCTCTCTGATTTTCTCCGACTCGCAGCCGCAAAGCCGGCTTCAAACGCAGGAACGCGAAGTGACGAAATATTTTAATCGCGCCGCCGCCTATCGCATTTTCGAGGAATACAAAAAAGAATTTCCGACCTCGCCGGAGCTGGCGCAGATGTATCTCGACATCGTGCGGCTTTACACGGCGACCAAGGAAACGGAAATTGCCGAAAAAACTTTGAGCGAGTTTGCCGAAAGATACGCGGATTCGACGGATTTTCCCGCCGTCGCTTTGAAATTAGCCGACGCGCTGGCGGCGACCAATCAGCCGGAAAAAGAGCGCGCGGTTTATCAAAAAGCGTTGGATTATCTCGGCAAACAAAAACAAACGCTCGCCTCTGAAACGACTTACGCGCAGACTTCCGCAATCGACTTCAGACGAAATGACGGCATCGATATTCCGAAAGCGCAGGCAACGCCGACGCCCGACTATTATTACGAGCAAAAAAGCGTTTTTCGCGATTATCTGACGCGCGAAACCGGCGAGATTACTTACGCGGAAATGCTGGAAAGATTGGTCGCCTCGCTCGCCAAAGAAAAGAAAACGCCGGAAATTCTTGAGGTTTATTCGGCGGAAATCGCGAAACATCCGGACGAAGAATGGCTTTATGAACAGCGCCTGGCGTGGCTCGAAAAAAACTCTCTGACCGAAGAACAGACGAAAGTTTATCAAGCGGCGCTGGCGCGTTTTCAGACGCGCGGCTGGCAGGACAAGCTCGCGCGCTGGTTTCTGCGCCAGAAGCGCAGCGACGATTTCGCCGCGCTCGCCGAAGATTTAGCCGGAAAATTAAACGACGCGGAAATCGAGCAGTTTCTCGCGTAGTTTATTAACGGAAACGTTTCTTCCGCGAGCGAATTTGAAAAACAGCTTTATCTGAAGCTTTATCAAACGGCGCGCGCGCGTTTTCCGCACAACATCGCTTTCGTCAAAGGCTTGCTGCATTTTTATAAAACGAACCGGATGACGGACGATTGGCGCAAACTTTCCGCCGAATATTATTTTGAATCTAAAGAAATCCGCGAAGCTTATCTGGACGATTTGGCGGCGAAAGGCGAGCTGCGAAATTACCTGCAAAAAGCGAGCGGCGAGAGCACGATTTACGAGCTTTTTCGCGCCGACGCTTCCGTCAGGCTTTCAAATTATGAAAACGCGATTGCGGCTTATCGAAAACTGAATGAAATTTATCCGAACACGCCGGAATTTTCCGCGCGTCTCGTCAATTTTACGCGTTCATTGGGACAGAAAAATCGCGCGTTTTTGACGGAAGCTTCAGGCGTCGCCAAATCGCAGGCGGATTTTTCGTCCGCTTTCGCCGACTATCGAACGACGAGCGGCGAGATTTTCGCCGAGCTTGGCGATTACGCGAAAGCGCGCGAAGAATGGGAAAAATTGATTCTGACCGCGCGCGGCAATCGCGAAATTTATCTCGATACGGCAACCGTCTACTGGGATTATTTTCAATACGACGACGCGCTGCGAACGATAAAAACCCTGCGCGAAAAATTTGCCGACCAGACGCTCTACGCTTTTGAAGCGGGCGCGATTCTGGAATCTCTGCACAAACCGCAGGAAGCCGTCGGCGAATACGTCAAAGCGCTCGGCACGCGCGAGGAAACGGAAGACGCGACGCAGAAAGACAAAGCGAAAAAACGTTTGGAGACTCTTTTCGACCGCGAAGCGGACGAAAAAAACACGGCTAAAATCGGCTTGGAAAAGGTTGTCGAAGCCGCGTTTCTAAATGAAAGCGCGAAACTTAAGGACGCTTCTTTTCCGGCTTTGGGCTACGCGGAATTTCTCTTTCAAACCGGACAAAGCGCGAAAGCCGAAAGCGTTCTGAACCGAGCGATTGCGCAAAGCCGCGACGCGGAATTTCTGGAAGAAGCGAAAGATTTTTACGCTAACGCAGAAATCAAATCGGGCGAGCGATTCGTCTTAAAACGGCTCGCCGAAATCAGCGACAGCCCGCGCCGGAAAATCAGTTATCACCTGGAGCTGGCGGAAAATTTTGAAGAAACGGGCGAGCGCGACGCGGCGAAAGCAGTTTTGACGCAGCTCGCCCGAAAGTTTCCGACAAACTTCGGCGTTTTGACCGAAACGTCCGATTTTTACTGGCGTCTGGGATTTGAAAACGAATCAATCGGGCTTTTGCAAAACTCTGTGGCGCGCAGTCGCGGCGTCTATCGCGCGCGGCTGGCGCAGAAGCTTTCCAGACGCCTGGTGCAAAGCGACCGGCTCGATTCCGCCGGGCAGATTTTGCTCAGACTCCACAACGAAAACAAATCGGACACGAATATTTTACAGGAATTGGCGGGCATCTACGTGCGCCGGAACAAGCCCGAAGCTTTGCGAAAAATTTTCGGCGAAACCGTCGGCGCGTTGAAACAAAGCGAATCCGACCCGCTTTCTCTTGACACGCAAATCGCTGAGCTTCGCACGCAGATGATTGATGCTTTTACGCGTTTGAAAGATTATCCGGCGGCGATTGAGCAGCACATCGAAATCATCAACCGCGAGCCGGAAAATGAGGAACTGACGGAAAACGCCGTCGCCTACGTTCAGCGCTACGGCGGCGCGGAAACGCTGCTGAATTATTACCTGAAAACCAGCGCCGAAGCCTTTAAAAATTATCGCTGGAACCTTGTGCTGGCGCGAATTTACGCGGCGCACAAAGATTGGGAAAACGCGGCGAAAAATTATCGCGCGGCAATCGACAATCAGCCGGAAATGGTCGAGCTTTATCTGGCGCTCGCCGACGTCGAAACGGCAAGAAACAATTTTGACGAAGCGTTCAAAAATCTCGATACGGTTCTGGAACTGACCAACGACGAGGCGCAATACGTCAGAAAGAAAATCGAGGTTTTGCGAAAAGCCGGACGCTTCAGGGAAATCGAAGCGGAAAAAGCGAAACTGCCTGTCGAGGCAGAAAAAAAGAACGCGCCCGTCAACCAATTTGCCGAAGCGCAAAAGCTGCAAAACACCGAAAAAGAAACGGCGCGTGCGCTTTATCGACAGGCGTTTGAAAAGCTTCTGGAAAATCCTCTCGGCGGCGAGCTTAAAGCGGCGAATATTTCGGGTTACGTCCAATCCGTACGCGAGGAAGAACCGCTCGACCGAATCAACGAAAGACTCTGGCAGCTGCGCGAAAAATTACTTGCGGTTGCCGACGCGGACAATTCAAACGAAGCGAGCGAAGCGCGAAAGCGGCTTTCAGAAGTTGACGGCGCGTTGACCGAAGCGGTCGGCGGCATCGCCAAATCCGTCGCGACCGACGCGGAACTCGCCGCTTTGCACGAAGATTTAAAACGCCGGATTGAAAACGTTTCGCTTCGCTCAGACCGGCACCAAACCGTCCGGCTGGTTCAGGATTTGAGCCATCGCGCGGGCTTCGGCGATTTGGAAGAAACCATTTTAATTAGAAAATCGGATGAATTGACGTTTGACAAGCCGGTTCATTTGCAAAATTTGCTCGGCTTTTACAACGAGCGCGGCGCGTATCAAAAAGCTTTCGACGCGCTGGAAAAATACGGCAGCGACAATCCGGCGCTGAAAGCCGAAACGGCGCGGCTGGCGGGCAATCGTGAAAAAGAGCTGGAAGCTTTGCGCGAAATTTACCGGAAGCCCGAAAAAATCGGCGCGGCAAGCGACGCAAATGTGACGCGTTATCTGGAAATTCTTTATGCCGACAGCCGCGACGAATTAAAATCTCTGACCGCGAAATCTTCCGCCTTTCAGCTTCAGCTCGTCAATTTTCTGCTCGGCAAAGGCGAGCGCGATTTGGCGCACGCGGCAATCGAAAACGCGAATCTTCCGCAGGCGTGGAAAATTTCGCGTCACGCCGAGACTTCGCTGGCGCTGAAAGAATTTGACGAAAACGCGGAATGTTATTTTTGCGACGCCCTGCAGTTTGATTTAATCGGCAATCTCATCGCGCAAAAGCCCGACAAAAGACAGTTTTTGATAAACGACGATTGGTTTCGGCTGACGCGCGAATACGGCGAATGGCTCGACGAAAAGACAAAATCGACCGGACGAAAAGACGCGGAAAGCGGAAAATATCTGCCCGCGCTGATTGAAAATTTCCCGCACAGCGCCGACGAACAGGCAAAGCTCGGCGACTTTTATCTGGAAAGAAATCAATGGGAAAAAGCGATTGAGCATTTTCGTCTCTCCGTCGAAATCGAAGAAACCGTCACGAACTGGTCAAAATTGGGCGCGGCTTATTACGCGGCGGGCAAAAAAGATTGGGCGCGGCAGTGTTGGGAAAAGGCTCTGGACGGCGAACAAATCGGCGGCGTTCTGGCGCATTTTCGCGCTTTGCAGAAATACGGTTTGAGCGATGCGGCGCGGGAAAATCTGCCGCCGTTTATCGTCGAATTTTTGCGCGACTCCGACGCCGATAAATCCGAGGATTTTCAAAATCTGATTCGCCTGATTGCCGCGTCTTTCGCTGACGAAACGGAAAAAGCGGCGTATTTCCGGCGGATTCTGAAAGAGCGTCCGACCGATACGTCGCTTGCCGAAATGCTCGTCAATGAATCTTTGATTGGCAAAAACCAACAGGGCGAATTTTATGAATTGTTAATCGCCCGCAGCGACGGCTTAACGAATTACGATTACGATTCTGAGTTTACTTCCCTGCTCCAGAGAGTCTGGACGGACGCCGAATCGGTCTACGAGCAGGAAAACGATTATCAACTGGAAAAGCCCGACAGCGAGCGTTTTGAATGGCAGAAAAATTATCTCGCGTTTCTCGCGGCACAGCGCGAAAACGCTCGCGCCAAACAATTAATCGCCGAAATCGAGAAAAGCCTGAATCGTCGTTACGCGCGCCCGCGCTGGCTGCGTCTGGCGAAAATCCAGATTGAAATCCGCGAAGGAAAATTCGACGCGGCGGAAGTCGAACGTTTCGTCGGCATCACGGTCAGCGACGCCGTGACGGAAATCAAACCGCCGAGCGTCGAGCGCTTTAACGACGTTTGGCGAGCTTTGCGCGAAGAAAAACGCGAAGCGGAAGCGGCGCAGATTTCCGAAGCGTTTTACGCCCGCAATCTCGCGCTCGAAAAATTCGACGCGGTAAATTTCAACGGTCTCGCCCGGATATTTTTTCAAAAAGGCGAGACGGAAAAAGCCGTCCGCCTGTTGCAGATGATGATTGACGCGGGCGATTTGGAGAAAAAGGAAACGGCTCTGGCGGAAGTCGCGGCGCTCGATGTTGTGAAGACGCGCAGCGCGGACGCGGCGAAGCTGGCGAGCGAAGAAACAATCGATTTAAACCGTCTAAGCTCGATAATTCTCGCCGCCGAAATCGCCGCCGAATTTCGGCAGACGGACGCGGCAATCGCTTTTCGCCGCCAGCTGCTCGAAATGAATCCGCTCGATTCCGCGAACCGCATCGAGATTGCCAAACTTCTCATCGCGAAAGGCGAGAAACAGGAAGCCGCAAATATTTTGAACGAGATTATCAACGACCGAAACTCACCGCGCGCGTCACGCTGGCAGGCGCGAACGATTCTGAGTGAAACCGGCGAAGGCGTGGAATTTCCCGACGCGATTTTCGATGCGTCCGCGCAATTTTACAAAGGATTTTTCGCGGCGCGAAACGGTCAGAACGAAGCGGCGACGGAGTTTTTTATAAATTCTCTGATTGCCGATAAAGACGCGGAAACTGCTGCCTGCGGGCAGCTTATCAGGCTTTACGCTTTGTCGAACAAATCTTTTGCCGCGCTGAAATTTGCCGAAACCGACAAAGCGCCGAAGTCGGACGAGATGCTTCAGACGCTTTCGGAAGCGGCGGAAAAAATTGGCGATTACCTGAGAGCAATCGAATTTGAAAAAGCAAAACCGGCGGCGAGCGAGGAACGAATCCGGCATCTGCAAAATCTTTCTGACGAGAAAAATCGCCGCGCGACGGATTTAATGTTGGATTTGGAAAACACGAGGAAATGAAACCGCAGATGAACACAGATAAACGCAGATTAATTAACCGAGGATAAAGGGGATGAACAGGGATTTTCATTAATTTCTTTTTATCCCTGTCAATCCCCTTTATCCTCGGTTAATTTCTTCTTCTTATCCGCGTTTATCTGCGTGAATCTGCGGTTTCATTCTCTCGCGGAAATAGATTATAAAATTATGAAATTGAAAATTTTTATCGCCGTTTTGCTCGTTTCGCTCGCGGCTTTTATCACGGTTTCGCAGATTAAAACGAGCGCGTTTGCGCCCGCCGGAGACTTTCCGCGCGAGGCTCTGGTTTACGTTCAGATTTCGGATTTGCCCGCGCTTCTGCGGCTTTGGAACGAATCGAAATTTAAGGAAAAATATCTGGCGAGCGATAATTTCAACGACTTCAAAGTCCGTCATCTCGGCTTGAAGCTGGCGAGCCGCTGGGAAGAATTCAGCGCCGCTTGCGGGTTTCCGGTTGATTTGGAAACGGTTTCGGGGCTGGCGCAGAATAAAGCCGCGATTGCGCTGTATGACATCGGCAAGATTGAATTTGTTTTTATCGCGCCGGTTTCAGATGAGATTTTCGCGGCATCAGGATTCGCGCAAAATCAAGCGAATTTTGAAGAAGAAACGCTCGGCGACGGAACAATCATTTATCGAAAAAGCGTCGAAGCCGACCGCGGGCGACAGAAGCAGGAATTGATTTTTACCAATGTCAAAGGACGTTTTATTCTGGCGACGAGCGAAAAGCTGCTGGCGCTGACGCTGAACAACATCAACGGCAAAGCATCGAAAAACCGTTTGATTGACGAGCCTTCGTTTAAGGCTTTGACCGAGAAAAGCGCGGCGCAGACGGCGACCGTCTGGGTTAACCAGGCGGCTTTGAACAAGGATTATTATTTTAAGCGTTACTGGCTGATGTCGGACGTCAAAAGTCTGGAAAACATCCGCGCGGGAATTTTCGATTTTTCGATGGAAGAAGGAACATTAGTCGAGCGCCGAAAGTTTCTGCTCAATCAGCCGTTAAATCCGGCGACGATTAAATCCGTCGAAAGCCTTTCACATTTGCCCGAAAACGCCGCGTTTTATCGCTTTCAGGCGGCGAATAATCAAACGCTCGACGCGGCGCTTCGCCAGACGATTTTCGAGCGGCGGGCGGAGTCGACCGGCGACGAAAGCGTCGACGATTATTATCCGTCTTACGATAATCACGATTATTCGCGCGGCGTCGATTACCGCAGTTTAAATGAAGATTTCGACGAGACGATTGACGAGGCGGACGAAGAAGAAACCGCCGGGACGAGCGCGACGATTGAAGATTTCTCAAAATTTCTGCAATCCGGCAAACCGCAGACGGTTTTGACTTTCACCGAGCCGAAGCTTCTTCCCGCGCCGCTTTTCGTCGAGTTTCGCCGCGCCGCGATTTTCAATCTCGCTGCGCCCGATAATTTCAAACGAGTCGCGTTTGAATCGGCGATAGAAAAACACGTCGGCGCGCGGGTTTTGATTGCCGCGCCGAACGCGCATCTAAAATGGGAAACAAAAAGCGAAAACGACATCACGTGGCGCGAGCTGAAACTGCCGATGCTCGGCTGGGAAATAAGCTACGCGGCGCGCGGCGATGATTTGATTTTGACGAACTCGTCTGACTTTCTGCGCGAAATAGCCACGGCTGAAAACCCGACGAAAATTGAAGCGTCCGACTCGCGGCTGACGGAAATGACGGTTTTAAATCTCCGGCGCAAGGATGACGCCTACACGCAGATTTTCGCCGAATTTGCCGGAAGAAACGCGGCTGATAAATTTTTTACCGGCAACGTCGAAAGCCTGCTCGATTCGATTTCCGGGGTCGGAAAAATCGAAATTAAAAAATATTATTCGCGCGGATTTCCGGAAGAAGAAATAACTATGATTTTAAAGTAAGCGAATTTCCTAAGATAACCACGTCGTTTACGGCGTGGTTTGAAAGAACGAACAAAAAACAGGGCGTTTCAACGTCCTTTTCTTTGGCTTAAGCCGCAAGACAAGGACGTTGAAACGCCCTGTTCATTATATCAATCTCGATAACCACGCCGTAAACGACGTGGTTATCAGCAAGACAAATTAGGACAGTAAACGTCACCGAAATTTCTTGACGCAATCGATAAAAGCTTCTTTTATCCGTTGATATCTCTCGTCTTTTTGAATCAGTTTTCCGGCAACGAAAGTGCCGTAAATTTGCGAAGCGTCGGTCGAATAAAGTATCGAAGAAGCTAAATTTTCCGTTTTTACGTTTGCCAGCAAAGGCTCGTCCGCGTTAATGATACAGGCGTCGAACGAAGCGCCGACGGCGAAAAATTCGGACTGGAAATTGTTCATCGCGAGGCGTCCGCCGACGGTCGCTTTGGTAATCGCGTATAAGCCGCTGTCTTCGCCGTTTTCGCCGGTAAAAGTGTCGCGCCGGTGCGTGACGAGACGCTGACCGTAATCCAAGATGCGCAATTCTTCCAGCGGGTTTAAACCGACGTGGCTGTCCGTGCCGATGCTCCATTGCCCGCCGAAAGATTGAAACGAGCGCAAAGGGAAAATCCCGTCGCCCAGATTCCCTTCCGTGCTCGGGCACAAAACCACGCCGGCGCGGGTTTTTGCCAGCCGTTCGGTTTCGTTTCCGGTTAAATGCGTGGCGTGAACCAGGTGAAATCTTTCGTTTAATTCGATGTTGTCGAGCAGCCATTCGACCGGACGTTGACCGAGAAACGCGAGCGCGTCTTCGACTTCTTTCAACTGCTCGGAAACGTGTATGTGAAACGGAACGTTTTGCGGCGCTTCTCCGGCGGTTCTTAAAATATCCTGATGGTCGACGCCGCGCATCGAATGAATGCCGACCGCGACATTTGCGCCTTCGTATCGTTTGCAAATTTTTTCGGACGCTTCGAAAAGCTTTAGATAATCGTCAAAGCTTGCAGAAATAAATCTTTTCTGTCGTTCGTTGGCGGGAATTCCGAAACCGCCTTTCTGGTAGAAAATCGGGATTAAAGTAATTTTTATTCCGGCTTCCCGCGCGGCTTCGACGAGAGCCGCGCCCATCTCGGCTGGATTATCGTAAGGCACGCCGAGCGGGTCGTGATGAACGTAATGAAATTCCGCCACGCTGGTAAAACCGTTGCGCAAAAGCTCGCTGTAAAGCATCGCGGCGATTGATTTCATTTGTTCGGGGTTGAGATTTAAAGCGAGCTGATACATCGCTTCGCGCCACGACCAGAAATCGTCAGCCGTCTGCGCGGCGGAACGTCGTTCCGCCAAGCCAGCCATCGCGTATTGAAAAGCGTGCGAATGCGCGTTCTGAAAACCGGGCAAAGCGCAGCCGTCGATGTAAACCGATGCGGGATTTTCCGCTTGCGAAACGGAAATGATTTTGCCGGTTTCGTCGAGCGAAATTGTCGCGTTTTCCAGCCAGCCCTCGTTTTGCAGCAATGCTTTGAAGCGATAAGATTTCATTTCGTTAAATGAGCGATTAATTTTTCAAAAACGGGACGCAGAAGCTTTCGCATTTCCCGCGCGCGGCTTTCGCTGAACGTCAGCTCGTCGTCATTCATATAATGAGTTTTGCACATTTCGAGCTGCAGGGCGTGAACGCGCGCCGACGGTTTTCCGAAATGTCTCGTGATATGCCCGCCTTTAAACGGCGTGTTGTGGTTGACCTCGTATTTCCCCGCGCGCAAGCCTTCGAGCGCGTTGTCGATAATCTCTCGCGCGGCTGACTGCTCGTCGTTGTCGCCCAGAATCAAATCGGGAAAAGCCTCTTTTCTAATCGTCGGCACGAAGCGGCGAATCGAATGCGCGTCCCACAATAAAACCTGTCCGAATTGCCGGATTCTGTCTTGCAGAAGGCTTTCGATTTTTTGATAATACGGTCGATAATATTGCTCCAGACGTCTCCCGGTTTCCGCGTCGTCGGGAATAAATTTTTTATCGACGTAAATTTCATTGCCGAGAAAATCGGTCGCGGGCGTCAAGCCGGTGATGATTCTGCCGTCCGTATACAACGGAACGCTTTGCGGGTCGCGGTTTAAATCAATCACCCAGCGGCTATACCGCGCGTGAATGACGGCGATGCCCAAAGCGGGCGCGAAATTATACAAATCGTGAACATACCAGTCGGTATCGTCAACGCGCGCCGTCACCGCGGCGTGATAACGCGATTTTAATTCGACGGGAAAATCCGTGCCCGAATGCGGAACGCTTAAAATTACCGGCGCTTTTTCGCCTTTCGGCTCGATGATGAAATAGGGATTATTCATTGCTGGAGAACATTATAAATAAATTGCCGCTTTGTTGATATTTCAAATCTCAAATTTAAAATCAAATGACGGCGAACAAATGTAGGGGCACGCCCGCGTGCCTGCCCAATGAGCGTAGCGAATAAATGTTTAGAATAAATTCAACATTGAATTTATTTCAAATGCTTGTTCGCGCTACCAGCGCTCATTGGGCAGGCACACGGGCGTGCCCCTACAACTTTTTATCGTCGTTTGATTTAATTTTAAATTTTGTAAATTATTGGCGGGATTTGGTTTGGTTGTAAATTATTTCCAGTTGCCGAACAGGACGAACGGCGCCCAGAAGAACGGGTGAGAGAAATTTTTGTCGCTGGCGACCGTGATTTGAGCTTTACGGATGGCTTCGGCTTTATCGGTTTTTTTGATTTGATAAAACCAGTAAAATTCGCGCATAAATTTCGAGGTCGAAATATCGGCGACCGACCAGAGCGTGCCTAAGATGGCTTTCGCGCCCTGTTTTTGCGCCATCGCCGCGAAGCTTTCAAATTCGGCTCCGTCGCGGCTGAAATTGGCGGTGTCGCAGGCGGACATAATCATTATCTCGACATTATCGAGCTGCTGGTTGGCAAATTCCTGCATCGTGTATTTTCTGTTTTTGCCGCCGCCCAGAAGCAAAAAAGATTTTGAATTATCGCCCGCCTGCATCACGAAATGGCTCGTAAAATGAATCAATTGATAGTTTTGCAGCGCCGCTTCAAACGTCTCCTGCGTAAATTCCTCGTCGGCGAGCTTTTTTCCCTTGATTAAGCCTTTCGCGCAGGTCGAATTGATGATGAGCTTTCTGCCGTCTTCAAAAATGCAGTCCAGCTCGTTTTTCGCCGCGGGCAGGCTCGACAGATTTTCAAACGGCTTCGACGAAGCCAAGCCGATTGCCGTCGGGTTCAAAACCTTCGGGAAAAGCACTTTTTCGTCGCTGGCGAAAGTAATCTGGACGCTGGCGAATTTGTTGACCAGATAGTTTTTGCCGTCGTATAAAGCCGGAATCGAAACGTAGCGCAAAACGCCGTCGAGCGACCAGACGATTTTGGTCGCTTTCGCTTCGGCGAGGTCGGCTTCCAGCGGCTTGACCAGCAAATCATAAAGCTTTTTTCCGGCGATTTTCGGATTTTTGTTGACGTCCGTGACCGCGCTGCGAAATTCGAAAACCAGTTTGCTTAAATTTTCTTTCGGGATATTTTGCGTGAAAACTTTCTGCCTGTCGTCGGTCGTCAAAATTATATTGACCGCATCTTTGGCGACCAGAGTGGTCACGAAAACAATCTCGGAGACATCGACGTTTTGCGCCACCAGATTTTTAATCAACTGTTTCGTCGGCGAAAGCGTGACGTTTGATTTTTCGTTTTTTGTTGACTCAGTAGGCAAATTTGTCGTTTTTTTTTCGATTCTGGTTTTTATCTGTTTGAGAATTTCCTCTTCGCCTTTCGAATAATCGATTTCGCCCAGCTGGACACGCCCGCGCATATAATCCTGGTATTCTTTTTCCTTGATAAAGCGCATCACCTGTTCGGCTTCGGAGATTCTGCCTTCTTTGATTAAAAGATTAGCCAGCTTGCGAAAGGCGTCGGTAAACGAATCCTGAAAAGTATCCTGAACGTCTTTTTCGAGGCTTTGCAGATGCTCGAATTTGATGGCGTGAATCGTGTTTATCGCCCATTTGCCGTAGAAAATCGCATACATCTCGTTGCCGCCCGCTTCCTGAAAATACATCAGATTTATCAGGTTCCGCGCGCGATTCAAATCGTTCGGATTTTCCGTGTTTATCATCAGCGCGTTTTCGCACAGCGCGATTGCCGCTTGAATTTCGTCGCGATTGAAGGAAATAACGCCGAGATTGTTTAGCGTCTGGGCTAAATTCGGCTTGTCGTTAAGCCGTTCAAAACCCGTTTTCGCCTGCTCGTAATAATTTTTCGCGCCCGCGAAATCTCTGGCGTAATAGAGCGTGTTGCCGATAAACATTTTTATCTCGTTCTGCTCGCGCTCGTCGCCCGCGA
>DASVWG010000042.1:0-4121 GCA_036389695.1 Pyrinomonadaceae bacterium
TTTTTCCCGCTCATTAAATATACCTTAAATATAGAAGTTGAAGTTTCATTCCGTGCACCATTATAGCTAAATTTTCTTCCTATCCTATATTCTTGGTCAGAAATACAAAAGTATATGAGACTTTCTAAGTGATACTGGACATCATAATTCATTTAATTTGCCGAAATTATAAAAAGGCGAGATTGATTATCAATCTCGCCTTTCATTTTTCGTCTATCCATTTTTTAGAAAAATCTGACTGTATAGCTAAACCGAACGCCGCGCCCGATTTCCGGCGCGAGGTCTTTGATAAACGAAAGGTGATTGCGATACAGCCTGTTCGTCAGATTGTAAGCGTTAAAGCTGAAAATATGCGCGGCGTGCTGCCTGCCGATGGTGTATGAACCGGCGACGTTAAAGAGCGAATATCCGCCGGTCGGCGTTTCGAGCGGGAAAATGTCGCCCTGCCCGCGCTTGCCGACAAAAACGCCTTCGGGGCGAATGCTCGCGCCTTTGTAGCGAATGTCCAGACCGAGCCGCCCGCGCATCGGCGGAATTCGCGGCAGCGGCGTGCCGTCCGTCAATTCGGCTTTGACCATATCGCCGCTCGCCAGAAAGATTAAATATTTGTTAATCGTCACGTCCGCGCTGATTTCCGCGCCCATATAGCGGCTGTCGCGCTGCTCGTAACGCCTCACGGGAAGACCTTCGAGAATATCGATTTGCCCGTCGCCGTCCGCGTCCTGCAAAGCCTGAAAGACGAAATTATTGATGCGGTAATAATAGACGTCGCCCGTGATGCGGAAACGGTCGGACAGATGACGAACGGAAAAATCCAAGCCGTTCGATTGTTCGGCGCTTAAGTTTTCGTTGCCGATTTCAAAGGAAATCGTGCCGACGTGCGGACCGTTATTGTAAAGCTCTTCGAGCGACGGCGCGCGGAAGGAATGCGTGTAATTGGCAACGAACGCGCCGCCTTTCCACAGACGGAAATTCGCGCCGACACCGCCGGAAAAGCCCGTAAAGGAGCGTTCCAGCAAATCAGTATTTTCCGGACGATAAGAATTTCTTTCGACGCGCCCGCCGAATTGGAATTTGACGCGCTCGAAATCCAATTCTTCGAGACCGAAAAAGGCAATCGAATTGTGTTTGACTTTGCCCTGAATCAACTGCTCCGCGCCGTTGACCTGGTAATCGCGGTTAAAGCCTTCAAAACCGAAACGTCCCGTCAGCTTTCCGCGTTTCGTCTGCTCAAACATCGAGCGATACGAAAAAGTTTTGTTGTCGAAAATCGTGCCGATTTCGTCAACGCCGTCAGCCGTTTCGATTTCCTTGTGACGATAATTCGTGTAATCGAGATTGTAATTGACGCTGCTCAGAAACGAATTGTTCAGATTGCGGAAACCGCCGTTGAGGCGAAAATTATAGCGGCGCATACGAATATCGATGTCTTCATCGACAAACGGCAGCGTGCCGCCGAGCGAGTTCGGCACGGCTTCGTCGCCGCCTTCAAAAAGCGCCGCGAAAGGAATTCCGTAGCGCCGGATGTCGCTGTTGAAAGTTCCGCTGACAAACGCTTTCTTGCCGTAATAACCGACGCCGAAAGAGCCTGTGTTGGAACGCGAAGAGCTGTTCGGAATGATGCCGAGCGGCGTCGCGTAATTGTCCGACCTTTGCGCGCTTAAATTTCCGCGAAAAAGCCAGTTTTTAAAACCGTATTCCAACCCGCCCGCCAAGCCGCCCTGACGGTCAGCCGTTCCGGCGAGCGCGGTAAAAAATCCGCGAAAGCCTTTGTGCGCCTCGTTTTCGTCGTTGCCGATGACGTTGACGACGCCGCCGAGCGCGTTGCTGCCGTAAAGTAAAGTTCCGGGACCTTTGACGACCTCGATGCGTTCGGCGCTGAGCGGGTCAACCGATTCGCCGTGGTCGCCCGACTGCGAGCCGAGCGAGCCGCCGCGCACGCCGTCCTGCAAAACCAGAACGCGGTCGCCATCGAAGCCGCGAATCACGGGACGCGACGAGCCGACGCCGAAGCTGCGTTTCGCCACGCCGGTTTCGTTTTCCAGAACTTCGCCGAGCGAGGTCGATGCGCGTTCGGTAATCTGCGTCGAGCTGAGCGAGTTGACCGATTGAAACGAATCGAAAACCGATTGCTCCGTGCCCGAAGCCGTCACCGTCACGTCGGCGCGAACCGACGAAATCTGCAAAGCGAAATCAGCCGTTTCGCTCGCGCCGGCTTTTAAATCGACGATTTTCGTCGCGTCGGCAAAGCCTTCGATGTGAACCAGAAGCGTATAGCGTCCGGGCGGCACGTCCGCGATTTCATAACTGCCGTTTTCGTCGGTCGTCACCGTGCGTTTCAGCTGCACAATCTGCACCGCCGCGTCGTGCAGAATCGTGTTGTCGCCGCCGTAAGTCACCTTGCCGCTGATTTTCCCGTTTGTTTGCGCCAGCGCCGCCGCTGAAAAAACGAATAATAATGCCGCCGACGCGATAAGAATGCGTATGTGTTTCATATTGTTTGAATAAATAAAAACCGAAAGAATAAACAATAAATTTAACAGTGATACGCGAGTTGCGTGGATATGTTTTCAATAAATGGTCGCAATCAGTCAACGAAATGCGCCAATCGGGCAATAAACCGTTTCGCTAAAACAAAGAAAAGTCTAATTCTAATTTGTAGATACTATAGCCACGTCGTTTACGGCGTGGTCAGATAGATTGAGAACAATCAAAAGGGCGTTTCAACATCCTTCCTGAAAACTTTGGCTTAAGCCGCAGAAAAAGGACGTTGAAATGCCCTTTGTTCAATTTCCATTTCCAAGCCACGCCGTAAACGACGTGGCTATTTTAAGAAAAGCGGATTGCCCGCATCGAACAATCCGCCAAATTAATTTTGCCTTTTACCTTTTGCCTTTTGCCTTGCTCGCTTTTGCCTTACCAATTAACTTTGCCTTCCTGCGAAGTGTCGATTTGAGTAAGCTCGACGCCCTCGTTAAAAAGAAAAATCTTCAGATTGTCGAACAGAAAATCGTGCGAGTCCGGGCTGGAAACGTCCAGCCCGAAGTGATTGATAAGCTGATTTTGCTTTTGCAGCCATTCCTTCCAGCAGGTTTGACAGATTTCGTTATAAACGCGCGCGCCCAATTCGTTCGGAAACGGCGCAAACGCCATCTGCTCGTCCTTGCGCCCGCAGCGCGTGCATTTAAATTTATCGCCCGAAAATAAAGCCATTTTAGAAACTCCTGATATTTTTAGATGATTTTACCACACCCGAAATTAGCCGCGAAAGAATTAGCCACGAAAGAACACGAAAAAGCACGAAAAGGAAGTAAGATAACCAGCCACGAATAACACAAATAACACGAATAAAAGAAATAAATTAATTCGTGTTATTCGTGGCTAAAATCTTTTTCGTGTTCTTTTCGTGCAATTTCGTGGCTAATTCTTTTCCGCTTGCTTAATCGCCTCTAAAATCTCATCGTCTTTCGGGCGAAAAAGGCTCAGCGATTGAACCTTGTGATAAGCGACGCGTCCCGTTTTATCGATGACGACGACGGCGCGCGCCGAACGTCCGGGCAGCCACGACGTCGCCTCGTAAAGCTTATTGACTTCGCCCGTTTCGTCCGCCAGCAGCCGCAAAGTCAGATTGTATTTATCGCTGAAATCCCTGTGCGATTTGACCGAATCGGTCGAGATGCCGACGACTTCCGCGCCCGTCGCGCGGTATTGTTCCCAGTTGTCGCGCACCGAGCAAAGCTGTTTCGTGCAAACCGGCGTATTATCGCCCGGATAAAACAACAAAACGACCGTTTTGCCGCGCTGTTCCGACAGATTCCACTCGTCGCCGTGCCCGTCTTTTAAAGAAAAATTCGGTGCCGTGTCGCCAATTTTCATTTCAAATATTTATTCCTCTCGAATCAGAATTGAAAGATTCCTGTTCGCGCTTTCCTCCGTTCTGTGCCACGCGACGGCGCCCGCCGTGATTAATAACGTCGCGCCCAGAAAAAACGTTAACGAACCTAGATTCTTCCATCGGTCGCCGTAAACGTTATTATCATATACGGAGAAATAAATTTTAGACTTGGAATAAAGTCTATATTCCCGGTCATATTCAGCGCCCGCCGTATAGCAATCATAAG
>DASVWG010000043.1:0-8029 GCA_036389695.1 Pyrinomonadaceae bacterium
CGATTCCGTTCGGCATCCTGAGCCTGCTGGCGACGGGTCAGACCGTCAATATCTTTTCGGGTTTGGGCTTGCTGCTGCTGTTCGGCGTGGTCAAGAAAAACGCGATTTTGCAGATTGACCACACGAACGGCTTACGGGCGAAAGGAATGAACCGTTACGACGCGATTATACAGGCAAACCGCGACCGTCTGCGTCCGATTCTGATGACGACGATTGCGCTGGTCGCCGGTATGATTCCGCTCGTCATTTCGACCGGCGCGGGCGCGGGCACGAACCGCTCCATCGGCGTTCTCGTCGTCGGCGGTCAATCTTTGTGTTTGCTTTTGACGCTGCTGGCGGTTCCGGTTTTCTATTCGTTGTTTGACGATTTGAGCGAGCTGCGCATTTTCCGGCGCGTCAGTCGTGCTTCGTCGTGGATTTTCGGCGGACTCAAACGCAGATTTACGACGGCGACAAGCTCGCTGTTTAATAAAAATTAGGTTTTGGAAATATGAGTCGAGCGGCAAAAAGCTTATTTGTTTTCGGCATTTACCTGTGCGGATTAGGCTTGCTTTTGCTGCTCGCGCCAAACCTGCTTTTGCGGCTTTTCGGAATCGCGCCGACCGGCGAAGTCTGGATAAGAATAAACGGAATGTTTGTGCTCTGCCTGAGCTTTTATTACATCCAGTCGGCGCGAAATGAATTGACAAATTTTATACGCTGGACGATTCCGGCGCGCGTCGCGGTTATTTTTTACTTTGCCGCTTTTATCGTGCTCGTTTCGGCTCCCAAAGCGCTTTTGCTCTTTGGTTTGATTGATTTGCTGTCGGCAGTCTGGACGTGGCTGGCTTTGAAAAAAGACGCCGCCGCGCCCGTTGAAATATAACGGCTTTACGAGTCTGTTTGAAAATTGTAGCGCCGGCATCCGTGCCGGCTGTCGCGGCGGCATCTTGCCGCCGCATTCAACTCAAAGCTGAGCCGGATTTAAGAAAACTGAGCGCGGGACGCACTCAGGACAGCCGGCAGGATGCCGGCGCTACATTTAAATTGACGTTTTTATACAAGCTTTATGAAAAGGCATTTATACTTATTCATTTTAATTTTATCGATTCTGTTCACGGTCGAAGCAAAGGCGCAGGACGCGACTCCGACGCCTGTTCCTTCGCCGTCGATTACGCCGCCGCCCGCGCCGACCGTTTCGCCAACGCCCGTTTCGCCGCCGACGCCCGTCGTCAACGACGCGCAGAACGTGACGCCGGACAATCTCAAAGGCGTTCCGCAGATTGCGCCTAATTACCGGAGCGACGATAAATCTCTGCCGGAATTGGGACGCGTCGGCGTGGATATGATGCAGCAAAGACCGTTGACCCTGCGCGAAGCGATTATGATGGCGCTGGAAAATAATAAGGACATCGAGGTCACGCGCGAAAACGTGCGGATTGCGGAATTCGATTTGCAGTCGGCGCGCGGCGTCTACGAGCCGCGTTTTACGGGGCAGACTTATTACGAGCGCGCGACCGTGCCGAACATCAGCTTTTTTTCCCCGACGATTACGAAAACGACGAACAGCTCGATTGTCGGCAACGTCGGTTTTCAGGCTTTCGTCCCGAAATTCGGCACGATTCTGAACGCGACCGTCAACAATCAGCGCGTCGCCAGCGATAATCCGGTCTCGATTATCAGCCCGCAAACCAATACGAGCTTTAATTTTTCGGTGACGCAGCCGATTTTGCGCGGGCGCGCGTTTGACCAGAACCGGCGCACAATCGAAATCGCCAAGCGGAATCTCAGCCTGACCGACACGCAGTTTCGCCAGCGCTCAATCGAAACCATCGCCAACGTTCAGCGCGCATACTGGGATTTGACCTACGCTCTCAGGAATTTGCAGGTGCAGCGCGACACGGTCAGGGACGCGAAAGACCAGCTCGAACACAATCGACGGCTGGTCGATGAAGGACAGCTCGCGCCGATTGACGTTGTCGCCGCCGAAACGCAGGTCGCCAATTTCGAGCAAGCCGTCTATGAGGCGCTGAACGTCGTCGCGCAAGCCGAAAACAATCTGAAAAACCTGATTGCGCAAAGCAAATCGGACGCGCTCTGGTCGGCATCGCTCGTGCCGGTTGACCCGGTAGATTTGGACGCGCCGGCGACGACTCTGCCCGAAGCGCTCGACGCGGCGCTGCAAAATCGTCCCGAACTGGAGACGAACCAGACGCAGAAGGACATCAACGAAATCGACCGCCGTTTCTATCGCGAGCAGACCAAACCGCAGGTCGATTTGGTCGCGAGCTACACGTCGTCGGGCGTCGGCGGCAGCTTAAATCAGAATTTTACCAATCCGTTAATCAGAGCGTGCAATCAGCAGACGCAAACTCCGACTGAATATCAAGCTTGTCTTTTGCAGCAGCAAGCGGCGGCGCAGGCTCAGCAGACGCTGCTGCAAAACGTCGGCGGCGCGGCGACGACTTTCACCGACATTCTGGCAAATCGCTATCCGACCGTGCGCGTCGGCGTGCAGTTCAATCTGCCGCTGAACGGCAACAAAACCGCGAAAGCGCAGCTCGGACGTTCATTAGTCGAAGGCGAGCGCCTCGAAACCCAGCGCGAACAGCTTGAGCAAAACATACAGGTCGATGTCAGGAACGCTCTGCAAGCCCTGCGCACCGCCGAAGCGCGCCTGCGCAGCGCGGCGATTTCGCGCGAAAATTCGCAGAAGCAGTATGAATCCGAACAGCGCAAGCTCGACGCCGGACAATCCGACGTCTACAAAGTCCTCGAACGCCAGACCGCTCTCGCCAACGCCCGAAGCAGCGAGCTTCGCGCCCAGACCGAGCTTAACAAAGCGATTGCCGACCTCCAGCGCGCGACGGGAAATTCGCTGAAAGCGAACAACGTGGAAGCGAGACTCAGGAAATAGTGGAAAGTACTCAGTACTGAGTGCCGGATAATAAATAAAAAGCAGTAGGCGAAAAATTATTTCGCCTACTGCTTTTTTTATCACTCAGTACTCAGTACTTTCCACTTACTTAACGACTGATGCGCTGGTAATAGACGCGGTCGTTGCTGTTGTTTCGATTAACGGCGCGGAAGCCGTTGCCTTCGCGGCGGAAGGTGTATTGCCCCCACTCGAAACTCACGATGCCGCGGTTGTAATAGCCCTGCGCATAGCCGGTGCCGTTTTCGGCGGCGATGCTGATAGAACCGTTCGGGCTGACGGTAATTACCGTATAAGTGTCGTTGCTCGGCGTGTAGCCGCGAAACGAACCGATCATCCAGCTCGGCGGATTTTGACTGTTGTTGTTATTGTTGCCCCAATCGCGGTTGCCGTCGCGCCGCCAGACGTTGCCCCAATCGCGATTACCGGCATCACGATAACCGTCTTCATAACCTTGTTTGAAGTCGCGGCGCGTGCTGCGGTTAAATTCATTGTTATAACGCCTGAAGTCGCTGCTCCGGTTGGCGCGTTTGTCCTGCCGCCCGTAGTTGTAACCCAGATTATAAGCGTCCGTCTGCTGCGCGTAAGCCGTTTGATTGCCGACCAGAATCAAGCCGAAAACCATTACCGCCGCCAGCAGAGCCGCATTCCATTTTGTTTTCATTTTCGATAACCTCCATTGCTCGTATACAGATTTTAAACGGGAGAGCTAAAAACTTTGCATATTTAAAGGTTAGTCCAATGGTCGGAGAGTGTCAATAAAATTTATAAAAGAGAAATTTATCGCTTAAGTCGGCTACCTGACAGAAGATTTGATATATTTTGTTACTATCTACCTAGCTCCCAGGTTTAGACGGGCAAGTTAGGGTAGAAGCCGGCTTGAAAAAAAGTCAGGGAAAGCGTCCCAGCTTGTCCTTTTCAAAGTGAGAAGCGAGAACCGAGAATTGAGAAATAAACAATCTTTCTTCTTAATTCCCGGTTCTCACTTTTTTTACTCTCGCCTCTCACGGCGCAATCGCCAGTGTATAACTCGAAGAACTTTTCAAAGGAATAAAGAAAGAGCATATTTCCGGCTTTGCTCAAAAAATAAGAAGAACTCAATATCGCCGTCCAAATCAATGATAAATGTTAAATGCTAAACGTTAAGCCGTCGCGGGCTTCGACGACTTCGCACGGCGGCGAGAATTTTTCCGCTTCTTTGACCAAATCGACGCCGTCCCATTCGGGATAGAGATGCGTCAGCACGACGCGTTTCGGCTTGGCGTAGCGCGCGAGATGCATCGCTTCCACGAGTTCCAGATGTTTTTCGGTGGATTTGTTTTTGTAAAACGAACATTCAATCAACAGCAAATCGATGCCTCTGGCGAAATCGCCGAGCGTCATCGTAAAACCCGTGTCCGCCGTGTAAACGAGCGTTTTCTCGTTGTGCCGGAGGTGAATGGCGAGGCTTTCGTCCGTGTGCGGCGTTTTTAAAGCGACGGCTTCGGCGCCCGCGAGGATTTCAAATTTTTCGAGCGGCTCGACTTCGCGAATCTCGACGGGAAAAGGCTGTCTGAAAAGCTTGTATTCGTTTACCGCGTCGAACTTTTCGACGAGCGCGCGCAAGCCTTTCGCGCCGAAAATTCGCAGAGGCTTTTTCCTTTCCCGCGTTTCTTCGGCGTTTCGAGTGCCGAACAGAAACGGCGCCAGCCCGCCCACGTGGTCGAGATGAAAATGCGAAATCCAGACGGCGTCCAGATTCGCCCAATCGAGCTTTTCCTGCGCCATCCGGTGAATCGCCGACGCCGAACAATCGAGCAGAATCGAGCCTGCGCCGGTCTCCAGCCAGTAACCCGAACTGCTTCGCCGCGCGTGCGGAACCGCCGTGCCGGAGCCGAGAACGATTAATTTCATAGCTCAATAATAACAGAAAGTGATAGGTGATAAGTGATAGGTGATAAGGAAGAATCCCGGTTTCCTTATCACTTATCACTTATCACCTATCACTTCCCTTGTGGTAAATTTATCTTATGAGTGAAGTTGATATTCTGGCGATTTTCGCGCATCCCGACGATATGGAGTTAGCCGTCGGCGGGACGCTTCTGAAAATGAAATCTCTCGGCTATAAAACCGGCGCGCTGGACGTGACGCGCGGCGAGATGGGCACGCGCGGAACGGTCGAAATCCGCGCCGGAGAAGCGCTGGAAGCGGCGCGGATTCTGAAGCTGGACGTGCGCGAAAATCTGGAATTGCCCGACGGACACGTCTGGGTAACGGAAGAAACGCGCACAAAATTAGTCCGTGTTCTACGCCGTCTGAAGCCGAAATTAATCCTGACGCACCAGACGGACGACCCGCATCCCGACCACAATCACATCACGGAGCTCGTGCGCGAATCGGCGCGGCTGGCTTCGATGCAGAAATACGACGGCGATTTCGGGCAGGAGCGCATCAACGTTCCGACCGTCGCGCACAATACTTTCTCGCGGCGCGTTATACCGACTTTTATCGTCGATATTTCCGATTTTCTGGCGGAAAAAATGGAATCGATTCGCGCTCACGCGTCGCAGTTTCACAACCCGAAATCGAGCGACCTCGAAACGCGTCTTTCGTCGAAAGGCTTTCTGGACGAGCTCGAAAACCGCTCGCGTTATTACGGCGGCTTGATTGGCGTCAAAGCGGGCGAGCCTTTCTACGTCCGCGAAGCGCTGAACGTCGAAGACCCGATTGCCCTGCTGACGCGTTCGATGAATTTGTATTCTTGAAAATAAGATTTTTGACCTTTGATTTTTGAGCTTTGACCTTTGATTTCTCTAAATTACGACTCGAATCGTAACTAAAATTCCCAAAGGTCAAAGGTCAAAAATCAAAGACCAAAATCATTAATTCGTAATTGAAACCGTGTCCGGCTGCGATTCGTGAACGGTCGTGACGAGATTTATTTGCGCCAGGCGCGCGCGTTCTTTGCGCTCCTGTTTGCGGCGATACATTTCTTCGTCGGCGTCTTTGACGGCTTGTTCAAGCTCCGATATTTCGGCGAAATCCTTAAAGCCGTAGGAGACGCCGACTGTCAGGCGCTCCGGCGCGCCGTCCAGCAGAATATCGGTCAGCATCATTTCCAGCCGGTCCATTCGTGAACGCGCCATTTCGGCGTTCATACTGACCATGATGACGAAAAATTCGTCGCCGCCCCAGCGAAAAATCAAATCTTCGGCGCGCATTACGCCGCGAATCGCGCGGACGACGGCGCGAATCGCCAAATCGCCGGCGGCGTGCCCGTAGCGGTCGTTTATCGGTTTCAGATTGTCGATATCGAAAAAACCGACGCAGCCGGAAACCACTTTTTCGGCGTCGCCGCGTTTTTTTAGAAAGCCGTAAAAAGCGTGCCGGTTGAAAGCGGTCGTGAGCGGGTCGGTTTGCGCCAGTTGTTCGAGCTTTTCGTGCGCTTCCTGCAATTTTTCGTTGCTCACGCGCACGTCGCCGAGAACTTTTTCCAGAATGACGATAACCATTCCGAAGCCGAGCAGAATTTCCAGAACGAGGTCGATAACCGGATTAAACGCCAGATAACCGTAGGGCAAAATAATGTCGGAGCCAAATTGCAGCGCGGAAAAAAGAACGAAATAATGGAAGAAATCGACCGCCAGCAGAAGCAGCGCGACGCGCATCACGCGCCAGCCGAAAGTCTTGATTTCCGAATTTCTGAGCACGTGAAACGCCGTCGCGAAAAATCCGGCGATGATTAGAGCGTGCAGGTTAAACACCAGATTGAAATCCTGCGCGAGCGACGTCAGAACAAAAGCCAGCGCCATAAAAGGCAGAAATATCGTTTTCTTCCGCAGCGTCGGCGATTCGCTGCCCGAAAGATTGTGGCAGCCGGTGACGAGCATCAAGCCGAAAAGATATTCGCCGAAAAAATAAACGGCGTATAAAGGTCGCGCATACTCCTCGTAGCTAAAAGCCAGGCTCAGGCAAAACAGCGAGACGGAAAGGCTCGACCACGCCACGAGCCAATAACCGGAAATCGCGCTTTTGAGCGAGCGGCGCAAAAACAGCGATAAAACGGTTATCAGAAATATTCCGGTGAATTGAATGACTAAGCCTATTTTGGAGTCCATACGGGTTGGAAGTTACCTAAAAGGTTATTTGAAGGAGGACTTGCGGGCTTCTGTTTGATTCGGGTGAAAGTATGCGTGTGGGCTGCATACTATAATTTTATTACAAACGCGGCTTATGCGTCTATACTTTTTTTCTTATCGCCGGATTTTGGCGGCAAATTCTCTCTGCAAACGGCTTGTGATTTCATCAGCGTAAGTTTCGCCGTCAATGCTGCGGACTTTTCCGATGCCGATTCCGGCGGAAGTGAGAAAGACTTCGTCCGCCAGACGCAGCTCGCCCGAATGTTCGGCGGTCGTGTAAATTTCCAAGCCGATTTCTTTCGCCGTTTCGATGACAAAAGCGCGCGTCGTTCCGTCGAGACATCCCGTTTCCAGCGCAGGCGTGTAAATCGTTTCATCGCTAATCCAGAATAAATTAGCCATCGCCGCCGAAGCCATCTCGCCGTTTTCATTAAGGCGAATCGCTTCATCAAAACGGCGGCTTCCCGCCTCTTCCAGAGCCAGCAGATTTTCCGCGTAATTGCAGGATTTCACGCCCGCGAGCGGCGATTTCGAGTTAATGCGATACGGCGAAAGCGTGAGACGAAATTCTTCCGGAACCTCACGAAAATCGCCCGTCGTTATCAAAACGGAAGCGCGCCGCGCCGTTTCAAACGACCAGACGCCGCCCGCCGCTTCGTCGAAAAAAGTAATCCGCGCGCGACCGTCGATGAGATTGTTTTCCCTGATAATTTCCGCAAGCGAATTTTGCACGGCGTCTTCCGTAATGTCAGAAGAAAGCCGAATGTTCAATTTCCCGGCGTTTTCCGTCAGACGCTGCCAGTGTTTCCGCCATTGAAAAGGCTTCTGATTGTAAACGGCAAGCGACGTGAAAACGCCCGAACCGTAAAGCGCGGCGGAACTCAAAGCGGAAATTTTCGCATCGTCGGCGGCGAGAATTCGATGATTGAAGGAAACGAATTTGTGCATGACGAAAGTGGAAAAGTGGAAAAGTGAAAAGGTGAAAAAGCGGCGTTGA
>DASVWG010000044.1:0-5209 GCA_036389695.1 Pyrinomonadaceae bacterium
TGCAAAATGCAAAATAGAAACACTTTCTTCATTTTGCATTTTGCACTTTGCGTTTTGCATTCGATTCCGCCCTTGCTGACGCGCGGGCTTCCGCTTCATTTTTCCAGCGCAATGCGATTCACGCCGTAAATTTTACGATTCTGATTTCCCTGCACGAAAACCACGAGCTTTAGATTCTCTTTTTTCCAATTCGGCTGAATTTGAAAAACAATTTCAGCTTCAAACGATTTTTCCTGCGCGCTCACGTTTCCGACGGCTTTCAATTCGCGCGCGACCGAAACGTGTTCCAGAGTTTTTCCGGAATTTTCGCCGCGTTTGACGCTGGAAACCAGGTTGTCTTCGGCAATCGCCAGAAACACGGTTGCGTTTTCGTGTTCGGGCAATTTCGCGATTTTTATTTTTAATTTTTCGCCGTCAATCGACATTTCAACCGGCGCTTTCGCCTTTTTAGCCGCCTCGATTATTTCCTTCGACGCCGTGCCGCTGTTTCCGGTAAACTGGACGCTGCCGTCGACGACCATCTGCGGCGTGTAAACGTCGGCTTGTTTAAACCGCTGCGCGTAAAGCTCCTGACGCTGACTGAAAAGCGGCGTCGAAAATTCGTCCGTCCAGCCGAGCCGGTTCCAGTAATCGACGTGCAGCGCGAGCGTAATAATTTCGGCTTGCGAAATCGGCTGCTGCTTTTCGAAAAAGGCTAACGCACGGTCAGCCGCCGGACAGCTGCTTCAGCCTTCGCTGGTGAAAAGCTCGACCAGCACGGGCGTTTTATCCATCACGGCGACGGGATTTTTATTAATAATACCTTGATTTTCCGCCGTGATAACCGGATTTTCCATATTGCAGGCTGCCAGAGCGAAAAACGTCGCGACGAGCAAAAACAAAATCATTTTCATAAATAAATTATACCTTAAATTTTCGCGGTTTTATTCCCGCTTTGAGTCTTTGATGCGGTTTGATAAAATACTCTTTTGCCTTTTTGCCGAAATTCTTAACTATGCAAGCAGTAAGCAGTAAAATCAAGGAAGTCATCGAAGTTCGCGGCGCGCGCGTTCACAATCTGAAAAACATCTCGTTTTCGATTCCCGTCAACGAGCTGACGGTCGTCACCGGCGTTTCCGGTTCGGGAAAATCCTCGCTCGCCTTCGATACGGTCTACGCCGAAGGTCAGCGTCGCTACGTCGAATCGCTGTCGGCTTACGCGCGCCAGTTCTTGGAAAGAATGGACAAACCGGACGTCGACGAAGTTATCGGCATCGCTCCGGCAATCGCCATCCGGCAAAAAAATTCGACGCGCAATCCGCGCTCGACCGTCGCGACGCAAACCGAGATTTACGATTACCTGCGCCTTTTATTCGCGCGCGTCGGGCAAACTTTCTGTCACGTCTGCGGGCGCGAAGTGAAAAAAGATTCGCCCGAATCGGCGGCGGAAGAAACTTTACAGACTCTCGCGGAAGGCGCGCGCTTTTACGTTATTTTTCCGGCGGCTGACGCTGATTTAACTTACGAAACGAAATCGAAAGTGACGGCGCATCTTTTAAGTTTGATGCAGAAAGGTTTTACAAGGCTTTTCCGCGACGGCGAAACGCTCGAACTGCAAAAACCGGAAGATTATAATTTCAGCGATTTCGACGACACTTTCGTTTTAATCGACCGCCTGAAGACGGACGAATCAATCCGCCAGCGTCTGGTCGATTCGCTCGAAATCTGTTTTCGCGAAAGCCGCACGGCGATTATTCAAACGGCTGGCGGCGACGCGACGCAGCTAAAATTCTCCGACCGATTCCTGTGCAAATACGACAACACGCTTTACGAAGAGCCGGAGCCGCGCCTGTTCAGCTTCAACTCGCCGTTCGGCGCGTGCCCGACGTGTCAGGGCTTCGGCAATTCCATCGGCGTCGATTTCGATCTGGTCATCCCGAATCCGCTTTTGTCTCTGAAAGAAGGCGCGATTGACCCGTTTACCAAGCCGCAGCACGATTGGGCGCAGAAAGAATTGCTGCGTTTCGCGCGCAACAGCGATATTCCGACCGACGTTCCTTTTGCCGATTTAACCGAGTTTCAGCAAAAAGCGATTAAAGACGGCGCGCCCGGCTGGCGCGGCATCCGCGGGTTTTTCTCCTGGCTCGAAACGAAAAAATACAAGCTTCACGTCCGCGTTTTTCTGGCGAAATATCGCGGCTATACGCCCTGCCCCGAATGTCACGGCAGCAGATTGCGCCAAGCCGCGCGCGACGTAAAAATCGACGGCAGGAATCTGCCCGAAATCGTCAATCTTTCCATCAGCGACGCCGGAAAGTTTTTCGACGAATTAACCTTGAGCGAGGAGCGCGAAAAAATCGCCGAAAAGCTTCTTCTGGAAATCCGTCGGCGTCTGAAATTTCTGGTCGATGTCGGCTTGGATTATCTGACGCTCGACCGTCTGGCTTCGACTTTATCGGGCGGCGAAGCGCAGCGCATA
Source organism: Pyrinomonadaceae bacterium (assembly GCA_036389695.1). GTDB lineage: Bacteria > Acidobacteriota > Blastocatellia > Pyrinomonadales > Pyrinomonadaceae > JALZHR01. The sequence goes on from DASVWG010000044.1 coordinate 2,459, forward strand.
CAGCTTGCCACGAATCTCGGCTCGTCGCTGGTCGGCGCGTTGTATGTTCTGGACGAGCCTTCCATCGGCTTGCACCCGCGCGATAACACGCGTCTGGTCAACCTTTTAAAAAACCTGCGCGACATCGGCAACACGGTTCTCGTCGTCGAGCACGACGAAGAAATGATGCGCGCCGCCGACCGAATCTTAGACATCGGTTTATACGCCGGCGAGCTCGGCGGAAATGTGATTTTCGAAGGCGATTTCGAAGATTTGCTGGAAGACGAAGACTCTCTGACCGCGAAATACCTGCGCGGCGAATCCGAAATAAAAATTCCGCTCCAGCGCCGCAAGCCTTCCAAACGAAAGCTCGAAATCATCGGCGCGCGCGAGCACAACTTAAAAGCCGTCGATGTCCAGATTCCGCTCGATATGCTCGTCTGCGTGACGGGCGTTTCCGGTTCGGGCAAATCGACGCTGATTCACGACATCATCTACGCCGGTCTGAAAAAACAGCGCGGCGAATGGCAAGGTCACGTCGGGCTTTTCAAGGAAATCAAAGGCGGCGATTACATCGACGACCTGATTCTGGTCGACCAATCGCCCATCGGCAGAACGCCGCGCTCGAATCCGGTCACGTATATCAAAGCTTACGACGCCATTCGCGAAGTTTTCTCCAACACCAACGCCGCGAAAACGCACGGCTACGACGCTTCGCATTTCTCGTTCAACGTTCCGGGCGGACGCTGCGAGGTCTGCCAAGGCAGCGGCACGGTCACAGTCGAAATGCAGTTTCTCGCCGACGTCGAGCTGACCTGCGAAGAATGTCACGGCACGCGCTTTAAAGCCGAAATTCTCGACGTCAGATACAAAGGCAAAAACATCCACGAAGTCCTGCAAATGACGATTCGCGAAGCCCTGTTTTTCTTCAAAGACGTGAATAAACTCGTCAATAAATTAAAAGTTCTGGAAGCCGTCGGCTTAGGCTACCTGCGACTCGGACAATCCGCCACGACCCTTAGCGGCGGCGAAGCCCAGCGCGTCAAGCTCGCCGCGCATCTGGCGCAAAAAACCAAAACCAAAACGCTCTATATCTTCGACGAACCGACCACCGGCTTGCACTTCGACGATATAAATAAGCTGCTCGCCGCCTTCCGCGCCCTGCTGGATAACGGCGCGAGCCTGCTCGTCATCGAACACAATCTGGACGTCATCAAAACCGCCGATTACGTCATCGACTTAGGACCCGAAGGCGGCACCGGCGGCGGCGAAATCGTCGCGACGGGAACGCCGGAAGAAATTGTGAAAAGCAAAAATTCGCACACGGGAAGATATTTGAAGGATTATTTGAATTAAACTCTACGGATGATTTTGCGGATTATCAATTTGTAAATTTTCAGCTTTGGCAGCATCCAGAAGCTTTTGGTCTGAGGCAAGAAAAATCAATTCTGGAAACTTTGCTTGCGTTAAAATCTCGTTTGCTAACCAAGCTGATGCAAGTTGAATCGCATCACCTGCGCGTAAGGGATAATTTTCCAACAACTCCTTTGCCTTTACTGTTACATTTTGCGTTATTTCGATGATTTGATATTCGGTGAAGCAAAAAGCTTCAAAGTCCTGCGAAACTTTTTGATAATCGTTCCGACTTAAACTCAATGCGCGAAAACGGCGATTAAACGCACTAATAGCCTCGATTAAGCTTAAACGAGAGATAATAATCTTATTGCCTGTTCGTAAGTCTGCAAGATTTGAAAACCATTTGCTTCCGATTTCTTGAACGTGCCGTTTAACTAAAACGCTGGCATCGCAAAAATAGATGTCAGACATTATCTTTCCTCACGGTCTTCGTTGATGAGTTCACCAAGTTGTTGAGATGAAGAAAATAATTTAGCAAGCCTTTCGCGTTCGCTTTCCGAAAGTTTGATTGAGCGCTTAATTGATTGGTTTTCAACGCTTAGACCTTTTCTTGTAAAGAGGTCTTTAATATTTTCTTGCGAAACTTCCGCTGTTTGAAGAGTTTCTGCATTCATTTCAATCAAACTAAAAATCGAAACTCTTTTCCACATTGCTACGAAAAAAGCATAAGTGTAACGAAAATTTATCCAGCGGGCTCTCCAAATTTGTTTGTTCTCTAAGGCTTCAAAAAGTTCTTCCTGCCAATCCCCAATAAGCGGCTCAAAAATATTTTTTCGGTCATTAGCAGGCAGGAAAAAATCTGAAAGCCTAAAAAGCTTATATTGGTTCGGCATTAATATTTTGCTTTCACTACTATTTTGAGCTAATCCACTAACTAAAATTTTTATGCTTGGAATAGTATACTTCATTCTTTGAAGCAGTTCTTCTATGGTGTCTATGTCCTCATTACGTTTTTTAGTGTTTATCTCGTATTGAATAAAATAACTTACTTCTTCATTACTCATATCTAAACGTCCCCTAAGACAAACTCTCTAAAAATTTCGCGCGCTCTAACATTGGTTTGATAAACTCTTTCACCAAGCCCCGTCGCCCAATACTTACGGCGTGGGATTCCGATTTCCGGCATTAGACGTGGTTCTTCACGGGATTCGATATAGCCTTTATCGCCCATTCGTTGAAGCGTGACGTAAATTGTTCCGCGTTTGAGTTCGCCATCTGAGGTTTCGACCATCTCCAGACCGAACATTTCGCCTTTGCCGATAAGCATTTCCAGAATCAGAAATTCTTTGCGCGACAGTTTTGGAAATTCGTTGTTTTTTGAATCATTCATCAATAATAGCCCTCTCTTACAAAATT
>DASVWG010000045.1:0-10702 GCA_036389695.1 Pyrinomonadaceae bacterium
TTAGAATGTGAAACAGTAAAAAGAAGAAAAGAAAAACGCCCGTGACGCGCTGGAAAACATAAAACCAGTTGCGGCTGTAGCCGTAATTGCCCGCGTTCGCCCGCGCTTCCGCCGAAATGAAAATGCCGTAAACCGAATGAAAAAGCAGCGGCAGGAAAATTCCGAAAATCTCTATAAACAACAGATACGGCAGATGATGAATGTCCGTGACGTGGTCTTCAAAAACCTTTTCGCCGCTCATCACCGTCGAATTCGTATACATATGGACGAGAAAATAAAGTCCGAGCGGCACAATGCCGGTCAACTGGTGCAGCTTTCTTAAAATGAAAGTCCTGCTGATTTTGATAGCCATTTCCCAAGCCTCGATAAATTTTAAATCGCGATAATGCCTGCGTGTCTCTAAATTTTAAGGTGAGAAACGCAAATCGGCAATCCGCAACCGTATATTTATCATCATACGTTTTTTAACTTATAAGATAAAATGAATTCTATTGCAGAAATTGTGTAGAAAAACTTATTATTCTAGTTAATAACTGATAACTGATAACTGATAGTTTTGAGGATTATTTTGAAAGAGAGTGTTTTATTAGAGAAATCTTATAACTTTGCTTTGAGAATGATTAAACTGTTCAAGTTTTTAGCGGATGAGAAACAGGAATACGTTTTATCAAAGCAACTTCTGCGCTCTGGAACATCAATCGGAGCTAATATCGAAGAGGCAAACCAGGCTCAATCTAAAGCTGATTTTATACACAAGCTTTCGATTGCCAACAAAGAAGCCTTTGAAACAAATTATTGGCTCAGACTTTTACGAGATAGTGATATTTTGACTGAAAAGCAGGCAGAATCCTTAATAAGCGATTGTGAAGAATTACAAAAACTTCTAACTGCTTCAATCAAAACCTCAAAAAACAAATAAACCAACTATCAGTTATCAGTTATCAGTTATCAGTTACCAGTTAAATTTATGCACATTGAAACATTAAAAGTATTTTGCGACCTCGTCGATACGCAGAGTTTTTCGCTGGCGGCGGAGCGCAATTTCATTACGCAGTCGGCGGTCAGCCAGCAGATTCGCTCGCTGGAAGACCGCTTTAAGCGTCGCCTGCTGGAACGCGTGCGCGGGCGGCGCGAAGTTCGCCTGACGTCGGCGGGCGAAGTTTTTTATCGCGAATCAAGAAACGTTCTGGCTTCTTACGACCAGCTTCAGGAAAGTATGCGCGGGCTGGTCGGCACGATTAGCGGCACGGTGAAAGTGGCGACCGTCTACAGCGTCGGGCTGCACGAATTGCCCGTTAAGGTGCGCGATTTTATGTCGAAATTTCCGTCGGCGAAAATCGATTTGGAATATTCGCGCACGACGCGCGTGGTGCGCGACGTTTTGAACGGCATTGTCGAGCTCGGCGTCGTCGCTTTTCCCGAACCGCGCCGCGGCTTGACGATTACGCAGATGCAGAGCGACCGCCTGGTCCTGATTTGCCCGCCCGACCACGAATTTGCCGAGCGCGAACAGGTCAAATCGAAAGAATTGAAAGGACGAGATTTCGTGCTGTTCGAGCGCGACGTTCCGACGCGCAAAGCGACCGACAAAATTTTAAAATCCTACGGCGTCGAAGTTCGCAAAGCCGCCGAATTCGACAATATCGAAACCATCAAGCGCGCCGTCGAAGTCGGCTTCGGCTTGGCAATCGTCCCGCAGCCGTCCGTGATGGACGAAGAAAAAAACAAGCAGCTGGCGGTCATCCAGCTCGCCGAAAAAGAATGGGTTCGCCCCGTCGGCGTCATTTATCGCAGTGACCGCCAGCTTTCCATCGCCGCGAAAAAATTCGTCCAGCTTCTGGAAAACAGCTCGGTGAAAAATTAATCGCGCATTTGTTTATAAAAATCGGAAGAATCAGCCCGCGCGGGCACGCGAAACAAACCAGAATAGCTACGTTCCGAGCCTGAGTAAATTTCATTTCAATAAAATACAAAGGCGGAAATTGTAAAAGGCGAGAATTTTAATTCTCGCCTTTTATTTATCCGAATTAGTTTTTCGGCATTACTGCTCGCTGACGAAATTGATGTCGCCCAAATCTTCCTGCACGGTGATAATCCGATTCGGAGGATTAAAGGTGTATCTCTTCGACAAGACCGAGATGACGTAAACGTCGCCGGCGGTGACATTCTCGAAAGTGTAATAACCGAACGACGACGTAATCGCATATTTACGCTCGCCTAAGCCCGAGCCGCCCAGCGAAACTTTCACGCCGCCCAAGCCTTGTCCGTTCGGTCGGGTGACGCGCCCGCTGAGCGTGACGGAAGCGACGGTCGGCGCGATGAATTCGAGACCGAATCCGCCCGAAAGCGAGCCGACGTTTCCGTTAACCGTATCGTCGCGCAGATACAGCGACCAGACTCCGTTCGGATTGCCGGTAAACGTGCCGTTCAGCGTCGCATTCGTGCCGGTCGCGCCCGGTTCGCTGTATGGTCCCGCCGGTGCCGGTGCGAAAAAGTCCGGAACGGCTTCGTGGTTGGCGGATTTGTAGTTGCCGCTCAACAAAGTCGTCGAATCCGGCAGCGGAGTCGTCGCCGCGTCTTCAAACGTTAAAGTCACGTTATTGACTGCGTTTGTTCCGCCCGCGTCGCCGACCAGGACAAATTTTTGTCCTGACGGGCTGACGAGCAAAGCGTCGATGTCGTCCGGGCTGGGATGCGTAAAGCCATACAGCGTCACGCGCACGCGGAACGGACTGCTTCCCGCGCCCGCGACCGTAACCGTGCTCGAAGCCTGTCCGACGAACTCCAAAGGCGGATTTTCGGGAATGAAAATCGGATTCGGATTGCGATACTGCGTCGCGGCGTCGATGATTTTGAGCGTCGCCGTGTTCTGCGTTCCGAGCGTCGCGCCGCCCGTCGGACTCGAAAGCGTCAGATTGACCGTCTCCGGCGGATTTTCCGATTGGATGTCGGAGCAGATTTCAAAGCTGAACGTCTTCGTCGTTTCGCCGGAGCCGAAATTCAAAGTGCCGCTCGCCGTCTGGTAATCATAACCGACCGTCTGACACGAACCGCCGTTCGCCGTGCCGTTCGAGGTCGCATAGTTGACCGCGACCGCCGAAGTCGTGTTGCCCGAACGCGTGACGGTAATCGTGACCGTATCGTCGCCTTCGTCAATCTCGTAAGTCGCCGCGTCGAATTGAACGGTCGCGCCAACCTCGTCGTCATTGAGAATCGTCGCCGTGCCGGTGCCCGTGCCGATTGTGGCGTTCACTGGATTGGATAAAGTCACGAAAAACGTTTCATCGGCTTCGGGAATCGTATCGCCGAAGACCGGAATCTGAAACGTTTCCTCGGTGTCGCCCGGTAAAAACGTGACCGTGCCGCTGCTTGGAGTGTAATCTTCACCTGCCGTCGCCGTGCCGTCCGCAGTCTGGAAACCGACCGTCACGGTTTGCGACGAGGCAGCGCTCAGCGTAAACGTAAAGGTCATATACGTATTCGTCGCATCCGTTTCGTTGACCGACGGGCTATTGACCGAAACGGTCGGAGGGCTCGGCTCGTCGTTGTCGGTAATCGTCAGCGTCGCGCTCGTCTGTGCGCCGCCGAGCTGGTTGCCGCCGGTCGATAAACTCAGGTTGACCGTTTCGTCCGGCTCGTCAATCGAGTCGTCGCAAATCGTCACGGTAAACGTCTTCGGCGTCGTGTCGCCGTCGGTAAACGTAATCGTGCCGCTCGCGCTCTGGTAATCCGGCGTAACGATGCCGCTCGCCGCGTTCAGCGGCGGCAGGCTGCAATTGCCCGCGGTCGCCGTGCCGTTCGAGGTCGCGTAGTTAGCCGAAATCGTGCCGTCGTCGCCGCCCGTGCGGTTGACGGTGATGGTGGCTGTGCCTGCGGATTCGCTGACCGTGTAATTCGACATGCTGAAGACGATTGTTCCCGGCGTCGTCACCGTGTCGTTATCGGCAATGGTGACGGTCGCGACGTTGTTCGAGCCGATTGTTCCGCTGTTGGACGCGTTGGTCAGCATAGCCGTAAAGGTTTCGCTGCTTTCGGTCGTCGCGTCGTCGCAGAGCGTGACGGTAAACGTCTTGCTTGATTCGCCCGCGCCGAACGAGACCGTTCCGCCCGTATTGACGTAATCGACCGCCCCGCCGCAACTTGCGCCGCCCGTCGCCGTGCCGTCGGCTAAAGTGTATGTGACATCAACCGGCAAAGCACTGCTTCCGCCCGTGCGCGTGACGGTCAGAGTGACCGTGCCGTCGCCTTCGTTCGGATTGTAAGCGGTCGGGTTAAAGTCGAACACGCCCGCGCTCGAAATGATTTCGTCCGCGCCGATGTCGGGCGGAGTCTGGCGCGTGTCGCCGTCGATGTCTGTAGTCACGCTCGCGAGCGGCGTTCCCATATCGAGCGCCGGCGAGCCGAAATTAAGGTGCAAATCGCTCGCCGGATTGATAAATGACGGGTCGACGGATTTGGAATTGCCCGGGTTATCCGAACCGGTCGCCGTGTTCCAATCGGCTAACGTCGCGCGGTCGGTTCCGGCTGTTCCGAGTCCGCCCGTCTGACCGACGAACGTATTCGTTCCGCTGACATATAAGTCGTTATAGCTCGACGTCATATTGGTGAACGTCGCCGAAGCGTTGGCGATGGCATACATCTTCGCCGCGCCGGTGCTCGACTGCGTGTTGTAGAAGATATTGTTCTTCACGTCCATAATCGGGTTGCCGCCGTTAATCGCCAAACCGTATGAAGGGTTGGTCGCCGCGCCGCGCGTGCCGGTCATCGATACGGAATTGTGATAAATCCGCGTCGTCGAGCCGGTGCCGCCGCCGGCAACGATGCCCGCCGAGAAGTCCGAAGGAGTTGACGCCGAGCGCACACCGGAAATCATATTGTTGGAAACCGTCGTCGTGCCGCCGGTCACGCTGTTGATGACGATGCCGAACGAAGAGTAACCGGTCGAATGCAGCTGCGTCACGCCGTTGATTTTATTTCTCGTGATACTGGCGTTGATAACGTCGCTGCCCGTAAAAGTCGTGACGGTATTATTCGGAACGACGCCTAAAGCAATGCCGAAAGCTGTATTGGTCGTGCCGGTCGTGCCGTCGTGTTTCAGAACGCTCAGATCGTTTCGGGAAATCTGAATACCGTCTTCGAAGTTTGCCAAAACGCCGCCCGTCGTGATGTTGTTCGGCGAAGCGGCGTTCATCGCGTTTTGCGTGATAACCGTTCCCGTGTTCTTATTCGCCGCGCTCGCGCCGCCCGAATAGATACCGTAGGAAGTTCTGGTGATACTGTTGTTTTGAATCGTGTTGTTGTCATTATCCGCGCCGGTGCCGGTAATACTGACGGTCGAACCGCCGGAGAAAATGCCGACCAGGGTCGCCGCCGTCGCTGTCGTAGTCGTACCGGCAATGTTCGTGTTCTTGACCGTGTTATTGGTCGCGCCCGCGCCCGCGCCGAGACTGGTCAGACAGACTACTGCCGAACTCGTTCCGGTGTTGGTGTTTGTAATCGTCATATCGCGCGTCGTGCCGTTCACCGTGTTCGAGCCGTCCATCGTCACGTTGTCCGCGCCGTTCAGATTGATTAAACAACCGGACGATGAACCCGTAATCGTCGGAGTCACGCTTGCCTGCGGCTTGATGGTAACGCTAAAGCCGCCGCTTATCGCGTTCAAAGCATTCGCGCCGGTTTCGCCGCTCAGGCTGGAAGTGATTTCAATCGTCACCGGTCCGCTGGCGCCAATCGTGTTTATCGCCTGGAAGATGCCGCCGTTGTTGGTCAGCGACGTGTAATTTCCGCCCGCGCCGACCGTGTATGCGCCGTTAAAAGGTGCGGGAACGATGACGGTACCGGCGATTTCGTCGTTCGCCGGAACGGTGTCGGTTCCGAGTTCGGCTCTTGCCTTAATCGTATAAGTTCCGGGCGACGCAATCGAGGTGCTCGGGAAAGTGACCGTTACCGTCGCGCCGGAAGCCATCGAAGCGATTAGCGCGGTCTGGTTGTAAATTTCCGTCGTGCAGCTCGCGTCCGTGCAGATTCGGTAGCGAACCGTGACGTTGGTCTGCGCGCTCGTGCCGTTGTTGGTAAACGAAGCCTGCGGCGAGAAGGTCGCGCCCGCCAGTTTCGTGCCGCCGTTGGTCGGGTCGATGAACGCCGTCGCCTGTATGTCGTTGGCAACCGGCGCGATGCCGTCTCTTTCGTCCGCGCCGATGTCGAACAAAGCGTTCGCGCCCGGACGCGTTTCGCCGTCGAAGTCGTTGGTGACGCCCGCATTCGTCGCCTGGTCAATCGCGGGCGAGCCGGCTTGAAGATGTAAATCGACTGTTGCCGCCGTTCCGTTCGGATTAACCGGCAGCGGGTCGGCGTGGATACTATTTAAGTCCTGTCCGGTCGCCGTTCTCCAAGCCGCCAGCGTGGGAACGACCGTGCCGTTGAAAACGCCTGTCGCGCCGTCCGTGCCGCTGAAATAGAGAATGTTGAAATTGCTGGTCAATCCAGCCGGATTCGCCGCCGTGCCGCCTTCTCTGGTAGCAAGATGCGCGACACCGCCGCCGACCGCGTTGCTGCGCGCGTTCCAGAAAATATTGTTAACGTGAGCGCGCGTGACGGTGACGACATCGCTGAAAAAGCAGTAGGAATTAGAAGCCGTCGGCGCGGCGAGAACGCCCGTGCCGCCGATGTAAATCGTGTTGTGATAAAACTGGTTCGTCGAGCCTGCGGCGTCTCTGAGACCAATCATCGAGGTCGGAAGCGTAATCGAATTGCCCGCCGCGTCGATGCCGAGGCGAATCATATTGTTTCGATAAGTCGCCGTTCCGGTCGCGCCGCCGGAAATTCCCCAAATCTGCGTGCCCGTAACGGTCGAAGTTAAATTGAGCGAGTGAATAAAGTTTCGCTCGATGACGTTTGTCGTGGCGGGCAAAGAGAGTGACATACCGTAAACCGAGTTTGCCGCCGCGCCCGAAGCGTTGCTCAAAGAATGTATCGTATTCCGCGAAATCGTATTGTTGCCGGTCGCGCCCGATGCGAGAATACCCGCCGATACTATTAAACTCGCGCCGTTTGATGCGCTGCTCATATTGCGGACGGTGTTTCCAATCGCCGTCAGATTCGGCAAAGAAGATTGAATGCCATACACTGCATACGAGCCGACCTGCGTGTCGGTAATCGCGCCTGCCGCATTCGTTCCGCCGATGACGTTGCTGTTAATCGTCGCGGCTTGACCTGATGTCGTATTAACCAGAATTCCTCTGAATCCGGTGGTCGTTCCCGTTCCGCCGCTTTGAATGGTTATCGCGCCGATGTTGTTGCTGGAAATATTCGTCGAGAAAAAGCTGAAATTGTAAAAGCCGACGACCGGCGCGGTGCCGGCGGTGGTCGAGGTCAGATTTAAAACGATGGTCGAAGAACCGTCGAGGCTTCCGACGGTGTTGCCGGTCGCGTTAATCAAGCCGTCCGTCGTTCCCATCGCGACGGCGATAAATGCCGAGGTGGATGTCGTCGTCGTAGCGCGGCTCGATGTCTGGCTGATACCGGAGATAATATTGTTTTGAATTTCGGTGGCGGGCGCGGTCGTTCTGACGCTCGCCGCGTCAATCGCTCTGAATTCGTTTGACGAGCCGGTAATCGTTGTCGTTCCCGTTCCGTTCCCCGCGCCGAACCCGATTGCGTTTCCGGTGACCGTAAAGCCGCCGGTCGAGTTGTTCAACGTAATCGCCGCGTAACGCAAAGCCGTTGTCGTAAAAGTTCGCGTGGCGGTTTGATAGAACTTGTTGTTCGAAATCGTCCACGCTTCGTTGCCCGTTATAATATTGATGCCGGAAAGGCTGCTGCCCGGCAGAAAGAAGTCGAAGATGTTGTTGCCGGTAATCTGCGCATTGTCGTTTTCAATCGACGAGCTGGTGCCGCTCGCCATAATCGCCTTGGAAGGCAGATTCGCGCCAGCCGGACCGATGTTGTTATTGGAAATCGTGTTGTTGTCGTTTCCGGTCGTCGTTCCCGTGCTGAAAACAATCGTTCCCGCGACGGTTGCGAGCGTCGATGTCGATGAACCGAGAATAGTCGTGTTCGTCACCGTATTGTTTGAAGCGTCGGCGATAAAGCGTATCGTCGATGTTCCGGCGGTTGTTCCGATGGTGGTATTTGAAATCGTCAAAGAATTTCCGCCCGTGTTCAAGCCGTCAATCGTGACAAAGTCCGCGCCGTTCAAATTGATTAAAGGACTGCCCGCCGCGATTGCGCCCGAAATCGTGCGCGCCGCGCCGCCTGCCGGAGAAATTGTCACCGAAGTTACGCCCGCGTTTTGGTTCAATGCCGCCGTCGCCGTTTCGGTCGTGTTGCCGCAAACGTCAATCGTAATCGTTCCGGTGTGAGTTCCGGCGTTAATCGCCGCAAAAGCCGCCGCCAGCGTCGCGTATCCGGTGTTATTGCCGGAGTTCGTGCCTTCGACTTCGATGTTGTTGCCGATGTCGCAAGCGCCCGGCGCGAAAAGACGCGGCTCGGGCACGCTCTGCGCCGTCAGCCCATCCGTTTTTTGTTCCGTCGCGTTCCAGCCGAAAAAGCTTTCCGCGTGAGCGTTGAACGACGGTAAAGCGTTGATGATAATCGCGGCGATAAAAATTACCGCCAAAATTCCGGCGAAACGTTTAAAACCTGATTTTGCCGATTTGGGTGCTGACTGCTTCTGCATACTAATTACTCCTGAAATTCTTTTAAACTGATTTTTTAAATTATTGCCGGCGATTTTCCCTTGAATCGGTCAGAAAAATGCGCGTAAACCCAAAGCCAATCTCGATTGTTCGAGAAGAGCCGGGAAGAAATTTTTTATGTTTTACGCCTTGTTTAATCCGCTCGACTGAAATTGACCGTTTATTTAAAAGGCAAACTGGACGGTTATCTTCTGGTGTTGCAGAACACCCGCTTGTAGATAAGTTATGAAATTTATCGTGGTTGAATGTGGATTATAAATATATTTGCGGCGAAGTCAAGACGGAATCGTCACTGACGCGGAAGCTTATCGAATTTTCGGCGCGGGCGCGGCGTGAATCACGCTTCGCGCCGCCAGCCGGAAAAATCAAGCCCGATACAAAAAAAGACCGGCGCGCTAGGCATCTGCGCCGGTCTTTTTTTATTAAATTTGTCTGTCGTCATTCCTGACTGACGAAATCGGCGTCGCTGATGCTGTCCTGCACCTCGATAATGCGGCTTGACGGATTAAACGTGTATTGCTTCGAAGAAACCGTCACGACATAAGTTTCTCCGGCGGGAATGCCTTCGAACATATAATAACCGAAAGGACTCGTCCGCGTATATATCGGTGCCGACAGGCTGCCGCCGGCAATTGAAACAACCACGTTGCTCAGCCCGGAACCGCTCGTGTTGGTCACGCGTCCGCCGACGTTGACCGCCGCGGCTGACACGCCCATCGCCTGCACCTGAAAATTATCGATTCTGAGTGTTCCCGCCGCGCCCGTGCCGCCCGTGCCCAGAAGTCTGAAATACACGGTCGGTTGATTTTCGATTGCCGCAACGGCGCTCAAATCGATATTAAATGCGGCGAACACGCCGTTGCCCGGATTAACGGTTTGAAAAGTGGTAAAAGTCGTTCCGTTCGTGCTGTATTGAACGTCGAGATTAACCGGACCTGTTCCGCTTCTTTGCGATTGGAAAAACAGCATATAATCCATATAGCTGCCGACGCCGCTTAATTGAAACTGAAAGAAATTCGTCGAGCCTGCGGCAAAGCTTGTGAGACTGACCGATTGATTGGCGGCATTAGCCACAAACGCGGGCGGAGCAGTCGCCGCCGTTCCCGCCGGAGTCGTGCAGGTTCCGCCGCCGGTTCCGCCCGTCGTAAACGTCGAAGTAACGCCCGGAGCCGTCGTGAGCGGTGACGCCGTGCAGGGCGTTCCGGCAACGGCAGAGGCAAAATCATAATTTACCAGAACCGTCTGCGCCTGCGCGTTCAGTAAAAAAATCGCCAACACAAATGAAAATAAAATCATCGCTTGGCGGGCTGTTTTGATGAATTGATTGATAGTCTTCATATCTCCCCTTTTTTGAAACATAATTATTTTAATCTATAGTTTTAGAAGAAAATTCCGTATCGGTTATAAAGTATAGAGAGATTATATTAAACAATCAGTCTAATAACAACTATTTTTTCCGTCGCGCCGCATTACAAACGGCTTAATAAAAAACGAGTCGAATCCGAATTTTCTCAAACTCGACCCGGCGCATTTTTTATAATATTTTATTAAACACCCGGCTGCCGCTTTTCGAAAGCGATAATTATTGACGGGCGATAAAAAAAGAGCCGCGATTAATTAAAATCAAACGCGGCTCTTTTAATAAAAATATAATCCTCGTTTTATCTGCCGCCGGCTAACTGCAAGCGAGCCTGCGCCCGTTCGAGCTTTTCTTTTTCGACTTCGAAATCGGCTTCCGAGCCCGACCACGCGCCGAGAGTTTTCTCGGTCGCGGCGTATTCCGCGCGCGCCGCGTCGGCGTCGATTTCTCCGGCAGTTTCCGCCACGTCGGCTAAAACCGAAACCTTGTCCGTGCTGACTTCGATAAAGCCGCCGGAAACGACCAATCTCTCGGTCGCGCCGCCGCGCGTGTAAGCCAGAATGCCCGGCTTGAGCGCGGAAATAAGCGGCGCGTGATTCGGCAAAATACCGATTTCGCCATTCGCGCCCGGCACGGTCACCGCATC
>DASVWG010000046.1:0-7651 GCA_036389695.1 Pyrinomonadaceae bacterium
ACGATATATTTAGAGCATAACAAAAGCGCATTTTTTAGTAAATTGTTTTTTAATACGCGAGTTTACGACGTTAGGGTGTCATACTCATTTCGTTTCACCGCTCGCCCTTTTGAGATGGAGTTTTCGTCAGAACAGCGCCGGCGCAAACAAAATAAGCCTGCATCACGGCTTTTCGACTTGCGCCCGTAAAATCACCGCATTATTATAAGATGTTTTTTTTATAGCTTGAGAAGCTTACCCCATTTTCAGGAGTTTTAGCGTGAGCCAATCCAACCATCAAGCCCGAAAGCGTTTTTGTCTTGTTCTAATTAAGCCTTCGCACTATGACGACGACGGTTACGTCTTCCAGTGGCTGCGGTCGCCCGTGCCGTCGAATTCTTTAGCGACTATTTACGGGCTGGCGCTGGACTGCGCGCAGCGAAAGATTTTAGGCGAGGATGTCGAAATCGAGATTCACCCCATCGACGAGACGCACACGCGCGTGCGCCCGGAACGCATCGCGCAGATGATTGAAAAATCCGAAGCGGGCGGAATGGTGATGCTCGTCGGCGTGCAGTCGAACCAGTTTCCGCGCGCGCTCGACATCGCTCGCCCTTTGCGCGAAAGCGGCATTCAGGTCGCCGTCGGCGGCTTTCACGTTTCGGGCACGCTCGCGATGCTGAAGGAGCGCGACGCGGATGTGCGCCGCGCCGAAGAGATCGGCGTCTCGCTTTTTGCGGGCGAAGCTGAAGAAGGCAGACTCGACGGAGTTTTGCGCGACGCGGCTGACAAAAATCTGGCGCCGCTCTATGATTACATGGACGATTTGCCGAATCTTGAAGGGACGGTGACGCCGCTGCTCCCGGCTGAAATCGCCAGGCGCGCTTTCGGCAACACAAGTTTCGATGCCGGGCGCGGCTGCCCGTTTTCGTGCTCTTTCTGCACGATTATCAATGTTCAGGGGCGAAAGTCCCGTTCGCGCTCGGCTGACGACATCGAGGGAATTATTCGGGCGAATCTGGCGCAGGGCATACACAGTTTCCTCATCACCGACGACAATTTCGCGCGCAACAAGAATTGGGAGCCAATCTTCGACCGGATTATCTATCTGCGCGAGGTCGAAAAACTCAATATCAAGTTCAGCATCCAGATAGACACGGGCTGTCACCGCATCCCGAATTTTATCGAAAAGGCGCGGCGCGCCGGAGTCAAGCGCGTCTTTATCGGGCTGGAGAACATAAACCCGAAAAACCTCGTCGGCGCGAGAAAAAACCAGAACAAGATTACCGAATATCGCCAGATGCTGATTGATTGGAAGCGCGCCGGCGTGATGATTTTCTGCGGCTACATTATCGGTTTTCCCAACGACACGCGCGAATCGATTCTGCACGACGTAGGGATTATCCAGAGAGAACTGGCGATTGACATTATCGAGTTCACCTGCCTGACGCCGCTGCCCGGCTCGCAAGACCATCGCGAGATGACGGAAGCCGGTCTTCCGATGGATTCAGACCTGAACCGCTATGACATCAATCATGTAACAATAGAGCATCCGCTGATGTCGCGCGAAGAATGGGAAACGGCTTACGCCGAAGCGTGGAAAAATTTCTATTCGGACGAGCATATCGAAACAATTCTGAAACGCTGCATAGCGACGGGAACGAGCGCGAGCAAAACAATGGTCAATCTCGTCTGGTTTCGCGGCAGCGGACAGATTGAGAACGTTCACCCCGTCGAAGGCGGTTTCTTACGCTTTAAGTCTCGCCGCGACCGCCGTCCGGGTTTACCGATGGAATCTGTCTGGATTTTTTACCCGAAATATTTTATTGAAACGCTTTTCAAGCAGATTCGATGGTTCGCGCTTTTCCTGAACTGCTATCTCATTCTCAGGAAAATCAAGGCGGACGAACGGATTTCCGAATATATGGACATCGCCATCACGCCGGTTGCCGAGGATGAAGTAGAGAATATGGAGATGTTTCAATCCGCCGAAGCGCAGGATTATCTGGTCAAGCTGCGACGCGTGGAAAAACATCGTCAGGGCGTCACATCATCTCGATAAAAACGCCGCGCGAATCGAATTGTTAAGCAAACTGCCCGCATCCGAGACCTTTTTAAATAACCTGACCGGCGGCGAAGGCGGACGCCCAAGCCCATTGGAAATTGTAGCCGCCGAGCCAGCCCGTTACGTCCACGACTTCGCCGATAAAATAAAGTCCCGGAGCTTTTTTCGCTTCCATCGTCTGCGACGAAAGCTCGCTCGTATCGACGCCGCCGAGCGTGACTTCCGCCTTGTCGTAGCCTTCGGTTTCGACGAATTTCACCTGCCAGTCGTTCAGCGCGGCGGCGATTTGCTCGATTTCCCTGCGGCTTAATTGATGGAGCGGTTTATTAGAAAAATTCTGCGCCGTCCAAACTTCGGCGAAGCGATTCGGCAGGAAACGGCTCAGGAAATTTTCCAGCGTTTGTTTGCTCGCGTGATTTTTTTCGAGCAAATCGAGCGCGTCCGTTTCAGGCAATAAGTCAATCGAAACGGATTTTTCCTTTTGCCAGTAATTTGAAATTTGTAAGATAGCGGGACCGGAAAGTCCTCGATGCGTAAACAGAATATTTTCGCGAAACGACGCTTTGCCGTTCGATGCGACGGAATCGACGGAAACGCCCGCGAGCCTGATAAACTGCCGCGCTTTTTTCTCGAAGACGAGCGGCACGAGCGAGGCGCGCGTCGCGGTCAATTTCAAGCCGAATTTTCGGGCGATTCCGTAACCGAAATCGCTCGCGCCGATTTTCGGAAACGAAAGCCCGCCCGTCGCAATCACCAGCGATTCGCTTTGAAAAACGCCCTGATTCGTTTCGATTTCAAACGCGGCGTTTCGGGAAACATTTTTCACCGCGCAGCTTGTGCGAATTTCGACTTTTGCCGCCCGGCATTCTTCCAGCAGCATCTCGACTATCCGGCGCGAAGATTCTTTGCAGAAAAGCTGTCCGAGCTTTTTTTCGTAAAACTGAATTTTGTGTTTTTTGACCATCTCGACAAAATCCCGCGGCTTGTAGCGCGAGAGCGCGGATTTGGCGAAATGCGGATTTTGCGAAACGAAATTTTCGGCTCTTGTATCAACGTTTGTAAAATTACAGCGCCCGCCGCCGGAAATCAGAATCTTGCGCCCGACCTGCGCGTTGTGTTCGACGACGAGAATTCTGCGCCCGCGTTTTCCGGCTTCCATCGCGCAGAAAAGTCCCGCCGCGCCCGCGCCGATGATGATTGCGTCGAATCTCATTTAAGAATAATAGCCGCAAAGAAGCACAAAAGGCACAAAAAATTCTAACTTTATTTTGTGTTTTCGGTGAATTTCGGCGGCTACCCGGTTAAATATCTTTTTTTCAGAATGTTTATGTGATGGCGAACGTGACCGACCATTATAAAGGCGAGCGCGCGCACCGTAAATTGCCAGCCGCTCGCCGTTCCGGTTCGCGTCCAGCCTTCCGCCGAAAGATTTTTAAAAAGCAGAATGTTCGCCTTGCGAAGCAGCGCAAATTCTTCGAGCAAATCGGAAAGCGCCGCCGCGTTGAAATTGGAGTTTTCGATATATCCGTCCTGCTCGAAGCCTTCAATCGGCGTCCGGTCGGCGCGCGAGATTCGCAAAGCGCGATAAGAGAAAATCCGCTCGCCGTCGTTTACGTGACCGACTAATTCTTTAATGCTCCATTTGCCTTCGGCGTAAGCGTAGGCGCCTTTTTCTTCCGCGATTCCGGCGAAAAGATTTTCGATTTCGGCAAGCTGATTTTCCAAAGCGGAAACAATGTCGGTTTCTTCAACTAAGGACACATATGTTTCGTAATATTCGGCGTATTCGGTTTTTTCGGGTCTCGACATAATAAGCGTTTATCTTAGCAAAAACGACGCGAAATTGCGTTCACTATCACAGTATCGAAAAATATTATGAAATTAAAAATAGTTGTTGCAATCGCGGTTTTACTTTTGGGCTGCGGCGGCGTTTTGGCGCAGAACGGCGGAAAAGCCGAGCCGAATCGCATAAAATTTGCGAAAGGAAAATCTGCCGCGATTGTCAGCGGCATAATCAGAGGCGACGAGCAAGCCGAATATGTTTTTCGCGCGCGCCGGGGGCAAAACGTTTTGCTGAAAATCACTTCCGTTTGGGATTGCTGCGCTTCTTTCCGGATTTTAGACAACGTCGCGCCGCCCGATTTTATAACGGAATATCCGGCAAACTGGGCTTACTACTTCAATGCGCCTTACACGGGCGATTATCTGATTTGGGTGAGCAACCAGCATCTGAAAAACAGCAAAAGCGACGCGGCGAAATATAAACTAATTTTG
This sequence comes from Pyrinomonadaceae bacterium, assembly GCA_036389695.1. GTDB lineage: Bacteria > Acidobacteriota > Blastocatellia > Pyrinomonadales > Pyrinomonadaceae > JALZHR01. The sequence goes on from DASVWG010000046.1 coordinate 4,319, forward strand.
ACCGTTAAGTAGCGATTCCAAACGCTGCCGTTCGATACCGTAAAAATTTTTAATGTCGGCGATTTCGCGCTCGTATTTTTCGGCGTCGACGCGCGCGTTTTGTTTTGTGCCGACAATCATATTGTTTTTCGGCGTGTGCTCGGTCGCGATAAACTCGAAAACCCGCGTCGCGTAGCCGCTTTTTTCGAGCAGCAAAGCGCGCAGTCCGTCGGTGATGATTTCGGCTTCGCGTTCGAGCATCACGCCGTGTTTCAGAATGTCTCGCAAAAGCGCGGGCGGCTTTATCTGCGGGCGAATTTCCTGATGACAGCACGGCGAGCAGACGATTAAATCGGCTTTTGCGCTGATGCCTTTAAAAATCGCGTCGTCGGTCGCCGTATTGCAGGCGTGGAGCGCGATGAGAATGTCTACGTTCTGCAAATCGTAATCGCCGATCCAGCCGTGAACGAACTGCAAATCGTTGAACTCGCACGATTTGGCGATGTCGTTGCAGAGCGAGACGAGCTCGTGTTTCGTATCCACGCCCGTCACTTTGACATCCAGATTCAGATTGTTTCTGAAATAATCGTAAGTCGCAAACGTCAGATAGCCTTTGCCCGAACCCATATCGACGATTTCCAGCGCGCGACGGTCTTTCAGCAGGGAATTGGCGAAAAGCTTCGACAGAGTCTCGACGAATTTATTTATCTGTTTCCATTTGTCCTGCTGTTTGTCCTTGATTTCGCCTTTGTCGGTCGTGATGCCGAGCGCGCGCAGGTAGAAGCTGTTCGGGTCGACCGGAACGCGTTTTTCCTTGTCGTGCGCGAGCGAAGGCTTTATTTTAAACGTCGGTTTCGCCGTGTTCAGACGCGATTTTCCTTTTTTGCCGATGTCGATTTGAAAATCGTTTTCGGTCGTGAAAAGATGACCGGCGAAAAATTCTTCGCCCAAAAGCTCGCGCACTTTCGCGACGCCTTCCGTAAAGTCGAAATTTTTTGCCGTGTCGCGCGTGTCGTGGCGAAAAAGGAAAAAAAGCCGCGTGCCGCGCTTCGTTTCAATCAAACGGACGAGAATCTTTTGCAGATGCGCGTCCGTGCCTTTATAATTTCCTAAAGTCAGTTTGACGAAAGTTTCTTCGTGCAGCGAGCGCGCCAGCTCGCCGATAAATTTTTCGACGTTTTCGATATTTTCGACTGTTTCCATTGCCATAAATCGGAAACCACAGATTACACAAATGAACACCGATATTGCAAAAGACGCTTATTTGAAATCAGTTTTATACCTGCTGCGCGAGACGTTCGAAGGCTCGCCCGAAGGTCAGGGCAGCGCTTACTTAGACCGCGGCGTCGGCTTTTTCAACACGCTCGAAAACCTTTCCGCCGCGCAGGTTTCCCAATCATTCGGCGCGACGACGATTGCGGCGCAGACCGAGCACGCGAAATTTTATCTCGACCGCATCTGCGAATTTATGACGGGCAGAACCGAGCGCGTCAACTGGGAACAAAGCTGGCTGATTGAAGAGGTCAACGACGCGGAATGGGACGCCTTGCGCCAGTCCGTCCGCAAATCTTACGAAAACACTCTGCGCTGTCTTGCCGGAATCGAGGATTGGAGCGAAGATAACGTCGGCATGGCGATGGGCATGCTCGCGCACACGGCGTATCATCTCGGCGCTGTCCGGCAGATTATGAAATCGACTTTATAAACGATGAACGCGGAGCGCGTGAATGATGAATTCGACAGGCAAAATTTACCGTTCGTCATTCGCGCGTTCCGCATTCATCGTTTTTTGAAATTTGTGTTTAAATTTTCTTATGAATAATTTATTTCATTTAGCTTTTCCCGTCAAAAATCTGGAAGAATCGCGCCGCTTTTACGGCGAAATTCTCGGCTGCGAAGAAGGCAGAAGCTCGGACGCGTGGATTGATTTCAATCTTTTCGGGCATCAAATCGTCGCGCATCTCGCGCCCGAAAATGCGGGCGTTCAGCTGCGCAACGAGGTCGACGCCGACCATGTTCCCGTGCCGCATTTCGGCATCGTGCTGCCGATGGACGAGTTTAAAAATTTTGCCGAACGGCTGAAATCGAAACAGGTCGAATTTCTCATCGAGCCGAAAATCCGTTTCGCGGGCGAGACGGGCGAGCAGGCGACGATGTTTTTTCTCGACCCGAGCGGAAACGCGCTGGAATTTAAAGCCTTCGCCGATTTTGCGCAGGTTTTCGCCAAATAAGAATTTAGCCCGCGAAATATACGAAAAAAGGAGCAAAGATTTAATCTTTGACTTCGCTTTTATTTTCGTATTATTTCGCGTCTTTCGCGGGCAAAAACAAAGTATGAAATTTGGAAAGATTTTATTTTTGCTGTGCCTTTTGTGTCCGGCATTTGCCGCGCAAGCGCAGAAGCCAAAGCGATTTATCGCCGTCACGATTGACGATTTGCCGGTTGTTTCAACGCGCGGAGATATAAAAAACCAGCGGGAAATAACCAAAAAACTTCTCGGTCACATCAGGAAAGCGAAAGTGCCCGCCATCGGTTTTGTCAACGAAAGAAAGCTTTACACCGCAGACGATAAACGCAACGAAGCGCAGATTGATTTGCTCAGGCAATGGCTCGATGCCGGTTTGGAATTAGGAAATCACACGTTTTCGCATCGCAGTTTGAATGCGATTGAATTGAAGATTTATCAGGACGACATCCTGCGCGGCGAGATTATCACCAAAGAACTGCTCCGCGCGAAAGGCAGACGGATGCGCTATTTTCGCCACCCGTTTCTGCACACGGGTTTGAATCTGGAAGTCAAAGAAAATCTCAATCGATTTTTGGAGAAAAACAATTACACTATCGCGCCCGTCACGATTGACAACGGCGACTGGATTTTCGCGCGCGCTTACGATAACGCTTTTGACAAAGGCGACCGGAAATTGATGTCGGACATCGGCGCGGCTTATGTGCCTTATCTCGAAAGCAAAATGGATTATTGGGAGCGCCAATCGGTGAAGCTTTTCGGGCGCGAAGTCAAACAAATTCTGCTGCTTCACGCTAATTTCATCAACTCCGATTATTTTGACGACATCGCAGGAATGCTCAAAAAGCGCGGCTATAAATTTATCACTCTGGAAGACGCTTTGCAGGACGAAGCTTATAAATTGCCGGACACTTTCACCAAACGTTCGGGAATTTCGTGGCTGCATCGCTGGGCTTTAGAGAAAGGCAGCGAAAACGTTCTGCCGGACGAGCCGAAAACGCCGGATTTCGTTTTGAAAGCGGCGGGCGTCGAATCGGAATGACGAAGCAGAAGCCCGCGCGTGAGCAAGGGCGGACAGAGATTTGGGATTGCGGAATGCGGATTTCGG
>DASVWG010000047.1:0-9277 GCA_036389695.1 Pyrinomonadaceae bacterium
ACGGCGGCGAGCTGGCGGTGCTTTACTGCTTCGTCTTTTTCTACATCGCGTCGCGCGGCTCGGGCGCGTTGAGCGTCGATGCGGCGATGCGGCGCGGCACGGGCGACGACCGCGCGTGATATAAAACCGCTTTTAGCGTAAAATCATTTGTGGACAGACAAACAAATGTCCGGATTTATCGTCTAAATAATACTTGTCAGACACGACAAAGGAAAATTATGAACACATACGAAAACACATTCGGAAACAACTCGGCGGCAAACGCCTTGCCGGAAGAACGCGCAAGGTTTATCCGCAAAACTTATCTTCATCTGGCGGCGGCGATTCTGGCGTTCGTCGTTCTCGAAGCATTTCTTTTCGCTTCCGGCATCGCCGGCACGATTATGATGACGATGCGTCTGGGCGGCAAATTTTCGTGGCTGCTCGTGCTCGGCGCGTTTATGGGCGTTTCGTGGCTGGCAAGCAGCTGGGCGAATTCGCAGACGTCGAAGCCGATGCAGTATCTCGGATTGATGCTTTACGTCATCGCGGAAGCGATAATTTTTGTGCCGCTGATGTTTGTCGCGGCGAATTTCGGCGGCGGCGACGTGATTGTCAAAGCCGGTATCGTCTCGCTCGGTTTATTTCTGGGCATCACGTCGGTTGTTTTCATCACGCGCTCGGATTTTTCGTTTTTAGGTCCGATTTTAGCCATCGGCGGTTTCGTCGCGCTCGGATTCATCGTCGCCAGCATTTTGTTCGGCTTTAGTCTGGGCAGCCTTTTCGCCTTTATCATGGTTGCGTTTGCGGGAACGGCGATTTTGTATGAAACCTCAATCGTGATGCATCGTTATCACACTTCGCAGCACGTCGCCGCGTCGCTGACGCTGTTTGCGGCAATCGCGCTGTTGTTCTGGTATATCCTGAGCATTTTCAGTTCGAGAGATTAACCGGCGAAAGAAAATTTTCACAAAAAGGCGGATTCTGGTGTCCGCCTTTTTGTTTATAATCAAAGAGATGTTCGAAAATTCTCTGACGCGCCGCATTGCGGAATTTTTAATCGAAATCGGATTGGAAATCGTTCCGCAACGGCTGGACGAAAACACGTTTCTTTCCGGCATTCTTATTGAAGACGGAAAAATTCTGGTCGATGAAGCAAAGCTCGCGTTTCCGGGCGACTTGCTGCACGAAGCCGGGCATCTGGCGGTGACGCCGAAAAATCTGCGCGCTCATCTGAGCGACGAAATCGCTCTGCCCGCCGAATTTGATATAGACGCCATCGAGAGCGCGGCAATCGCGTGGTCATACGCCGCCGCCTTGCATCTTAATCTGAATCCGCGCGTCGTTTTTCACGAAAGCGGTTATAAAGGACGCTCGGAATCTTTATTGCTGAACTTCAGTCTCGGCGTTTACATCGGCGTCAATACGCTCGAAAGCGCGGAAATGACTGCCACGGGCGAAAACGCGCGGCGTCGCGGCGTTTCGCTCTATCCGCAAATGCTGAAATGGCTGCGCGATTAAATCCTGAGATTGAAAATAACCGGCGTTCGTCGTTAAACTATAAAATAGTACGAGCAAGGGAATTTTAATGTCTTCAAACATCGCGCCAGCCAATTCGACCTCAAAACTGCCTGCCGTTTTTCGCGCTTTCAAACATCGCAATTTTCAACTGTTCTTCGGCGGTCAAATCGTTTCCTTAACCGGAACGTGGATGCAGTCGGTCGCGCAGAGCTGGCTGGTTTACCGGCTGACGGGTTCGGTCGCGCTTTTGGGATTAATCGGTTTTGCCGGACAATTTCCGGTTTTTCTGCTGACGTCTTTCGGCGGCGCGATTGCCGACAAATACAACCGTCAGCGAATCCTCGTCACGACGCAAACCTGCTCGATGATTCTCGCCTCGATTCTGGCAGCGCTGGGGCTGACCGGCACGATTGCCGTCTGGCATATTTTCGTGCTGGCGTCGCTCGGCGGCGTCATCAACGCTTTCGATATTCCGACGCGGCAGTCTTTTGTCGTCGATATGGTCGGCAAAGACGATTTGCTCAACGCCATTGCGCTGAATTCCTCGATGTTTAACGGCGCGAGAATTATTGGTCCCGCCGTCGCCGGAATTCTGGTTTCGGCGGTCGGCGAAGGCTGGTGCTTTTTCGGCAACGCCGTCAGCTACATCGCCGTCATTACAGGGCTTTTGTCGATGCGTCTGGCGCGGAAACAAATCGTCGCCAGCGAAGGCTCGGCAATCGAAAAAATCAAGGAAGGCTTCCGCTTCGTGATAAAAACCGCGCCGGTTCGCGCGCTGCTTTTGCTGCTCGGTCTGGTCAGCTTGATGGGAATGCCGTATGCCGTCCTGATGCCGATTTTCGCCGAAGAGATTTTGCACGGCGGCGTGCGCGGGCTGGGAATTTTGATGGGCGCGAGCGGTTCGGGCGCTTTAGTTGCCGCGCTTTTTCTGGCATCGCGGAAAAGCATCAAAGGCTTGGGACGCCTGGTGGCGATTTCGTCCGGCACTTTCGGCGCGTTTCTGATTTTGTTTTCGTTTTCGCGCTCGTTCTGGCTGTCCGCCGCGCTGCTCGCGCCCGCCGGATTTTCGATGATGCTGCAAATGTCTTCGTCAAACACGCTGGTGCAGTCGATGGTTCCGGACGAGCTGCGCGGGCGCGTGATGGCGGTTTATTCGATGATGTTTATGGGCATGGCTCCGCTCGGGGCGCTGATGGCTGGCTCGCTCGCCGGAATTTTAGGCGCTCCGGCGACGGTCGCGCTCGGCGGCGCGGTCTGCATCGTCGGCTCGATTTTATTCAGCCTGCGCCTGCCGAAGCTGCGCCATGAAGCGCGCGAAATCATCGTCGCGCTGCAGATGACCGGCGGCGAGCCAGCCTCGAAAGCGTCGTTTCAACAACCGGCGCTGGTCACTTCCAAAAAATAAATTTTAAAAGCCGGCGGGGAACGTGAAAATAAATATTGAAAGCGGGCGGCGGATTATTTTAGAATAAGCGCTACTTATGCAGAATCAGTTACAAAATCAATACGCGCCGTGCCCGAAATGCAGTCAATCAATCGCCCAGAAGGTGGGCTTTACGTGGTGGGGCGGAGTTTTAGGTCCGAAGCTTATGACGCACGTCAAATGCGGCGCGTGCGGCACAGCCTACAACGGCAAAACCGGCAAAGACAACACGACGAATATTGCTATTTATTTAATCGTCAGCGCCGTCATCGCCTTTTTTCTGATGCTGGTTGTTTTCTTCGCTCTCGGCGTTTTGACGTATGTCTCGAACAGGTGATTTTCCGGGCGGCGCGCGAAAATCTTTTCGCCGGATTCGGCTGGATTTAGAAAGGCGTTTCGTCTTCCTCGTCCGTCTCGTCTTCAAAACGGATGCGGCGTTTGATTTTCGGCGATGAATCTTTAATGTCTTCCTGCCCGACGACATTCAGCGACGGATTGCCATCCGCGTCTTTGAGCAAAACTTCGATTCTTCTTTCCGCCTGATTTAAACGTTCCTGACATTCGCGCGACAGGCGCACGCCGTCTTCAAAAAGCTTGAGGCTTTCTTCGAGCGGCAAATCGCCTTCTTCGAGCCGCCGCACGATTTTTTCCAGATTTGATAAAGACGCTTCAAACGTCTGATTTTTCATAAGTTAGTCCTTTGTCATTCGTCCTTTGTCCTTTGCCGATTGAACATAAATTGTGTTCTCAATTTTCATTCAACCAACGAAGGACAAAGGACGAAGGACGAATGACGAATCATTTAAAAATATCTTCGACCTTTTTCATTATATCCTGCAGGTTTTGGACGCCGAGTTTTTCGCCCGCTTTTTTGATGCCGCCTTTGGTCGAAGCGGCGATTAGCTCCTGCCCGATTTTTTCGGCGATGCGGCGCGCGAGCGGCTCGTCTTTGATGGCGATTATTTTCCACAAATCGCCGTTGCGCTGCATCGTCACTTCGATTTCGCGTTCGGGAATTTTGCTTTTGATGAAAGCCTTGTCGTTTTCGGTTTGAATCTCGACGGCGCGACCGGCAAACAGCGCAATCGCCCACCACGGGACGCTTTCAAACGGCTGCGTTTTTTCGCGAATCACGCGCGGCAGCTCCTCTTTCGCGCGCTGTTTGATGGCGGGCATTATCGGCGCGGCGCTTTCCTTGACCTTCGCAATCTGCGCGGGCGGCAGATTGCGCCCGTAAAGCTCGACCGCTTTATCGGTAATCTGCGGCAGGAAGCTATCGACAACGGCTTCCGTGTCAACCAGTTGCGCGATTTGCTGATTATCGTCGCGCCGCGCCGCATCGACCAGCAGCGCGAGCGAATACTGCGGCGTGGCTTTCACGCTCTGCCAGTAAAAATATCCGCCCAGACCGGCGACGAGCAGAAAAGCGAGCAGCAAAATTCCCAGCACGCCCAAAACTTTGCCGACGCGGCTGCGCTTTTTTTTCGGCGCGGCTTCATCCGGCACGAAAGAAACATTTTCCTTGACGACCGCCGGTTCTTCCGCCTGCTGTTCTTCTTTCGGCTCGTGTAAATTTACGGTAAAACGTGACATTTATTTTTAAAGATGACCTTTGATTTTTGAGCTTTGACCTTTGGGAATTTTAATGACGATTTGAGTCGTCAATTAAAGAAATCAAAGGTCAAAGCTCAAAAATCAAAGACCAAAAATCAATCATTAATCGCGCGCCAAATTTATTCTGTCTTTAAAACTTCCGCTTCAAGTTTCCCATTTGCCAGACGGATTTTCAATTTGTCCTTAATCTTAACCTGCGCGGCGTCGCGCAAAATCTCGCCCGCGCCGGTTTCGACAATCGAAAAGCCGCGCTTTAAAACCGAGAGCGGCGAGAGCGCGTCCAGAGCCGCCATTGTGACGTTCAAGCGGTCTCCGGCGTTGTCCGTGACAGACCTGGCGGCGGACGTTTGGCGCTGCCGGAGCAAAGCCAGACGGGTTTGATTTTTGGAAACCATCTGCGCCAGCCTGACCGGCGAAAGGCGATTTATCAAAGCTTCCAGACGCTTTTCGTTACGCTTTAATTTTTCGTCAAAAGCGTCGTTCAATCTCGCGCCCGCATCGTCCAGCTCATAGCGCCAATCCTTAATTTTCTGCGGAAACTCGACGAAAACCGGCGACATCGCCAATTCCTGCCAGTCCGAGCGCAGATGCAGCAATTTGTAATTGATTATCTGAAACAAATCTTCGGTGCGCTGGCGGATAAAGGCTTCGATTTGGTCTTCGCTTTCGGCGACGATTTCGGCGGCGGCGCTCGGCGTCGGCGCGCGGCGGTCGGCGACAAAATCGGCAATCGTAAAATCAATTTCGTGCCCGACGGCGGAAATCACCGGAATTTTCGAATTGCGAATCGCGCGCGCGACTCTTTCTTCGTTAAAAGCCCATAAATCTTCCGATGAGCCGCCGCCGCGCCCGACGATTAAAACGTCGATTTTTTCCCGCGCCGTTTTGTTGTATTCGTTCGCCAGTTCGATGGCGCTGGTGATTTCTTCGCCCGCCGTTTCGCCCTGCACGCGCGTCGGAATCAAGGTGATGTGAACCGTTCGCGTGCGTCTGGACAGAACGTTCAGAATATCGTGAAACGCCGCGCCGTTCGGGCTGGTCACGACGCCGATTCTTTTGGGGAAAAACGGCAAATCGCGTTTCAAATCTTCGTCGAATAAACCTTCGCGCGCCAGCTTCGCCTTGATTTGCTCAAACGCGACTTTCAAAGCGCCTTCGCCGACCGGCTCCAGCGATTCGACCAGAATCTGATATTCGCCTTTCGGCTGGTAAACGCTCAATTTCCCGCGCACGCGCACCTGAAGCCCGTCAAACGGCTGAAAGCGAATCCGCAGATTATTGCGGATGTAGCAAGCGGCTTTGAGCTGCGAAAAACCGTCGTGCAGCGTGAAATACCAGTGACCGGAATTGGCGGCGAGGAAATTAGTAATCTCGGCTTCAATCCAGACGGAGGCGAAGCCGCGCTCCAACGCGCCTTTCACCTGTTCGTTCAGTTCCGTGACGGTCAAAGGTCGGCGTTCCTGCTCGTCGAAAAGAGATTGTAAAAGCGGCGATTTCATTTGTTTTCCAAATCGAATAATTTCTTCAGTAATCTTTGCTGTTCCTGAAGCAGTTTTTGCTGCTGCTCAGACAATAATACCTGAGTTTCAGATTCTCTCATCAAAAGCTCAACTAAATCCTGATACTCAGAAATCAGCCGTTTTTCTTCTTCTTGAATTTGTTTTTGACGTCGATGTTCTATCAACGGCGAGCGGTTTAGGCGCAATCGCTGAATCGTAAAATTACCAATTGCGGTAAATGGAGACAGTTTACCGCTTGCCAAAAGCAGAAAATGTTGGTCGTCGGCTTCGACTCGCGGATTCCAGAGCGGTATATCGGAATCGTTTTCAGGAAAATAATCGCCTTTGTAAAGATTGCATCGCGGGCAGGCGTAAATCAAATTTTCTAATTCGTCCGTGCCGCTTTTGCTTTGCGGCTGGAAATGGTCGATTGTTAATTCCCCGCCCGCTTCCGTTTCCGACACGCCGCAATATTCGCAGGAAAAATTCGCTCTTTCACGAATAATCCGGCGCGTTTCGTGAGAAATCATACGATTTTTAACGAAAGCTTTTCGCCTAGTTTTTTACGCAAAACTTCATTTTCTCGCCGTAAAGTCTCATTTTCTGCAAAGATTTTTAGATTTTTTGAATGAACCACCGCAAATTTACCCAAGGTATTTTGAATCTGGTTTCTTCTTTCCGCGAAGGAATCCTGCATCGCATTTTTATTCAGCAAATCGCTTTCGCATTCATCTTGCGCTTCATACCAAGCAGCAAGCTGCGTGTTTTCCGTTTCCGATAAAGCTTCCCCGCGCGTCGCCTTATCGTGCAAAACCTGCATTAATTCATCGGTCTCCATTTTCCACCTCTCCTTGTCATTTTACCATAATTCCAAAACAATAATCAGGCAGTTTGCTCGTCGAAAAGAGATTGTAAAAGCGGGCTTTTCACTTTTTTATTTTTGCGCTGTAAAACTTTAGTTTTAAAATTCGAGATAAAAAACACAATCTCTTTTTGACTTTATCATCAAAAAGAGATTGCCCGAAAACCGGACTTTTCAGATTATTTTCCCAACGCTTTCTCGTAGCCCTTCCAGACTGTATCAATATTAAAATAAAGCTTTAAGGTTTCATTATTTTCGGGGTTAGTCACCGTCAAAACGTCGAATTTGCTTCCGTTTTCCGTCATCAGCGCCTGGCTGCCGCGCCGCAAGCCGAGATAACTCAGCACGGCGTATTCTTCCGGCACGTAAATCACTTCAAAAGCCGTCTTCGCGGATTTTCCGTCCCTGCCTTCGATAATCGAATTGATAAGCCCGAGATAAACTTTTTTATGAAACTCGAACTTCTCGCTGTTTCCCGTTTCCCTGTTCGCCACGGCGGCGATAAAATGCGCGTTGATGTCGACATAGCTCGTTTCCAGCACCGCCGCCGCCGATTTTAAAGCTTCCTTATATTTTTTCTCGCGGTAAAACTGCGACATTTTCTCGCTGTCGTCGCTGCGATTTCCGTAAGGGCTGTAATTTTTCGTTTCGGTAAAAGCAAAACGCAGCTTTTTAAAATCGATATTCGTGTCGCCCTTTTTCAATTTCGCCAGCAAATCTTCATAATCTTTCGCGCCGGTTTTCTCCTGCGCCGGCTTAGCCGGTTCAGTCTTCGGCACATTCTGCGCCTGCGCTGTAAAAACGAAAAAGAAAAGACTTAGCAGCAATCCGATAAATTTAATTCTATTCATAAAACATCCTTTTTTAAAGTGATTTTTGAAGTTAGATGCCCGAAGCGGCGAAAAGTTCGTCCGGCGCGTAATTTGAGATAAAAAGCTCGCTTCCTTTCTGCGAGGAGTTTGCGGTTATGTTTCGCATTCCATACATCAGATTCCAGTCCGCCACATTGGCAAACGAAAAAAGCTCGCGCACATAAGGCGAATCGTCGTAAGTCAGAAGCCACCTGTGCGGGCAGCGGCGCAAAGCTTCGGCAAAGCGTTCGTGGTCGAAAGTTTTGTGCAGATTTCCGTTTTTGCCGTAAAGCGCGGAACCGGTCGCAGAGAAATACGGCGGGTCGAGAAACAGAAAAACGTTTTCGCCGTCGGCGTTGACCACTTTTTCGTAATCGAGATTCGTGATTTTCACGTCGCGCAGAACTTCGGGCATTTTCGCTAATCGCTCGATGCTCGAATCGGTAAAACGTTTTTCAAACGCCTGAATCGAAAATCCGCCCGCTTCCGTCGTGCCGGAAAACGTGATGCGATTGAAAACAAAAAATGCGGCGGCTTGCCGGAGACGATTAAACTCCGATTTGTTTTCGCGCAGAAATTTGTGAAGCTCTTTGCCGTTTTGAAAATCGCTTTTCCAATCCCAAATCTGCCTGATAACCAAATCGGAATTGCTTTGAATTTCCTGCCAAAAGACGGCTAAATCCGTGTAAATATCATTTATCCAAAATTTTTTACGGGGAAATTTCTGCCGCAGATGAATAAAAACCGAGCCGCCGCCGACAAAAGGCTCGCGGAATTCGTCAAAAGGCGCAATCAGAGCCGCGATTTTCTCGACCGCGCGGCTTTTTCCGCCCGGATAACGTAAAGGACTGCGAATCATACTTAACCCTTTTCCAGAATAACCGAAAAATTATTTTCCCGCGCTTCGGCAAATAAATTTTTCACGAGCGCCGCTTGTCGCGCGCTGAGTTTATTAACCCGAAAAAATTCCGGTTGTTCTTCCGCAGATGAATTTGACGTCAGTTTTCCCAAAAGGTTTTCCGAAGTCAGGCGCAGAACCGGCAAACTTTTATAAATCTTTTCGGCAGTGCTGACGTTTTCCAGATTCGTGTAAAGCATCATTTTCAGCAAGCCGTCTTTAATATCGCCCGTGCTCGGCAGTTTGCCGCTTTTGCTGTGTTTCGATTCAATCAAATGCAGATTTTCGTCGCTCATCAAAATTTCGTCGACGGTAAAAAAATATTTTCCGCCTAAATAATTCGTGATGGTGATTTTCGCTTTTGTCGCGGTCGGGAGAATTTCCTTCGGCTGTAAGGTTAAAAATTCTCTCGCCTGCGCCGATTGCGCCTTTAATCTGGAGCTTTCCATAAAAGCCTCTAAATTTTCCGCGATAAGCGCCGCAAAATCGTCGAGTCCTTTTTCGCCGTGAAATTTTGCCTGCGTGCGTGCGGCAATTTTTCGGTAATTTTCCCTGACCGTTTCCAAAAGCTTTCCGATGCCTTTCAGCTCATTCAAATTCCAGTGCAGCGCCGAGCTGTGATAATTGGAA
>DASVWG010000048.1:0-4826 GCA_036389695.1 Pyrinomonadaceae bacterium
AAAACTATGAACTATGAACTATGAATTGCAATTTCTGCATCTCGAATTCATCGTTCATCGTTTCGCATTCATCGTTTAAAAGACACGCTCCATAACTGTCGCGTTTCTGCCTTAAGGGAAACCTTTTCGGGAAAGCGCCGATAACATAAACAGGTGACGGGCGAGGATTTTAAAGGAATCGATAAAGTCGCCCGCAGATTCACGGGAAATTTTCGTTTAACAAACCCGCCGGATTAAAATATAATCTTTGTGTTAAGCGAGAAAGTTTGAGGTTTAAAAGCAATGTCGGTCAAGAAAACAAGCTCGCCGCTCAGCAGCGGCGCGGAACCGCTGGAGCCGCTCAGCTCAAAAGATGAGCTGCGGCGCGGCGCGAAGGTCGAGAAAAATTTCGAGGCGGCGCTGGCGGAAGTCGCCGGGCAAATCGAACAGGCTGGCGGCAGCGCTCAGGCGAGCAGTCTGGCGCGCAGCGCGCTGAGCGAAATCGCTTCCGGCTCTGACCTGAACACGCCCGAAGGCGCGATGCAAGCCGTCCGCGAGTCCGCGCGCTTTCTGGTCAATTCGCGCCTGGACGAAGAACTGCGCGACTCCGCGCAAGGCAAAAAAATGACCGACGATTTGAGCGAATACATCGCCAAAGACCCGTTTATGCACCGCAAAATCCTCAGCATTCTGCACCGTCTGAAATAGGGCTGAGGGATGAAGGATGAGGGATGAAATAATTTTGAATTTTGAATTTTGAATTTTGAATTTGAATGAATAGTTTAATTACAAATTCAAAATTTAAAATTTAAAACTCAAAACTTTCTTTTATTCATCCCTCATCCTTCATCCCTCATCCCTTAAAAAAGGCGCCCGCCTTCCCGAATGACGTTCGCCTTGAAGCCGCTCCTTCCGAAAGCAACCCAGAAGTTTTTGATTTTTTACGGGCGTTGACCGACGTCGAAGCGTCCGCGCGCGCCGTCGAATCTGCCGTCGGCTAAATCCGCCACCCAGCGACGAATCACCGCCGGGTCGGCGTTGATGTGAACGTGCGCGCCGGTCGAATGTCCGGTCGAGCCTTGCCCGCCGAGATTCTGCCCGTAAGCAACGTTGTCGCCCGTGCGGACGTTGACGGACTGCAAATGCCCGACCATCATAATCTCGCCGGTGCGGTCGTTGCGCATGACGACTTTATTGCCGTAGCCGTCGTTTTCATTGCCCGCGAATAACACTGTGCCTTCGAGCGGCGACGGAACGGCTTGCCCGAAATTGCTCTGCCCCGGTCGCGTTAAAACGATGTCGCGCGCTTCGAGCCGTCTGTTCAGGCGCAGACCACGCATCACGTAATTAACCGTTTGATAATCGTGATGCGCCTGTAAATCTTCATAACCGTCGGCTTGGCGCGCCGGACGATTTCCGGTGCTGTAAACGTTCCAGCGGCGATATTCCTGCACTTCGCCGTCGCCCACGGGCGGTTCGGTTTGCTGATTGTTGCCGTTCGTGCGCGGCGTCGCGTTCTGCAATGCGCGAAACGTGTTCGGTCCGTAGATGCCGTCGCGAGTCAAACCGTGTTCGGCTTGAAAACGCCTCAATGCCGCTTCGGTTTTCGGTCCGAAAATTCCCGGTCCGGTGTTGACCTGAGCGCGCGTCATATAGCCGAGCCGCACGAGTTTTTCCTGCATCTGGCGGACAATTGAGCCGCGCGCGCCGCGTTCGATGTCGCCGGAAAAGATTTTATTCATCGCGCTGCGCGTCGCGTTGTCGAAGCGTCCCGAAGGATTCAAGCCGACGCTGCGCTGAAACGCTTTGACGGCGGCTTCGGTTTTCGGTCCGAAAATGCCGGGTCCGGTTCTCTGCTGCGCTTCGGTCATCAAACCGAGACGAATCAATCTGTCCTGTAAAGCCTCGACCGCGCGACCGTTTTCGCCTCTTTGCAGAGTGCCGCCCGTCGCCGGATTTGAAGGCGTCGGATTCGGCGCGGTCGGCGTTTCGTTCGGCGTTTCATTTCCCTGATATTGGCGCAGAGCATTGTTGTAAACTTCGCGCAGGCTGCTCAGGCTTCGCGCGCCCTGACCGCCGTAATAACTGCCGCCGCCTTCGACCGGAAGGCTCGCCCATTCCGGCGCGCCGCGATGAATCGCCTCGGCAAAATCGCCGCGCAAAAGCGGTTCAATCATTCCGCGCCGCTGCATCAATTTAATCGCCGCAAGGTCTTGCGAGCGCGGCGAAAAATCCGGCATATTCAAGCCCTGCCACGTGCTGTAAAGAAATTGATATCTGCCCGCCGCCGAGCTCGGCGGCTGACCGTTTGCCCAGCGCACCGCCAGATTCGGATGACGGCTGAAATCATCAACGACGACGTTTCGGCGACCGACCAACGATTCATCATAAGGCGCGTTCCGGTCGCTCGGACCGAGAACCGTTCCATTGACGACGCGACCGTAATCGCCGTTGCCGCGCGTGCCTTCGGCATAGGCGATGGCGTCGAGCATCGCGCGGACGCGCGGGTCGCGCAAAAGCTCTTCCGGCGTCGAATCGGCGCTCACCTGCTGCGTTCCGCCGACGCCGAGATTTTCGTTTAAGGAAGCCTGCCAGTAACCTTCGCGGTCAAATAAAAGTCTGGTTTTGTAATTGTCTGAATTGCCGGAGAGAACGTCCGGAAGCTGTTCGCCCTCCGCGTCTTGAAAAAGATTGGCGACACTGTCGAAAGCGTCTTCCAAACGACGGCTGAAATCGAATAAATTGACGTTTGTTTCGTTAATCCTGGTCATTGAAATTTCTCCGGTAATGCAGATTTTAAAACCTTTAGCTAAGTTATCGGAGAAATTGCGGCAATGTTTCCTGGTTTTTAGTCATTCGTCCTTCGTCCTTTGTCCTTCGCTGGTTGAACGAAACTCAGGTTCTCGAATTTATTTCAACAAACGAAGGACAAAGGACGAATGACCAAGGACAAATTATTGATATTTTCCGGCTTTGAAGCTGTAAATTTTGCTTGACGGTTTCTGGCTGACGACTTTGCCGATTTCGATTTGCTTGAAGGAATTGACTTTTTTCGGCAGAACCGCCAGATGCAAGCCGTAAGCCATTAAAACCTGCTGGTAGCCGCCGCGCATTTTTTGAAAAACCCAGAACGGTCCCTGATTCGCGCCGAACAGGCAGGCGTCTTTCGGTTTGATAATCAAATCCATTTTGCGGTCGCCGTTTAAATCAATCTCGGAAGCGGCAAACCACGCGGCTTCGTTCGCGCCTTCGCCTTTTTCGCGAAAACAGCCGTCCACGCGCGCGTCGGATTTCAGAATGGCAATCACATCGGCGGGCACGGCGACTTCCTTCCGCACATTTCCCTCAAGCTCGAAAACGGTTTGCTGCGCATCGGCGCTTAAACAGGCGGCAAACAGAACAATCAAGGCGGCGATAAAAAATTTATTTTTATTAAACACGGGCTTCTACCTCCGGCGATTTAGATTACGCGAAAAAATTTAAGGGTTGCACAAGCTTTTCGGCGCAGCTTAAAGTTTTATTAAAACGAAATAATTTTCAAAAGAAATCCAGAGTGTATTATACTGATTAACATTAAAGAGTTGAAAAATTTTTCGTTTGCGGCGGATTTTGCGATTAAATTATCTGCAACAAAACGGGATTTTAACCGAAAACATAGAAAAGCGAACCGGCGCTCTAAAATTTTGTTTTAATTTATGTCGAGTTCAGGCGAAAAAACCGAGAAACCAACTGATAAGCGGCTGCAGGACGCGCGAAAAAAAGGTCAGGTCGCGAAAAGTCAGGATTTATCGTCGGCGATTCTGATGCTCGCGGCGGTCGCCGTCGTGTGGCTGCTCGGCGGTTATATCGGCGGCGTGCTGCAAGGCTCGGTAAAAGACCAAATCGCTTTTGCCGGCAGTTTTAAAGGCGATTTGACGAATCAGGTGCTTTACGAATTTCTCTGGCAGGGCATGTCCGTCTTTTTCTGGGTTTTGATGCCGCTGTTTCTGGTCGTCGTCGTTTTCGCGTTTTTGAGCAATTATCTCCAGGTCGGCTCGATTTTTTCGTTTGAATCAATCTCGCCGAAATTTGAAAAGCTGAATCCGGCGGAAAATTTCAAACAGAAATTTTTCAAAGCGCGACCGTATGTCGAGCTCGGCAAAACGATTTTGAAAATGACGATTACGGCAATCGTCGCCGGATACGTTTTGTGGGGCGCGCGCGAAGACATCGTTCGCCTGATTGATAAACCGGCGGACGTCGCGGCTTATTACACTTTCTCGCTGGTCTTGGAAATCGGTTTAAAAATCGGCTTGGCGTTTTTAATTCTCGGCGGCGCGGACTTTTTTCTGCAAAGATTTCTGCATCGCCGCGATTTGATGATGACCAAGCACGAGGTCAAGGAAGAATACAAGGAAACCGAAGGAAATCCGCAGATAAAAGCGCAGCGCCGCTACCTGCATCGCGAAATTCTGTCGCAGAGTATGGCGGTCGCCGTGCGCGAAGCCGACGTCGTGGTGACGAATCCGACGCATCTCGCCATCGCTCTGAAATACGACCGCGCAAATTCCGAAGCGCCCGTGATTACGGCGAAAGGCGCGGATTTGATGGCGGCGCAGATGCGTCATCTGGCGAGCGAAGCGGGCGTGCCGATGCGGCGCGACGTGCCTCTGGCGCGGGCGCTCTACGAATTCGACGTCGAAGAGGAAATCCCCGAAGAGCTTTACGAAGCCGTCGCCGTCGTCCTGCAATGGGTTTATTCGCTGGCGGAAGAACGAAGCGAGGTTTAGAAAAGGATGAGGGATGAAGGATGAGGGATGAATAAAAGAAAGTTTTAAGTTTTAAATGTTGAGTTTTGAATGATTCAT
>DASVWG010000049.1:0-7330 GCA_036389695.1 Pyrinomonadaceae bacterium
ACCGCCTGATTGACATAAGCCAGAACCGCATACGCGCCGCCGAAGGTGACAAAAGCCGCCTGCGTGAAAAAAAGATAAGTTTTAACGGGAAAACTGTCGAAGCCGAAAGCGAAAAAAATTGCCATAAACGGAAAGAGCCACAGAAGAAAACAGGTTAAGACAATTTTGGGAATATACCTTTTGTCCTTCGTCCTTTGTCCTTCGTCTTTTGTTTCGTCTGTCGCGTCGGCGTTTTTATTTTTGGAGTTGAGAAAAATAATTCCCAGAATCGCCGCGCCCAGAACGATTAGCGGAAAGGGAATCTGCAAAAAGTAGATTGAGATAAAAGCGAGAATCGAAATAACGACGTGCCAGCCGGTTTTAAAAGCCCTTTTCGCGATTTTCAAAACGGCTTCGACGACGATGGCGACGACGACGGCTTTAAAGCCGTCCAGAATCGCGCCGATTTGCGGCACGTTTCCGTAAGCGGCGTAAATGTAGGAAAGCGCGAGCAGAAAAAAAATCGAAGGAATGACGAAAAGCGCGCCCGCCGCGATTCCGCCCTTGATGCCGTGCAGCCGCCAGCCGATATATGTCGCCAGCTGCTGCGCTTCCGGTCCCGGCAGAAGCATACAGTAATTCAGCGCGTGCAGAAACGCGTCCTGCTCGATCCATTTTCGCTTTTCGACCAGTTCCTTCTGCATTATCGCAATCTGTCCGGCAGGTCCGCCGAAGGAAATAAAGCCGAGCTTGAGCCAGAAACGAAAGGCTTCGCGGAAAGAAACTTGTTTTTGCATTAATTAAAGTTATCCGATTTTAAAAGATTGTTTGTCAAGAATTTTTTGGAAACCGACGGCTGCAAATCGGCGCGCGAAAGCAATCGGGAAATTGGTAGTGTCCTAATAGTGTGTGGCTGGAAATAAAATAGCCACGTCGTTTACGGCGTGGTTTGAATAAACGAACCACAGAAAGGGCGTTTCAACGTTCTTTTGTTTTGGCTTGAGCCAAAGCATTGTTTGGGAAGGACGTTGAAACGCCCTTTTCAGGTTCTTAATCTTCGTGACCACGCCGTAAACGACGTGGCTATCAGCAACACACTATTAGGACACTACTGGAAATTATAAAACTTGAACAAAATCGCGCAAAGTTCTAATCTAAAATTGCTTTAACAATTTCAAAATAAAAGGAGACGCTAATCTGATGTTACAAGTTGGAGATAACGCGCCCGATTTTGAGCTTGCTTCGCATCTGGAAAAAGATAAAAAAGTAAAGCTCTCGGATTTGCGCGGAAAAAATGTGGTGATAGCGTTCTATCCGCTGGATTGGACGCCGGTTTGAACGGTGCAGATGCCGGCTTACGAAGCGGATAAAGAACGCTTTGCAGGCTATGATGCCCAGGTTCTGGGCATTTCGGTTGACAGTATTCCCAGTCATGTGGCGTGGGCGAAAAGTTTGGGCGGTTTGACTTACGATTTACTCGCCGATTTTCACCCGAAAGGCGAAGTCGCAAGAAGCTACGGCGCGTATCGCGAAAACGATGGAATCACGGAACGCGCGTTGTTTATCGTGGACAAGGAAGGCAAAATCGCTTATATCGACATCCACGACATCGGCGACCAGCCGGACAACGAAGACCTTTTCGACGTTTTGCGAAAGTTGTAATTTCAAGAAGTCAGAAGACAGAAGCCGGAAGTCAATAGTTTGTAAATATTCCGACTTCCGACTTCTGTCTTCCGACTTCTGACTTCTAATTTTTTATGGCGACAATTTCCAGAAAATGCGTTCCGTTTACGCCGTTTGACGGCGATTTGAGCCGCGCGACGATTGCGCTGGTGACGGCGGCGGGCGTGCATCAAAAAAACCAGCAGCCTTTTAATATCGCGGACGATTTGGGCGATTTGAGTTATCGCGAGATGCCGCAGGAGACGGAAGCGTCCGATTTAATGGTCACGCATCATCATTACGACCACGCGGACGCCGACCGTGACATCAACGTCGTGTTTCCGATTGATGTTCTGCGCCGCCTGAAAGAAGAAGGAATAATCGGCGGCATCGCCCGCAAACACATCGGATTTATGGGCTACACGATGCGCCTGAAGGATTTTTACGACGAGACCGCGCCGGCGATTGCCGACGAAATCGACAAAGGCTCGCGCGCCGACGCCGTTATCCTGACCGGCGGTTGACCGAACGTTTGTCACCGCACGGTCGTGGCGGTTCAGCGCGAAATCGAGATGCGCGGCGTGCCGACGGTTTTAATCACCGTCAGCCCGGAAGTTTCGGCGCAGATGCGCCCGCCGCGCGCGCTGTATCCGAAAGGTTTTAAAATCGGCAACAGCCTGGGAAAACCGGAAATGATTGATTTGCAGAAAAAAGTTTTGCTTGACGCGCTTCGGTTATTGACCGAAAACACGCGACCGGGAAAAATCGAAACGCGCGAATACGCCGAGTACGGCGAATATCACGAGCCGCCGGG
The DNA here is from genome assembly GCA_036389695.1 of Pyrinomonadaceae bacterium. Lineage (GTDB taxonomy): Bacteria > Acidobacteriota > Blastocatellia > Pyrinomonadales > Pyrinomonadaceae > JALZHR01. The sequence goes on from DASVWG010000049.1 coordinate 2,456, forward strand.
CGTGCGGAAAATTTAATTCGTTGATTTTAGAATTTTTCGAGTTCATAGAGTAAACTATCATTTTACTTTGTGGACTCATTTTCAGTATGTATAAGCAAATCGGAATTTTAACGGGCGGCGGCGACGCGCCGGGACTCAACGCCGTTATTCGCGCCGTCGTCAGAACCGCCATCGGCGAATTCGGAATGAAATGCACCGGCATCGAAGACAGTTTTGACGGAATTTTAGGCGAGCCGAAAATTACCAAGCTGACGACCAAAGCGGTCAGCGGAATTCTGCCGCGCGGCGGCACGATTCTCGGCACGCGCAATCGCGGAAGCTTTGTCAAAATCGTGGACGGCGCTCCGACTTTTCCGCCGATGCCGATTGAAGAAGCGCTGGATAATCTGAAAAAACTCGAAATCGAGGCGCTCATCGTCATCGGCGGCGAGGGAACTCTGGCGATTGCCGAGCAGTTTCACAAACGCGGGTTTCCCGTTATTGGCGTGCCGAAAACGATTGACAACGATTTGTCGGCGACCGAGCTGACGTTCGGCTTTATGACGGCGATTGACATCGCGACCGAAGCGCTCGACCGCCTGCACACGACCGCCGCGTCGCACGACCGCGTGATGATTCTGGAAGTGATGGGCAGAAATACCGGCTGGATTGCGCTGCATTCGGGCTTGGCGGGCAGCGCCGACATTATCCTGATTCCCGAAATCCCGTTTTCCTTCGATTCGATGCTCGACAAAATCCGCAAGCGCGAAAAAGCCGGTTCCCGCTTTACGAACATCGTCGTCGCCGAAGGCGCGAGCGAGGTCGGCACGCAGCCGATTTATATGGACAAGGAAGCCCTGCGTTTGGGCGGCGTCGGCAGTCATCTGCGCCGCCGCATCGAAGCCGAAACCGGAAAGGAATCCCGCTGCGTGGTGCTCGGACACTTGCAGCGCGGCGGCAGCCCGAACGCCTTTGATAGAATGTTGGGAACGAATTTCGGCGCGTGCGCGGTGCGCGCTCTGGCAAACGGTCAGACCGGAAAAATGGTCGCGCTCAAAGCAGGCGAAGTCATTAACGTGCCGCTGCGCGACGCGGTGGAAAATATCAAAACCGTCGAGGTCGACGGTCAACTCGTCCGTACCGCGCGCGACATCGGCATCTCGTTTGCCGCGCCGAACGAAGCGAAACTTTAACTAACTGATAGTTGATAACTGATAACTGATAGTTGTTTTTCTATCACTATCAGTTATCAGTTATCAACTATCAACTAAAATTATGGAATTAGTCAGAAAAAAATTACAAACAGAGCTTGATTTGCTTGAAGAAGAGCTGCATTTTAAACTGCCGAAAGAAATCCAGAAGGCGAGGGAATTCGGCGACCTCAGGGAAAACGCCGAATATAAAGCCGCGATGGAGCGCCAGTCAATCGTGCAGGCGCGCATCATGCAGGTTCGCCAGCGTTTGAATGAAGTCAACTCGATTGACGTCTCGAAGCTTCCGACCGACAGCGTCGCTTACGGCTCGAAAGTCATTTTATATGACCTCGACCGCGACGAGGAAGTGACTTATAAACTGGTTACGTCCGAAGAAAGCGACCCGGAAAAAGGCTTGATTTCGACCGTTTCGCCCATCGGTCAATCTTTGATGGGCAAGGAAGAAGGCGACGAAGTAAAGGTCAAAACGCCGAACGGCTGGCGCAACTTCGAGGTTAAAAGGCTTTACACGGTTCACGACCAACAAGACAAGTAAATCGAAAATCGTGAATCGTAAATAGAAAAAGCTGACGATTTACGATTCACGATTTACTATTAACGGGAAAATGTTCGGAGCAAGCATCGGACGCGGGGCAATGCGAATCATCGACGCACTTGTGCGCTGGCTCGCCTATGGCGGCGTGCATCCGAATGTTTTGACCGTTATCGGCGTGACGATAAACGCGGCGTGCGGCGTCCTTTTCGGCTTCGGCGAATTTTTCTGGGCGGGAATTGTTTTAATCGTTGCTAATTTGTTCGATATGCTCGACGGCAACGTCGCGCGGCTGACGGGAAACGTGACGCGCTTCGGAGCGTTTCTGGATTCGTCGCTCGACCGCCTGTCGGATATGGTCTGCTTTCTCGGCATCATCGTTTTTTACGCCAGCAATACGCCGCAGCATTCGCTTTTGAACGTTTTTCTGGCGGGCATCGGCATGGTCGGCTCGGTGATGGTCAGCTATACGACGGCGCGCTCGGAAAGTATGGGCGTCAAGGCAAACGTCGGATTTCTTCAGCGACCGGAAAGAATCGTTTTGTTTATCATCGGCGCTTTATCGACGCATTGGGAATCGACGAATTTTTTCGCCAACCGGATGCCGCAGGTGCTCTGGGTTCTGGCAATCGGCTCGTTCTGGACGTTTATTCATCGAATGTATTACACGTGGGTTGAACTGAATAAAGCGGAAATCGCGGTTGAGGAAAATTAAACAGGAAATGAACTGGCTTTCACAATTTTGGGAATCGCTGACGCTCGACCGGATTTTGCTTTTCGGCGGGCTTTTTCTGGCTTCGCTCGCCTTTAGCTTTATCGTGCTCGGCGTCGTGATGGTCAAGATTCCCGAAAATTATTTCAGCTCGCATTATCAACAGGATTTTATGCCGAACAGCCGTTTTCTGGTGCGTTGGGGCGTAGTTATCGCCAAAAACCTGCTCGGCGTTTTTCTGGTTATTCTCGGCATCATTCTTTCGCTTCCGGGCGTTCCGGGGCAAGGGCTTCTGACTATCCTGCTCGGGCTGATAATGCTCGATATTCCGGGCAAGCGCCCGCTCGAAGCGCGCATTATCAAGCGCCCGACGATTCGCGCGGCAATCAATAATCTGCGCTCGCGTTTTAATAAACCGCCGCTCGTTCTGGATTAAATATGGGACTTTTCAGTATCTTCAAACAAAAGAAAAACGTCGATTTGGAAACGGAGCGGCGCGAGCGTCTGCGGGAAAAGGGCAGAATCTGCGACGGCACGATTATCGACAGCGAAACCGGCGCGCAGGGCGAAATCGTTTTTTACGTTTACAGCGTTCACGGCGTGGATTTCGAATCTTCCGAGCTTTTGAGCGAAGAACAATTATTAGACCCTTTAAAATACGCGCCCGGCGCAAAAGTCGGCGTGCGCTACGACCCGAAAAATCACGGGAATTCGATGCTGGTTTAGTCCTTTGTCCTTCGTCCTTTGTCCTTTGCCGGTTGAGCAAAGTTCAAGAATATAGTTTTTATTCAACTTGCGAAGGACGAAGGACAAAGGACGAAGGACAAAATTTTATGTTTCAGAAAATTTTAATCGCCAATCGCGGCGAAATCGCCTGTCGAGTAATTCGCGCCTGCCGCGATATGCAAATCAAAACCGTCGCCGTTTATTCGGAAGCCGATAAAAACGCGCTGCACGTGCGCATGGCGGACGAGGCTTATTTTATCGGCGCGCCGCCGTCAAATGAAAGCTATCTGCGCTGGGAAAAAATTATCGACGTCGCGAAAAAATCGGGCGCGGAAGCCGTTCATCCGGGTTACGGTTTTCTGTCGGAAAACGCCGAATTCGTGCGGCAGGTAAACGCCGAAGGAATAAAATTTATCGGACCTTCGCCGGAAGCGATGGAAGCGATGGGCGGAAAAATCTCGGCGCGGAAAATCGCGATTGAAGCGGGCGTTCCCGTCGTTCCCGGCACGGTCGAGCCTTTGCAGTCGGCGGAAGAAGCTGCGGAAGTCGCAAAAAGTTTCGGCTTTCCCGTGATGCTCAAAGCTTCGGCGGGCGGCGGCGGCAAGGGAATGCGGTTTGTCGAAAACGAAAACGATTTGAAATCCGCGCTGGAAACCGCGCAGAGCGAAGCTATGGCGGCGTTTGGCGACGCGAGCGTGTATGTCGAAAAAGCGATTGTGCGCCCGCGCCACATAGAGATTCAGGTTTTTTCCGACACGCACGGCAATCACGTTCATCTCGGCGAGCGCGAATGCTCGATTCAGCGCCGCCATCAGAAAGTTATCGAAGAATGTCCTTCGCCGATTAACGACGCGAATCTGCGCCAAAGAATGGGCGAGTGCGCCGTGAAAGTCGCGCGGGCGGTGAATTATGTCGGCGCGGGAACGGTCGAATTTCTCGTTTCGGACGAGACGCGCGAATTTTATTTTCTGGAGATGAACACGCGCCTGCAAGTCGAGCATCCGGTCACGGAATTGGTGACGGGAATCGACCTTGTGCGCGAGCAGATTCGCGTCGCGTGGGGCGAGACGCTTTCGTTCCGGCAGGAAGACGTCACGTGGAACGGTCACGCCATCGAATGCCGCGTTTACGCCGAAGACCCGGAAAATAATTTTCTGCCTTCGCCCGGGCGCATTACGCGTCTGCGCGTGCCGCACGGGAACGGCGTGCGCGACGACGGCGGCATTTACGAAGGCGCGGAAGTCTCGATTTATTACGACCCGATGATTTCCAAATTCGCCGCTTACGGCAAAACCAGAGCGGAAGCGATTGACCGCCTGCGGCGCGCTCTGGCGGAATACGAAGTCGGCGGAATCAAGACGACTCTCGGGTTTTTCCGCGAGATTGTTGCGGACAAAGAATTTATCGAAGGAAATCTGGACACGGGTTTTATCTCGCGCTGGCAGGAAAGACGCGTGCGCGCGGAAGCGACTGAAATTGAAAAAGATTTGGCGCTGGTTGCGGCGGCGCTCGCCTATGCCGATAAGCAAAAAACGGTTTCGACGAAGACGAACGGAGATTCGCCGCAGCAGGTGAGCCGCTGGGTGTCGGCGGGCAGAAAGGCTCTGTTGACCAGCCGTTTATAAAAAAAGGAAGAATTAAATTTTACTCGCCGGAGTTTTGCAGTAATTATTTTTTATAAATTTAAGGAAAATTGAAAATGGAAGAATTTT
>DASVWG010000050.1:0-6891 GCA_036389695.1 Pyrinomonadaceae bacterium
ATCGTCGTAACAATTGAAGCTCACGATTAACGCCTGTGATGCTGCGTTGCTGACCTGTTGTTTTAAGCGGGGTATTCAATCGTTTTAATTTGTATTGCAGAATGTCGGAATGTTTTAGAGCTTGAATAAGTTTATAGCCGAAATGCTTTCGCAGAGTTTTTAATTGATAGAAATATGATTTTATATTTCTAATGCCTGAAATCTTGCGGTCATTAATGTAAATCGCTTCGTGAAGGTAAGTTTCAGAATAAAAATCAGCTAGATGATTGAATGTCATTCTTGAGGCATCCAATTCTTTAGCCGTTTTTGTTTCCGAGTCGTTGATTAACTCTTTGATTTTTTCTTTGGCTTCTGCTTTGGTCGAAACCTTACGCCACAAATCGCGCTTTTTTCCTGTCTCGTCAATGAACTGAACTCTGGCATAAAGTTTGCCGTTTTTCGTTACAATTGAGCCTGTTTTTTGTCTTGCCATTCTTCTACTTTTTCAACTCCTTTTTGATGTCGAAAAAGTTGATAAAATAGAGTAGAGAAGTTCAATAAATACAGGCGTTTCAACGCTTTAGGCTGGACTACAAATCTTGCGCCTACATTGTCAAGTTTAACAATAAAAATCATCACTTGGCAAAATAGCCTTCGCGTGTTCGTGCAATCAACTCGGGACTTGTCACTTCGATTTTTATCGCGCGCCATTTGCCGTCGCGTTTGTCGTTGGCGGGCGAGTATTCGACCGTGTAGAGTGAACGAATATCGGCGGCGACCGAGGCATAGAATTTGCCCATTTCTTCGAGGCGGTTGATGGCGTTTAAGGTGCCGCCGGTGCGGCTTGCGAGAATTTTCAGGCGTTCGCGGGCGGCTTGATACATCGCGGTTTGAATCGGCGTCGGGTCGGCTAATTTGCTCGGGTCGCCGGTCGGCAGGGCGAGCGGGTAAATCGTGACGCCTTGCCGGTCGGCGTTGTTCAGAATCTGGTTTAAGATTTCGCTGGTTTCGGGTTTGATTGCCGTCGCCATCTCGGATTCTTTGAGGTTTGAAAGAAAATCGCGGTCTTTGTCGCGCAGCGCCGTGTCGACGCCGTCGGTTAAAACGATAATCGCTTTGCGGCGCTTGCCTTCCTTCGAGAGCTTTTCGAGCGCGAATTCGAGCGCTTTGTAAAGCTGCGTTTTGCCGCGCCCGTTGGCGACGCGGATGGAATTGGCGACAATCCGGCGGTCGGTCGTGAAATCGTTGCGCAAGTTTACCTTGTCGTAAAATTCGACGACGGCGATGCGGTCGTCGGGCGCGAGCGCGTCGCTAAAGCGAATCGCCGATTGCTGAATCGTCTGGCGAAAGCCGAGCGTCGAGCCGGACATATCCAGAATCATCACCACCGAAAACGGCGTCACGGTCGCTTCAAAACGCGAAATCGGCTGTTTCACGCCGTCCTCGAAGACGGTAAAGTCTTCTTTGTTCAGGCTCGTAATAGGTTTTCCCGTGCGGTCGACGACGCCGATATTCAGCCGCACGATTGACGTATCGACCTTGATTACCTCGTCGTCCTGCGCGCGAGCCGAAATTGTCAGAAAACTTATCGAAAGTAAAATAAAAAGTAAAACCGTATATTTACGCATAAAAGAATAATAACTAATCAGACGCATTTTGCCGAAACTCGGTTGCACGTCCGACGTCAATGACGTCAATGCAAAACGTCGAAAATGCAAAACGCAAAATGCAAAGTGCAAAATGGAAGAACGGATTTAATCTTAAATCTTAAATCCTAATATTTTGCATTTTGCACTTTGCATTTTGCATTTCTCTTAACATCTCGTGTTAACTGCGTTATAATCTGCTTTCAAGCTACGGCTGGAAACCTCCGCTTCCGAAAGGTGTTTTATGTTTTATAAGCCTACATATTGCTGTCATTGCGGCGAAAAAATCGACCGCGAGAAATGGGGAATTAAAGACAGTCGAAGATTTTGCGAAAGCTGCGCCAGCGAATTCGCGCTGAAAGAATGGATTCCGCGCGCGATTGTTTTCGGCGGCGTTTTAGCTCTGCTTTTCGGTTTCGGGACGCTTTTGCGAAAAACGGAAAAGCCTTTAAATGTAACGACCTCGCCCGCTTCGACAAACCCCGCGCCGAATCAAAAAAGTCAGCAGCTTTTGTCGAACGCGAACGTGCAGAATTCCGCGCCGCCGCCCGCTGCGGCGAATAATGCGGCATGGCAGGCGCAGAAGCAAAATCCGTCTGACCTGAATCGGGCGGAAAGTTTGCGATTACAGACAGGCGCGAAATTCGCGGATAAGCAAAATCCGGCACCGGAAGCCGTCTATTTCTGCGGGGCGCAGACGAAAAAAGGAACGCCGTGCTCGCGGCGCGTCAAAGGCGGCGGGCGCTGCTGGCAGCACGCGGGGCAAGCGGCAATGCTGCCGCCCGAAAAATTATTGATAAGTCAATAAATACGCTTGTTTTAGAGCCGAGACAGTGTTACGATGCTGACCAAAACGCATCCGCCCGAAATGCAATCGAAACTAAAATTGTCAAATCGAAAATGCAAAGCGGTTTAAAGCCTTGTCAATTTCCCGCGCGTGCGGTCGCGAAAATAATTTAAAGAACGGAAGTATCAAAATGAAACCCTTGTCACCAAACACAATGTTGCAGAATCGTTATCTGGTCGTCCAGCTTATCGGCAAAGGCGGAATGGGCGAAGTTTATCTGGCGGTCGACCAGCGCTTAGGGAGCGCCATCGCTTTAAAACGCACGTTTTTCTCGGATAACGACACGCTCAGAAACGCTTTCGAGCGCGAGGCGCGCACTCTGGCGCGTCTGCGTCACGCGGTTTTGCCGAAAGTGAGCGACCATTTTACCGAGCACGAAACGCAGTATCTGGTGATGGAGCATATTTCGGGCGACGATTTATCGAAGCGCCTGGAAGTGACGCGGAAACCGTTTCCGCTCAACTGGGTTTTGTTCTGGGCTGACCAACTTTTAGACGCGCTCGCTTATCTGCATTCGCACGAGCCGCCGATTGTCCACCGCGACATCAAGCCGCAGAATCTGAAATTGACCAACGAAAATCATATTATCCTGCTCGATTTCGGTCTGGCGAAAGACACGGGCGCTTCGCGCGTTTCCACGACCGGCGGCAGCATCGTCGGCTACACGCCGCATTACGCGCCGATGGAGCAGATTCGCGGCACCGGAACGACGGCAAAAAGCGATATCTATTCGCTTTCGGCGACGCTCTATCAACTTTTAACGGCGCAGGTTCCGCCCGACGCTCTGACGCGCGCCGACAGCGTTTTGAACGCGCTGCCCGACCCGACCGAGCCGATTAACAAAATCAATCCGGAAGTTCCGCGCGTAATTTCGGACGTGATTTTGAAAGGCATGGCGCTGAGCATGGACGCGCGCTACGCCAACGCGCGCGAGATGCAGAAAGCCCTGCGCGAAGCTTACGCGCAGATGCAAACCAAAATGTCGGCGGAAACGATGGCGTTTACTCTGCCGCCGCAGATAAACCAGACGCCCGCCACGCCGTCTCAGCCGCAAGTGACGCAATCGCAGCAGTTGACCGAACAATTTGCGACGCCGATTCCGAGCCAGCCGCAGCCGGCGACGCATCTGCCGACGCCGCACGACTCGCTGCCGTCACAGCAGAAAACGGAAAATTTCAATATCGCGCCGCCGGAGCCTGATTTTGAGGCGACGCTGAAGGACGCGAATCTGAGTCCGACGTCTTTGCCGTCGCTGCCTTCGCAGCAAAAAACCGAAGTTTTGCCGACCGAAATTTCGTCGCAGATTCCCAAAAAGGAAGAAAGCTATAACGCGGATGCGACAATGCCGGTCGCCGCTTTCGACCATCACGCGCAGGCAAGCGAGCCAATCGGCGCGACGCAAGCCGCTTCGAATTTCGATTCCGTGCCGACCGAAGTGCGCCAGCCGCAGCAGCAGCAGCAGCAATACGGCTCGCCTTATAACACTGCGGCGACCGCCGCCGGAACAACCGGCGCGAGCGGCGGGCAGACGCGCGCCGAGAATGTTTATCAGCCGACGCCGCTCGTTTCGGAAACGAAAAAGAAATCGGGGAAAGGCGTGGCAGTAGCGGCGGTTTTAGGCGTTTTCGCGATTCTGATACTGGCGGCGGCAGGCGTCGGTTTATACGCGTTCAGCGACCAGTTAGGAATTACCGGAACGACGCCGACACCGACGCCGACCGCGCAGCCGACCGTTTCGCCGACGCCCGCGCCGACCGCGGAAAGAGCCAATACGAACACCGGCAAATCGACAAATCAGCAAATCGCGGGCGCGGGCGAGACGAACACGCAGGTTGCCGAAACAAACAAAACGACCGAGCCGACCGTCAAAACGGTCGTTCCGCCGACGACGCAGCCGACGCGCGTGGTGACGACGACTCAACCGCCGGTCAGAAACAATCCGCCGCCGGTGACGCGCACGACGCCCAAACCGACCGGGGCGAAAACGCCGAAACCGGTTCTTTTACAGTAATTTCAGGAGATTTTTTATATGGCAAAAAAAGTTTTACTTGGATTGATAACATTCGTCATGCTGTCGGCAACGCTCGCCGCTTTGAATGTGAAAGTCAACGCGCAGCCCCGGCAGCAGCTTGAACGCGCGCGACGTTTGGCGACCGAAGGCGACGGCTTTTTGCGCCAGAAAGATTATCGCGCGGCGGTCACCAAATACGCCGAAGCGATCAGCATCGTGCCGCGCTATTCCTACGCCTTTTATAAAAAAGGCTACTCGCATTACTATCTCGCAGAATATTCGCAGGCGGCGAGCGATTTGAGCAAGGCTCTGGAAGGTCCGGCGCAGGGATTTAGCGAGCTGGACGTTTACACGATGCGCTGGCAAGCCTATTACTTTCAGCAGAATTACGACGCGGCGCTGCGCGACGTTCAGCAGGCTTTGCGGCTTTCGCCTTCCAGCTCGTATTGGAATCTCGCGCTCGGCGACTGTTATCGCGGCAAAAAAGATTTGCGCAACGCGCTCGCCGCTTATCAGAAAGGCGCGCAGCTCGATGCGACCAACGCCGACGTTCATTATTTCATCGCGCTTTGTCACAATCAGCTGGGCGAATATTTGCAGCAGGGCTTTGCCGGTTTGAAAGCCATCGAAAAAGGCACGACGAAATATAAAGGCGAGTCGTGGGAATTTGTCGGAGAAGCTTTGTTTCGCGGCAAAAAATACGAAGACGCCGCCCAATCATATGAAAAAGCTTTGCAGGCAAAGTCGGATTTGAAAAACGTCTACACCAATCTATCGGAAGTTTACCGGATGCTGAATCGCTTTGACGAGGCGATAAATACGGTGCGAAAAGGCTTGCGCGTGTATCCGGACGACGCCAATTACTACATCAATCTAAGCTGGCTTTACAGCCTCGCCGACCGTCACCAGGAATCGATTTCCGCCGGTCAGCAAGCCGTCCGTCTTTTGCCCGACCAATATATGGGCTACACGAATCTGTGCCGCGCTTACAACGACACGAAACAATACGCGCTGGCGATTCAAACCTGCAACAAGGCGATGGCGATAAATCCGGGCGACGGCGAAACCAATTACTATCTCGGTCGCGCCTACCAGCTTCAGAACAAAGGGGCGCAGGCGATGGCTTATTACAAAAAAGCCGTGACGGGCTTGGTCGAATTCACGCGTCAGAACCCCGATTACTCGGACGGTTACTACCTGCTCGGCAACGCCTATTATTCCGTCGACCAAAACGCCAACGCGATTGCCGCTTTGAAAAAATGCCTGGAAATCGCGCCGCGTTTCGCCAAAGCGCGTTTTAATCTCGGCTCGATTTATCTGGTGAGCGGCAACAAACCGGCTGCCCGCGAGCAATACAACATTTTAAAGGACGTCGATGCGGCGCTCGCCGCCAAGCTGCTCGACGCGATTAACAAAGCCAGATAAAATTTCGTGAATCGTAAATCGTGAATCGTGAATAGATTTTTAAGTTTCTATTCACGATTTACTGTTTACGATTTACGATTCACGATTCACGAAATTTATGTTTCTCGAAATTCCAAAACAATTTAATCTGCGGCGGACGCTCTACAGCCACGGCTGGAGCGAGCTTCTGCCGTTTGAAATCGACGATGTAAACTGGCGTCTGTCTTACGTTTTCACCGGCGCGGATTTAAAACAGCCCGTTCCGGCGACCGTCAGCGAAACGGGCGGCAAACTGAAAATCGAAGCTTCCGGCGGAAAACTTTCGGCAAAGGCGCAGGAAAAAATTCTGCGCGATGTGCGTCACATTTTGCGGCTCGACGACGATTTGAACGAATTCTATAAACTCGTCCGGGCGGAAAAAAATCTGGCTTGGATTGCCGAAAATAATGCGGGGAGACTCGTGCGCTCGCCGACGGTTTACGAAGATTTGGTCAAGACTCTCTGCACGACCAACTGCAACTGGGCGATGACGAAAAAAATGACGGCGAATCTGGTCGAAAAACTCGGCGCGCCCGCCAAAAACGGCAAACGCGCTTTCCCGACCGCCGAAGCGATGGCGAATCAGCCAATCGAATTTTACAAAACGGAAATCCGCGCCGGTTATCGCGCGCCGTATTTCAAGGAACTGGCGGAAAAAGTCGCTGCCGGAGAATTAAATCCCGAATCGTGGCTCGACACGGATTTGCCGACCGGCGAGCTGAAAAAGGAAATGAAACGCGTAAAAGGCGTCGGCGATTACGCGGCGGAAAATCTTTTAAAGCTCGTCGGGCGCTACGACGGTCTCGCGCTGGATTCGTGGCTGCGCGCTCAGTTTTACAAAAAGCACAACGGCGAAGTTATTTGTGACGACAAACAAATCGAACGGCATTACGACCGCTTCGGTGCGTGGCGCGGCTTGGCAATCTGGTGCGATATGACGCGCCGCTGGCTGGATGATTAAAGCG
>DASVWG010000051.1:0-5272 GCA_036389695.1 Pyrinomonadaceae bacterium
CTTCTCCTTGCTGAAAAAGTTCCAATGCCTGATTGATTATATTAAGAGCCGCTACATATTTACCTTCTTCTAAATAAATTACTGCTTTTGTATCTAAAATGTGTGCCAGCCAACCTGTTTCTTTCAAATCCCGATAAAATCTTATAGCTTTATCAACGTAGCGGTGAGCGTTCGAGAAATTCCTAATTTCTTTATACAAAAAAGCAATATTGTTGTGATTTATAGCTACATACCTGAAATTTCCTACTTTACGAGCAGCTTTAATACTTTCCTTGTGATGGTATAAAGCGTTTGCTGGTTTTTTGAAATAAAGATAGTAGATTGCTGCGTGATTATGATACATAGCTTTCAAGCGCATATCCTCACAAAACTCAATTGAGGTGGAAAGTTTTTTTATAATTTCCATTCCCTGATGAACATTGGAAGGATTCTCACTTGATTTAGAAAGAAGTGTGATGACTCTATTTATACATATCTGAATATAAACTGGATGAAGTTGATTATTGGCATATTCAGCTTCTGTCTCTGCCAAAATTGTTTCACATTCACTTATTGCGCCTTCATGCCAATAGCAAAGAGAAAGTGTAACTTTCGCCTCTGCTGATTTATGCGGTAAAGCTTTTTTGTTGAAATTTTCAATTGCTCTAATCAGTAAATCTTTACCGCGCTCCTGATAGTTCTTTAAATTATGCGACCGCCCATAATAACTTAAAAAAAAGCCGCATAGACGCAAGATTTCCGCTTGCAGAGAAATATCCAAATTAGCAATCAATGGCTCATCATTATAGTCTTGCAAAATTGGTGTCAGAATTCGTTGCAGGGCGGAAATATCGCGGCAAAGTTCAGCATTTCTCGCTTCTTCAATCAGCTTAATAGCTTGAGATGTAGTAATTTGAGTAGTTTTTGAAATGGGCATATATCGCCTTTGCAAGAAATCTTGCTAATATGTCAACGCGGTATTTTACAAATACTTACCGACAATACACCTAGTTTCTGGGAGAAAATAAAATGAAAAAATTTGCTGTTACGCTTTTCTTAGCGTTGGTCTTCGTGTTTTCGCTTTCAGTCAATACCTTTGCTGAAGGGCAAATTCCTACGATGGGTAGAAACTGTGGGAATGAAGGACAACCTCCGTGTTCGGGAGTTGCACCTGTTCCGACCGAAAACTCGACTTTTTATAAAAAACTGATTGATTATTTAGCACAGTTGTTCGGTTAATAGCAACCTACTTTTTAAGTTTTTTTAGCTTCTGTTCGAGAGGCTTTTGATTAGTGCGCCCATTTTCGCCGCTGGTCTTATTCCTAAATGGTTTTCGGTTATTAGTGGCAGAGCTGGCACACAATAAATTAAAGCGGCACACATTTGGCACACAAATGAGAAAAGGGCTACTCATTGAGTAGCCCTAAACTATTGAAAATAAAGTGGCTAGGGACAGAATCGAACTGCCGACACGCGGATTTTCAGTCCGCTGCTCTACCAACTGAGCTACCTAGCCTCGGTTTGCTCGATGTATAATTTATCGGAGCAAGTAAATTAGTGTAAAGAAGCCTTTTCCAGTTGTCAAATCCCGCTTGAAAATCGACCAAAGCGGGCGGATTTACGGGTTATTATTAAATTTAGTGTTGACAATTCGAGCAATCGGAATATAATCACAATTTAGTAGTTGACGCGTCCATGTTTCAGCTACTGCAAATATACCTTCCGAAGTCCGTTTGATACCTGCCCGTGCCGGTTTGAACGCCGTCGCCGTCCCCCGGAGACGCTACCTTCAAGCCGGCACAGCTATTTTTATTTTTAGTCACAGCGAGGATTTTTTGATGTTGAAGAAATTTTTATTCGTTTTATTTTGTTCGATTTTAGGATTTAATCTGGCTTGCGGGTCGGCGACAGAGCCGGGCGCGAACGCTAATGCCAACGCCGCCAATTCAGCCGTTACCAATCAGAAACTGCCCGAAGGAATTACAACCAGCCCGCTGCCGGTTTCGGGAAATACGCCCGGCATTCCGGCAAATGCGACGGTGGTTAATATGAACGCTCTGCCGAAAGGCGCGACGCCGATTCCGGGAATCGACCCGAAAAAAGCGAACCAGCCGTTTAAGCCCGGCTCGACGCCGACGCCCGGTATTCCCGACCCGAAATCGATGCAGAAACAGAAAGTGCCGCCGATGAACAATCCTAATTCGTCGCAATCGGATTCGCCGGCGAAAGAAGCGAATATTCCGGTCGATTCGGTGAATAAGCCGCGCACGGCGAAGAAACCGTAAACGGATTTTTAATTCAAAACGAAAGGCGAGAGAGTTTGTATAAAAAACTCTCTCGCCTTTTATTTTTGCCGAAAACGAAATTAAGCTTCCGTTTCTTTTTCAATCAAGCCGAGTGCGACTTTGACGTCGTGTTCGATGCGGTCGCGCAAATCGGTGTTTTCCTTGAGCGAATTTTTGACGTTTTCGCGTCCCTGCCCGAGACGCTCGCCCGCGTAGGAAAACCACGCGCCCGATTTTTCGACGATGTTGTTTGCCACCGCCAAATCCAGCATATCGCCTTCTTTCGAGATGCCTTCGCCATACATTATGTCGAATTCGCATTCGCGGAACGGCGGCGCGACTTTGTTTTTCACCAATTTCACTTTCGTGCGGTTGCCGACGTGACGGTCGCCTTCTTTAATCGCGCCGATACGGCGGATGTCCAGACGCACCGAAGCATAAAATTTCAGCGCTTTGCCGCCGGTCGTCGTTTCGGGTGAGCCGAACATGACACCGATTTTTTCGCGAAGCTGGTTGATGAAAATGAAACAGGTGTTTGATTGCGCGACGATTGCCGTCAGTTTTCGCAAAGCCTGCGACATCAGGCGAGCCTGAAGTCCGGGAAGCGAATCGCCCATTTCGCCGTCGAGTTCCGCGCGCGGAACGAGCGCCGCGACCGAATCGATAACGATAACGTCGACGCTGTTTGAGCGGACGAGCGTTTCCGCAATTTCCAGAGCCTGTTCGCCCGAATCCGGCTGCGAAATCAATAAATCGTCAATATCAACGCCTAATTTCGTCGCGTATTCCGGGTCCATCGCGTGTTCGGCGTCGATATACGCGGCGATTCCGCCCATACTTTGCGCCGAGGCGACGACCTGTAAGGCGAGCGTCGTTTTACCGGAGCTTTCCGGTCCGTAAACTTCGATAATGCGACCGCGCGGAAAACCGCCGACGCCGATTGCCGCGTCCAAGCTCAAACAATTTGTCGAGATTGAACCGACCTGCTCGAACACGCGCTCGCCCATCCGCATAATCGAGCCTTTGCCGAATTTCTTTTCAATATTTGCCAGAGCTGCTTCGACAGCCTTGCTTTTGTCCATGCTCATTGCTACTGCCTCTTTAGCCAATGTTTTCTTTCTCCTTATTGTGTATTCTATTCGTCCTGCTTTCTGTAAGACTGTTATAGAATAACACAAAAGAAGGCGTTTGTGAAATGTTGTTTCACGTATGAAACAAAAATTTCTTCTTTAAAGTGAAAATTTTTTTACCGTCAAGCCTTTCTAAGTTAGTGGAAAACGCAAACTTCTGCAAGTTCGGTAAGAGACAAAAAAATGAAAGACTGAAAATCTCCGGACGGGCTTGCCGGATGTGAAAATCGGAAGATATTGCCCGCGAAAAAACGCGAAAAGGCGCGAAAAAAAAGAAAAGTGAAATTTTTATTTTCTTTTTTTCGCACTCTTTCGCGGGCAAATTTTCTTAATCCGGCTAAACGGCAATCCGGATTAATTAGGTTTTTAAAATTTTTCTAGTAGAATGTCTGACGGGACAACCTTTGTTAAACTCAAGAATCCAAACTTTTTAAATGAACGGGAAATCCGACGTAACTCAGCTGCTGAATAAAGCTCAAAACGGCGATAAAGAATCGCTCGACCAGCTTTTGCCTTTGATTTACGACGAGCTGCGACGGGTCGCGGCAAATCAGCTGCGCGCCGAGCGCGAAAATCACACTTTGCAGGCGACGGCGCTGGTTCACGAAGCTTATCTGCGGCTGCTCGAACAGCGCGAAGTCGATTGGCAAAACCGCGCGCATTTTTTCTCGATTGCGGCGGAGATGATGCGGCGGATTCTGGTCAATTACGCCGTCCAGCGCAACGCCAAAAAACGCGGCGACGGCGTGACGCGCCTCTCGCTGGACGAGGCGATAAGCTTTTCGACCGGCGAAAGCGATTTGGATTTGGTTTCGCTCGACGCCGCGCTGAAACGCCTGGCGGAGTTCGACGAAATGCAGGCGCGAATCGTCGAGCTTAGATTTTTTGCCGGTTTAACCATCGAAGAAGTCGCCGAAGTTTTGGAAATCTCCGAATCGACCATCAAGCGCGAATGGAAAATGGCGAAGGCGTGGCTGAAAACGCAATTATGAGGGATGAAGGATGAGGGATGAATAGAAGAAAGTTTTAAGTGTTGAGTGTTGAATTTTGAATTTGAGATTCAACGACTCATTCAAAACTCAAAACTTAAAATTCAAAACTTTTTCATCCCTCATCCTTCATCCTTCATCCTTTAAAATGAACGCCGAGCGTTATCAAAAAATCAAGAAAATTTTCACGCAGGCGGCGGAGATGAGCGTCGCCGAAAGGGAAGACTTTCTCGAAAGCGCGTGCGACAGCGACACTTTGCGGCGCGAGGTGGAAAAAATGCTCGCTTTTGCCGACGCGGAAGACGGCGAAGATACTTTTGAAAAAAACGCTTTTGAAATCTTCACCGGCGGCAATCACGCGAAGCTTCCCGAAAAAATCGGCAATTACAAAATCCTGCGCGAAATCGGGCGCGGCGGCATGGGCGCGGTTTACGAAGCCGTGCGCGAAGCCGATAATTTTACGCAGAAAGTCGCGCTCAAAGTCATCAAGCGCGGAATGGACACGGACGCTATCCTAAGGCGTTTTCGCCACGAACAGAAAATCCTGGCGACGCTCGAACACGCGAACATCGCGCGTTTTCTCGACGGCGGAATGACCGATGACGGCTTGCCGTTCTACGCGATGGAATACGTCGAAGGCGAGTTTATCGACGACTATTGCCGCGCGCGAAATTTGAGCCTCAACGACCGTCTGCGGCTTTTCCGGCAGGTTTGCGCCGCCGTGCAATACGCGCATCAAAATCTCGTCATTCACCGCGATTTGAAATCGAAAAACATTCTGGTCACGGCGGACGGCGAGCCGAAGCTGCTTGATTTCGGCATCGCCACGGTTTTAACGCCCGAAACGGCGCATGAAATCGGCACGGCGACGCAGTTTGGAATGATGACT
>DASVWG010000052.1:0-11132 GCA_036389695.1 Pyrinomonadaceae bacterium
GTTTCCCGTTTCGCTTGATTCGACCGCCGCGCCGAACCATTGCAGCATTCTTTCCGTGTGGTCGCGCGTCGGCGTTTTTTCGACGAACGAAGTTTTTCCGCCGGCGTTCAAGCCCGCCAGCAGAACGCAGGATTTAACCTGCGCCGAAGCGACCGTCGGAGCGTATTCGATTGAAGACAAAGGGTTTTTGCCGTAAATTTTCAAAGGTAAATGATTTTCGTCGGCTTCGATTTTCGCGCCGAAAAGCGCGAGCGGTTCGATGATTCTCTTCATCGGTCGCCGCGATAAGCTTTCGTCGCCCGTTAAAACGCTCGCGAAATCTTGACCGGCGAGAATTCCCGACAAAAGCCTGACGGTCGTTCCGCTATTGCCGCAATCGAGCGCGGTTTCGGGTTTTTGAAAGCCTGTTTTGCCGACGCCTTTGACGAAAACAACGGAATTTTCGCGTTTGATTTCAACGCCGAGATTTTCCAGACAGAGCAGCGTCGAGGCGCAATCGGCGCTGGTCGAAAAATTCTCGATGCGCGTTTCGCCGCGCGCGATTGACGAAATCAGCGCCGCGCGATGCGAGATTGATTTATCGCCGCCGAGCGTCAAAATTCCTTTCAGCCGTTTTGCCGGATAAATTTTCATTGCCAGTTCGGTTTAAAAAGTGTCAGTAGCCCGACCGTCAGGGAGGGCTTCCGTCTGTTGCGTAAAGACTTCATCTGTTTGCGAAAGCCCGCGCTCGCGCCTGGGCTGCCGACACCAGCTTTTCAATCGAGCATTTTTTTATTACACAACTATTTTATTTATTGACTTATCTTGACATAACCGCTCATAAACCGCTAATTTACAATGAATAGCATTAAAATTTTTAACTGCGCGTTTCCGGTTTTGAAGGGCGAAGACGGGCGAAATTTGTGACCGAAGAAAAAAAAGAAATCGTTATTCCGAGCAAAATCGAATCGGTTGATAAAGCCGTCGTCGAGGCGACCGAGTTCGCGCAGGCGTCGGGTTTCGCCGACGAAGCCGTTTTTGCGATTGATTTGGCGGTGCGCGAGGCGGTTATTAACGCCGTCAAGCACGGCAATCAATTGGATGAAACCAAGCCGGTCGAAATTTCGTTCAGCAATCTGGACAAAGGTTTTGAAGTGACGATTCGTGACTTCGGCAAAGGGTTCGACGTGGACGAGATTCCCGACCCGACTAACCCGGAAAACCTTCTGAAAGCCAATGGACGCGGGATTTTGTTTATGCGAAACTTTATGGAAGAAGTCGAATGGTTTCAACATCCGCAGGGCGGAACGGTGGTGAAAATGTGCAAGCTGCGCGAAACGTGAAAAAGTGAAAAGGTGAAAGAGTGAAAAAGCTGATTGAAAATTAATTAACGTAACTTTATCACCTTTTCACCTTTTCACTTTTTCACTTTTAAGTTTTGTGTTTTAACGATTTTAGACTAAAATCTGCTATCAAATTCAAACAAATTTAGAACGAGGAGATAAAAATGGCTGAACTTAATATTTCTGAACGTCAAGCGGGCGACGTGACGATTCTCGACTTGAACGGCAAGGTGACCATCGGCGAAGGCAGCGTGGCGCTGCGGACGACGATTCGCCGCCTGCTGGGCGAAGGCAAAAAGAAAATTCTTTTAAATCTGGGCGGCGTCGGCTACATCGATTCGAGCGGCATCGGCGAGCTGGTTTCGAGCTTTACCGCCGTCAATAAAGAAGACGGCAGCCTGAAGCTTTTGAATCTGACGCAAAAAATTCAAGACCTGCTGGCGATTACCAAATTGCTGACGGTTTTCGACGTGTTTGAAAACGAAGGCGAAGCGCTAAGCAGTTATTAATCCGGGTTTTTAAGCGAAACCGAAAATTTCCAAGTCTTCAGCATTTATGAGGGCTTGGACTTTTCTTTTTCTAAAATAAGGCATCTAAAAAATCCCGAAAAGCATCTTTATCCGTAGCAAAGGCACAAATCAAATAGAGAAATTTCCAGTTAAATTCCCCCTTGATTCTTTGCTTGTTTTGTGTCCTTTGCGTTTCCGACAGTTTCCAAAAAGCATAATGAGAAAAGTTTTATTTCTGGCTTTTATAACAGTTTTTGCGCAAAGCCTTCCGGCGCAGCAAGCGACGCCGACGCCGAAGCCCGCGCCGGTCAGGCAAACTCAACCGCAGCAGCAAGCATTCGATTTGACGGAATACGGCGTGAGAATCGAGCCCGACCGCCGCCTTATCGTCGTGCTCGCGTCGCTGGAAGCCGCCGGTCTGGAGACGCCTTTAAGCGAAAAAGGCGACGAATTTCGCCGCCAATTGCGCGCGGATTTCGGCGCGCTCAACCCGGATTTACAGCAAAAATTAAAAGTCTTTCTCGACCAGTATATAAGACGCTTCTCGGAAAGATACAAACAAAATCTCGGCGGCGAAGCGGAGAAAAAAGATTTTACCGACTTTATTGCCAAATACCGGCAGGGCTTGAAGGAAGAAGAAAAAAAAATCTTTTTCGAAAAGTATAAAAGATTTCTCACCGAGCTTACTTCGTCTTTCGTTTCGCTGGCTTACGCTCTGTCGCCCGTTCCGGAGCTGCAGGACCCGCCGCGCAGTACAGATTTGCCCGCCGAGCTTTTGGAAGTTTTCGATTACGCGCCTTTGGTGCGCGAATTTTATCGCCGTTCGGGAATCGGCGCCAAGCTCGAAGATTATGTGAAGGAATATCAAAAAGCAGGCGACGCGATGCGCCCTTCGGCAAACGCGATGGTGCGCGACCTGCTCGATTATCTGCACACCAAGCCGCTGCTTATATATATCGACCGCGTGAAAGTGGAAACGAAAGACGCGAAAGGGAAAAGCAAGCTGGAAAAAACGGAAGCCCGGCAGCGCGAGCGGCGGTTTTTCATCGTGCCGGATTTGCTCGCGCCCGCCGGAACGATTAATTTTCGCAATGTCGGCGACGATTATTACGTCGTCGTGCCGCCAAGCACGAATCTGAGCGCTTCGGAAGCGCGCCGCGCCTTTCTGCAATTCACGATTGACCCTTTGATTCTGCAAAATGCGAAAGACATCTCGGCGTTTCGCGAAGGCATAAAAACTCTTGTCGAAGAACGCCGCAAAACGAATCCGGACATTTCGCCCGACGTTTATCTCGCCGTTTTGCGCTCGATGATTGCGGCGGTCGATGCGCGGCAGATTGAATTTGTGAAAACGCAGGCAGCAACGTTTGAAGCGCGGCGGCGAATCGATTCAGCGCAGGGCGACGACGCCAAGCGCGCGATTTCGGCGGAGCTTGCCAGATTTAAGGCGCAGCTGGCGGACGAAACGGCGCTGGAGCTTTCCGAAGCTTACCGGCGCGGCGCGGTTTTATCGTTTTATTTTGCCGAGCAGCTTAAAGGCACGGAAGATTCCGGTTTTGACGTTGCCGGCTCGTTCCGCGATTTTATTTTGTCGCTCGACGCGGCAAAGGAAGCGAATCGGCTGGAGCAGTTTGCCGACGCCCGGAAACGCGCGCTGGCGGCGCGTGAAGAACGCCGGCAAAGAGCCTTGGCGCAGAAGACGACGACCGCCGAACTGACGCCGCGCGAAAAAGCTTTAAAGCAGAAGCTCGAGCAAATCGAATTGGTGATAAACGCGAAAGATTACGAGAAAGCCGAAGAGCGGTTGAGCGAATTGATGAAGGAATACGAAGGCGACGCGCGGATTTTTTACGCGCGCGGTCGCGTGGCGAGTCTTTCGGCGGAGCAGGCTTTTGACGAATCTCTGCGCGACGAGCGTCTCCGGCTCGCCGCCGTACATTATCGCATGGCGATTACTAATGCCGACCCCGAAAACGACCGGCTTTTGAAGCAGCGCGCATACGTCGCGCTCGGCAGAATCCTGGAATTTAACGAACAGAGCGAAGCCGCGCTGGCGGAATTCGAAGCCGCCATCAAGCTCGGCGTGCTCGACGCGAAAGCCTATAACGAAGCGCTCGCGGCGAAACAAAGATTGACGAAAAAGCCGTAAAGCGAAAGGGAAATAAGGCAAAAGGAAAAAGGTAAAAGGCAAAATTTTGAAGGTTATGAAGAATTTGATTTTCTTTACGTTTTTCGTTTGTCTCGCGGTTTCCATAGCTTTCGGGCAGACGCGCCAGACGACGGTTAATCCGGCGGCGAAAAAAATCGTTCAAGCCGCAAACGAAATTCCCGAAGCGAGCTGGCTGAAAATGGCGGACGCGATGTATCAGGAAAATTGGGAGACGGCTTCCGCGCTCGCTTTGCAAAATCTCCAGAAACTCAGAATTGACAACGAGAAAAAACAGCTCGCGCAGCTTCGGTACATTTATCTCTACACGCTCGCCGGAAAAGTCGCCGAAGGGAAAATGACTTTCGCCAACTTTGAGCAAATCGCCAACAGCTTCGTCGGGCAGGAATTCCTGCTCGTCAGCCGCCAGCTTTTAGCCGATTGCAGGACAAAGGTCAATTACATCTGCGCCGCCAGAGACAGCGACCGCGTTCTGCGCGTTACGGCGACAAATCGCGCGGCGACGGCGATTCATTTGTTTGAATACGTCGTGCTGGACGACAGCTTCGACCTGAAAGCAAATAACGAAAAACTCGCCTTCTTAGGCGGAAATCTGAAAAAAGTCGAAAGCAGGCTTTATAAACCGGATGTGAAGATAGCCCGCCTGATTTTCGACAAAGGCTACGTCAAAGTAGCGACCGACTAAGGCAAAATCCTCGAAAATACTGCAAATCTGCAATAAATTCATACATAAACAACGCTGCATCTGTCAGAAACAACATTGTTTTTGACAAATGCAGCATTGTTTCTGGTAAATGCAACGCTGTTTCTGGCAAATGCAATGTTGTTTCTGATAGATGCAGCGTTGTTTCTGGTAGAAACAAGTTTGTTTTTGGCTTGTGCGAGTTTGTTTTTGACTTGCGCAGTCCTGTTTCCGGTCGGTGCAACCTTGCACAGCATCGGTGCAGATTACTTTTCGTTCAGCATTTTGAATTTTGAAGTGCCGACGGAAACGACGACTAATGTGACGAGAGTTAAAAAATAAAATGCGTTGGAAGACGTGCGGAGCGGGAAATCGAAGAAGCTGTGCAGAAGGATTCCGAAACAGCCCGCCAGCGCTCCGGCGGCGACGCCGCGACGGAAACGGTCGGTCGTTTGATTGATTTTTTCCAAGCCCTGTTTAAATAAAAAGTAGACGAAAGCCAGCGCGCAGATAAAGCCGAAAATTCCCGCGTCGGCGAAAATCTGTAAATAATCGTTGTGCGCCTGTTCGATGCGCAGATTGCCGTTCCATGTGTCGTAACGCGTGAAAGCGAGAGCGTAAGCGTTAAAGCCCGCGCCGAAAATCGGGTAATCGCGGATGATTTGCAGCGTCACGCTCCAGAAATGCGTGCGCCCGTTGCTGATGTCCGCCTGATTTATAAAACCCATCCCGCGCGTCAGCGAATCGCCGCCGCCGAGCAGCAGAATCGAGCCGAATAAAACCAGAACGAGCGCCAGACCGCCGCCGACGAGCGCGAATTTGCTTTGAAACGAAGATTTTGCCTCAAAATCGTCTTCATCCGTTTTCGGTCGCAGAAAATTCACGAGCGTGATAAATCCGATAACGCCGAAAAGACTCAGAACGCCGCCGCGCGAGCTGGTAAAAACCAGCGCGATGCCCATAATCACGACCGCGATGACGAGCAGCAGGCGTTTATCTTTCTTCGTCGATTTATTGTAAAGCAGTCCGAGCGTCAAGCCGATGGTCATTTCCATAAACGCGGCGAAATGGTGCTGGTTGACAAACGAGCCGAACGGCACGGCATACGGCGTCGGGCGCAAGCCGTAGATGCCTTCGGGATTGGCAAGCCGCTGCAAAATGCCGAAAAAAGCCATCAGCGAGCCGAAAATAATAATCAGCAGAACCATTTTTTTAACGCGCTTCGGGCTGTCGATAAACGTCAGCGACGCGGCGAAAAAAACGAGATAAACGCAAAGCTGAACGACGGCGAAACGCGTCGTATAAGGGTCGAGCGAAAGCGCGCTCGCGGCGGAAACCGAAAGCAGCCCGTCGGCGACCGGAGCCGAGCGAAGCGGAAGCAGTTGAATCAAGCCGATGAGAATAAAGCCGATGATGGGAATTTGCAGGCGGTTTGTATTAAAGGTAAATTCGCCGCTGCGCCACGCGTCGAAAAGCCACAAAACGACTATCAGAAAAGCAATCAGCGTCAGAATTCCCAAAGCCCAGACATCGACCGCGCCGAAAGCGACGGGCGCGAAAACCAGCGTCACCGAAAGCAGAAAAAAAATAATATTGCCCGCCCGCGCCAGATTTGCGGGCGCGAGCGCGGACTTGAGCTGCTCGGCTGAAGTCAGATGAGCGTTTCTGGGTGATTTTCTAATCATTCGTTTTTGCCAAATTATTCCAGCTTGAAATCGTCAAACCAGACTTTTCCGGACATCGGACAAACCGGCGCGCCGCAGCCCGATTTCGCCAGCCGCAGCGTCACGGCTTCGGTCGCCGGAGCGGTAAAAGTAATCGTCAATTTCGACCAATCCGAGCTTGCCGGAACTGCCGGCGTCGTCGCCAGAATTTTTCCGTCCGCCGCATCGACGATTTCCCATTTCACCGACGACGAAGTTTTCAAATCGCTGCGGAAAGAAACTTCGAATTTATAGGTTTTGTGCGGCGAAACGACGACCGTTTGCTGAACGGCGCGAAAATCCTGCCCGTTCGGCGAATTAAAAGCCAGGACCAGGCTGAAATTGCCGCCGGTTTTTTGTTTATCGTCAACGCCGATGACGGGCTGCGCGCCGTCGGTGATTTGCCATTCAAAAACGCTCGGATTGCCGGTGTTGACCGCCGTTTCAAATCCGGCGTTGGTGATTTTTTCGGGCACGGACTGTTCCGCATTATCCGCGCCGAGCTGCATTTGAACGCTCATCGCATCGCGGAATTTTTTTGCCAGTAATA
This sequence comes from Pyrinomonadaceae bacterium, assembly GCA_036389695.1. GTDB lineage: Bacteria > Acidobacteriota > Blastocatellia > Pyrinomonadales > Pyrinomonadaceae > JALZHR01. The sequence continues at coordinate 6,934 of DASVWG010000052.1, forward strand.
ATTGTTTTAAAAGCTCGTCGCTGCTTTGCCGGTAAGTTTCCTTCTTGTCTTTTTCCGAGAGCGCGTTCCAGGCGTTGAAGGCTTCGTCAAAGCGTTTCTGACGCGCCAGAAAAGCGGAAAGCGCGGATTTTGCCTGCGGCGAATCGCCGACGGCTTCGGAAATCCGCGCCGCGTCGCCGTCGTAAATCTGCCACGCAATCGAAAGCGCCGGATTGGCGAAAGACGCATCGCTTTCGAGCGCCTGGCGAATCCGGGTAAAGGCTTCGCCGGTTTTGCCGCGCCGCAGCAGAAGGTTTCCGAGCGTCCATTGCACCTGCGCGTAATGCGGCGCGAGCTCCGAAGCTTTGCGCAGCGCGCGTTCCGCGCCTTCCGCGTCGCCGCTGCGCTCGCGCGCCTGACCGAGCGTGAACCACAAACGATAATCGTTTGGCGAAAGCGCCGCCGCTTTTTCAAATTCCGCGAGCGCTCTGGTCAAATCTTCGGGCAAAAAAGATTTGTCGTCCAGAACCGCCATCGCGTAAAAAGACTGCGGGTCGTTCGGCGCTAAATCGATGGCAATCTGCGCGAGCTCCTTCTGCCCGGCGTGCGCCGAAATCGCATTTGCCAGATACCATTTGACCGCGAAAAAAACCAGAAGAAGACAAAACAAAGCCGCCAGCGGCAAACCGACGTGCCGGGCGATTGAATTTAATGGAATGGATTTAACGCTCATCAAAAATTTAAGAGGGAAATTACGGAAATTAAGGAAAGAAGGAAATTAGGAAAAGAGAAAGAAGGAAAAACAATATTTCCCCTTGTTTCTTAATTTCCGTAATTTCCGTAATTTCCTTCTTTCCTTAATTTCCTATTTCCTTTCCGCTTCATTACTCGAAATCGACCGGCTCGATTTTTAGCTGCGCGCGCTTCAGGGAAACTTCGGCTTCAGAGCAGATTCTGCGAATCTCGCGCAGGCGCTCGGGCGTAATTTTTACCGAGGTAATCAAAATCTCCTCGATGGCGTTATCATAACAGATTTTCGCCAGCGAGCCGTTGCCGCCGTAAACTTTCAGCCCGTGAATGACTTTATCTTTTTTCAAAGGGTCGTCATCGACAAAGCCGACGGGCGCGTAATTCCAATCGGGATTGTTGTAAAGCTCGCGCAAAACCAGCTCGCCGCCGTCGCCCGCGCCGTAAATCAAAACGCGGCGTCCGGTCGTCTTCATCGGCGTCCGCAGAATCTGCCGGAAAAACCGAAACGCCATCCGGCTGCCCGCCAGCGCGGCAAATAAAATGAGCGCGTCGAGAATGAAAACCGTCCGCGAAAATCCCTGAAAACGGTAGAGCAGCAGAATCGCAATCAGACTTAAAACCGAGCCGAAACCGACGCCTTTCGCAAATGTGAAAAAATCCTGCACGCTCGTATAACGCCAGATGCCGCGATAAACGCCGAAAGCGAGAAACGAAAAAAGCTTCAGCACAATCAAAAGCGGCAAAGTTTTCAGAAAAAGATTCCAGTTGTCGGTTTCTTCAATCGGACCGAAAATCAGAGTGTAAGAGGCGTAATAAGTCAGCGAAATAAGAAAAACGTCCAGAATTATCTCGAAAATGCGCCGCTTGTGCGACAAATTCAGCAGGAATCCGAAAGCCGCTTTGTTCTGCAAGGCAAGCTCTTCGTCCTGCTCTTCGTAAACCTTGACTTTCGCCAGATAGACGCCGATTATCGTCAGAATCAAAACGAAAAAGGCAATCAGCGCGATGCTCTGCGTCGGCTGCAATTGCCGCACGAGCAGCGCGGTCGCGCCCGCTAAAATCGCAAAACCGTAAAGCATCAAAACGGCGGCGCGTTCCGAAAGACCGAGCGCGACCAAGCGGTGCGAAGTATGGTCGCGACCGCCCTGCGAAGCCTTTTTGCCCCAGATTTTTCGCAAAACCGTGACGAAAGTCGTATCGAAAATCGGCACGAAAAGCATCAGCGCCGGAACCGCCAAAACCGAGACGATATTGCGCGAGCGCCCGCCGACCTGATTCAGCAGAACCGAGCTGGCGAGAAAAAATCCGATAAACATCGAGCCGCAGTCGCCCATAAAAATCGACGCCGGATTGAAATTAAAAATTAAAAAGCCGATTAACGCGCCGGCAAATGCCGCCAGCATCAGCAACTCGAACGGCTGTCCGGTCGCGCCGACTCCGACGGCGAGCGTCAACGCCGCGATTGCCGCGATTCCGGCGGCAAGCCCGTCCATATTGTCGAGCAGATTTATCGCGTTGGTGATGCCTATCAGCCAGAAAGCGGTCAGCACGATATTGATAATCGGCGAATCAGTCCACGCCAGCGCCAGACCGTTGCCGATGACGATTGCCGCGCCGATAAGCTGCCCGAAAAGCTTCTGATACGGCTTGATGTGCAAAACGTCGTCTATCAAACCGATGAGAAACAAAAACGAGCTGCCGCCTAAAATAATCCACGATTCGGGCGTGTGCGGCTCGACAAACGCGAGATACATCAAAACGGTCGTCAGATAAATCGACACGCCGCCCATCATCGCCGTCGGGCGTTGATGCCAGCGGTCGGCTTTCGGTTTGGCGACAAAATTGTAACGCCGCGCCAGCCCGCGCACGACGAAAGTTAAAACGACCGCCGCGACAAACGCTATTATGCCGATGAAAAAAGGATTTTCAGTGAGTTCACGCATAATCAAAAAAATGATTTAGTCGTTACGGGGGAAGAATAAACGCTTCGTATTTCTAAAATATTACTTAAAGTATTCTAACTCTTTTTTGACATTAAATCATAATAAACCTCTTTAATGTCAGAAATTAACCGTTCTTTGTCATAACCGGCAAAGACGTAATCCAGCCCGCGCGCGCCCATCTCTTCCCGTAATTTTTCATTTTTTGCCAGATAAATCAAGCCGTTTAAGAAACCTTCGCCGTCGCCGCTTGCCGCTCGCACGCCGCGCTCGCAAACCGTAAAACCTTCGCTTTCGCCCTGCGTCTCGGCGCCGAGCAAATCAATCACGCCGCCGACCGCCGTCGAAATACACGGGCGCGCGTTTGCCATCGCTTCAATCAGCGAAAGCGGCGTGCCTTCGTTCAGCGACGTCAGCGCGACGATGTCCAGCGCCGGATAAAAAACGTCCGCGTCGCTGCGATTTCCCAAAAATGTCACAATGTCCTTTATATTATACGTTTCCGCTTCTTTTTCAAGCGTTTTTCGCAGATGCCCGTCGCCGATTATGACGAATTTCAAACGCGGAAAGTCGAAATTTTCTTCTTTATAACGACGCGCGATTTGCAAAAAGAGCGAGTGATTTTTAATTTCCGTTAATCTTCCGACCAGACCGACCAGAATTTCATCGTCGCCCGCGCCGATTTCTTCGCGCAAAATATTTCGCTTCAATTGCCATCCGGCAAACGGCGAAAGGTCGATGCCGAGCGGCACGACGGCGAATTGTTTCTCGCGTCCGACGCCGAATTCGCGATGAATTTCCTCGAATTGCTGCTCGCTGATAGTGATGATTTTATCGGTCACGAGCCGCGCCAGAGTCTTTTCGACAAACAGAAAAAATCGGGTTTTGCCTTTGCCGTAATAACTGTGAAAAACGTGTCCGTGATAGGTATGAACGAAGCGAACTTTTCGCGGGCGTCCGATTAAAGTTTTCGGCGTCAGCCAGCGATAAAAAAAACCCGCGACGCGCCCGACTGTGCCCGCCTTGGCGGTGTGCGTGTGAACGATGTCGGGTTTTTCCTTTTGGAGAAAACGGTAAACTTTCCAGAGCGAGATGATGTCTTTCACTGATAGCTCGCGGCTCATTTCCGGTATGAAAACAGGCTCGACTTCGTGCTCGGCGGCAAAATAGCCCATATCTTCCTCGCCTTCGGGCACGGTTCCCGTCATCAGCACGGACTCGAATTCCGCGTTTTGCAGCGCCTTCGTCAGCCAGACGACGTGACGCGCGGGACCGCCGACATTGAGGCGGGCAATGATGCGAACAATCTTCATAAAAGGCAAACGAGCCGGAGACAATTTTGAGTTTTGAATTTTGAGTCTTAAGTTAAAAGACTTAATTCAAAATCCAAAATTTAAAATTTAAAATTGCCTCCGGCTCGCCGTTTAAGCAGTCCGGGCAACCACGAGCGACTCTGGTTTTTCACAAAGCGGCAGGTGGTTATACGAGACATGTGGGACTCGCCGCCGACTGCTGTAAAGAAAAAATAAT
>DASVWG010000053.1:0-9148 GCA_036389695.1 Pyrinomonadaceae bacterium
GACGACCGAGCCGCACCCGCATTTTCCGACCGATATGCAGGCGCAGTATATGTCTCTGATGACGCAAGCCGAAGGCGTTTCCGTGATACAGGAGACGATTTTCGAGAATCGTTTTATGCACGCGCCGGAGCTTATGCGAATGGGCGCGAAAATCGAGATTGCGGGAAACACGGCGCGAGTTCACGGCAAAACGAATTTAATGGGCGCTCCGGTTCAGGCTTCGGATTTGCGCGCGTCGGCGTCACTGGTTCTCGCCGGACTCGCGGCGCGCGGCGAAACTTTGATTGACCGCGTTTATCACATCGACCGCGGTTACGAAAACATCGTCAAAAAATTAAACTCCGTCGGCGCGGAAATCGAGCGATTGACAAACGGCGCGGCGACAGCGGCGAAAGAGTAAAGATAGGAAAAGGTTAACTGATAGTTGATAACTGATAACTGATAGTGAAAGCGAAACAACTATCAGTTATCAGTTATCAACTATCAGTTTTTACTTTTTACTTTTCTTTTTTTGTGTTTAAATAAATCAATCCGTTATGAGCGAAAATTGTTTGTTTTGCAAGATTATTGCAGGCGAAATTCCGTCTGCCAGAGTTTACGAAGACGATGTTTGTGTCGCGTTCGACGACATTAGCCCGCAGGCGCCGACGCACGTTTTAATCGTGCCGCGCGAGCATTTCGATTCGCTGGATAAAGCCGGCAAAAATCATCGCGAAACGCTCGGACATCTGCTTTTGACCGGCGCTGAAATCGCGCGTGAAAGAGGCTTTAATGAAGACGGCTATCGCGTCGTTATCAACACCAACGGCGACGGCGGGCAGACCGTTTTTCATCTGCACGTTCACCTGCTCGGCGGTCGCCCGTTTGTGTTTCCGCCGGGTTAGTCTCTAAATCGCTGACAAACATTTCCGGAAAAAATGCTTCTAACCGGAATAATTTAATCCGAATATTTTTAGAGACTCGAAATAATGAAAGTTTTTTTAGCAATTATATCTTTAGCGACCTTTGTGTTTTTCCAGCTTGGCTGCGGCGGCGTCAGCTCAAATAATGCCGTCACAAATTTAAACACAAACACGAACGCCGCAACTCCGGTTGTCGAAAATTCGCCGGAAGTTGTTGAGAACAAACAGCCGGAAGTCGTCCCGACTTTTACCGACGCGAATGAAGCCCTGGCGGCGGGCAACAAATATCTCGACGAAAACAAAACCGAAAACGCGATTGAGGCTTTGAAACAGGCGACGAAGCTGAATCCCGATTTAGCCGACGCGCATTTCCAGCTCGGCATCGCTTACAGCCTGCGCGAAAAGGAAGACGAGATTTTGCAGCGCGACACGGAAGAAACGACGCCGACGCCCGCGCCGCAGCGAAAATCAGCCAAAAAAGGCTCAAAAGAAGTGCCGACGATTTTGAAAAATTCCGATAAATCTTTTGACAACGCGGCGAAGGCTTACGAAAAAATCATCCGGAAAGAGCCGAAAAACGACGCGGCGTTTTTCAATCTCGGACGCGCTTACAACAAAATAAATATGGACAAGGAAGCCGAAAAAGCCTTGCGCCAGGCGGTGAAATTAAAGCCGGAAGACAGCGAATATCAAACCGAGCTCGGCAAGATTCTGATAAAGCTCGCCAGTTATGACGAAGCGGTCGTCGTTTTGAAAAAAGCGATCGAGCTGGACGAAAACAACACGCAGGCGATTGATTCGCTGGAAAAAGCCGAAGCCGGAAAAAAACGCACCAATTTCGGCATCAAACCGAAAATTCCCGCCGACCTGCAAAACATGAAGGAAAACCGACCGGCAACCAGACAGACAAAGCCAAAAACGGAAGGAACGAAACCGGCTGAACAAACACCGCCGCCGCCAGCGGACAAGCCGAACGTTAATTAATGCAAAACGCAAAATGCAAAGTGCAAAATGAAAGAACAGATTTAATTCAAGATTCAAGATTCAAAATTCAGGATTGCAATTTTGAATCTTGAATCTTGAATCTTGAATCCTAATATTTTGCACTTTGCGTTTTGCATTCGATTCCTTCTGCCTCAGAAAAACACACCTGTAAACTTTCCTGTATCAGCCTGACATAAATTCTGCGAAATAATGATAAACTTATCTTTGAACTAATTGCTTTCGAATTAAAAGTTTAATTCGAATTTTCATATGAAAATCGAACTGGAAATTCCGCAATCGCTCTCGCTGGAGCGCAAAATCAAAATGCACGAGGCGCGCGAAGGCATCATCGACCGTCTGGCGCGTGATTTGCCGACGAATATCGACCTCGAAAGATTTTTAAACGTCGTCGTTTCGGAAATCGGGCGAATGATGGACGCCGACCGCTGCGACCTTTTGCAATTGACGGAAGGCAACGAGCTGCGCATCAGTCACGAATGGCGCAAGGACGAAAGCGTCCCGCCGTCGGAAGGCACGATGATTCCGTTCGACGCGGAGAAATTGACCGAAAAATTCGATTTGTCGCAGCCGGTGCGCATCAACGACACTTCCAAAACGAAAGACCCAACCGTTCGCTTTTTTACGAAAGCTCTGGAAACGCAGTCGCTGCTTATCGTGCCGATTACTCTGAACGAAAAAGTCATCGGGCTGGTCGGTTTGCACGACACGCACGCGCCGCGCGAATGGCTCGACGAGGAAGTCGCTTTTCTCGAATCGGTCGGTCGCCAGCTCGGCATCGGCTATCAATACACGCGGCTATATGTGGCGCAGGAACAGGAGACGCGCCGGACGAACGCGCTTTTGGAAATCGCCAACACGCTGAATTCGCACTCGGATTTTAACGAGGTTTCGGCGCGCGTTCTGGAACGCGCCGTCGAATTGGTCGGCGCAAGCTACGCCGCGCTCGGCGTCCTCGACCAGACCGGCAAAAAAATCGCGCTCGCTTCGTTTAAATCCGCGCCGGATGTCAAGCCGAACGCGGTTTTGCAGATGATCGAGGAACACAATCAATCGCTCGACATCGAGCCGTTCCCGATTTTGAGCGACATTCTGCGCGAAGGGAAAACTTTGCGGCTGATTGACAAGGATTTGCCGTTTACGATTCGTCTGATTTTTAATTCGCAGCTGAACGGTCACGCCGCGCTCGTTGCGCCGGTGCGCGTCGGCGGACAGGCGTTCGGGCTGCTGGGTTTTGTCTGGAGCGAGGAGCGCGACGGCGGTTTTGAAAATCACGAGGTCGCATTAGTCGAAGGAATCTCCGACCAAATCGGCACGGCTTTGGAGCGCGACCAGCTTTCGGCGGAAGTGATGCGCCTGAAAAGCGAGCTTCACCAAAGGCATCAGAGCGAGATTATCGGGCAGGCTCCGGCGATTCGCCGCGCGATTGAGCTGGCTTTAAACGTCGCCGACACGCAGACGACCGTTTTGATTCAGGGCGAATCGGGCACGGGCAAAGAGCTTCTGGCGAATCTGATTCATTACAATTCGGGGCGCGAAAACAAGCCTTATGTGAAACTGAACTGCGGCGCGATTCCCGAAACTTTGCTTGAATCCGAGCTTTTCGGACACGAAAAAGGCGCGTTCACCGATGCGCGAAGCCAGCGCAAGGGACGTTTTGAAGAAGCCGACCGCGGCACTTTGTTTCTGGACGAAATCGGCGAGATGTCGCTGCCCGCGCAGGTCAAGCTTTTGCGCGTTTTGCAGGACGGCGAATTTACGCGCGTCGGCGGAAACGAAACGGTCAAAACGGATGTGCGCGTCGTCGCCGCGTCGAACGTTGACCTCGAAAAAGCGGTCGAAGAAGGGAAGTTTCGGAAAGATTTATTTTATCGTCTCTCGGTTTTTCCGATTACTCTGCCGCCGCTGCGCGAGCGCCCCGAAGACATACACATTCTCGTTTTTCATTTTCTCGAACAATACAAGCAGAAAACCGGACGCTTCGTGTCGGGCATTTCGAAGGAAGCCTTGCTCGCTCTGGTTAATTACGAATGGTCTGGAAACGTCCGCGAGCTGGAAAACGCGATCGAGCGCGCGGTGATTATCGCTTCGGGACGCCAAATCGAGCTTGACGATTTGCCGGAAGCCATCAGCAAAAAAGCCTTCGAATCGTTTGCGCAGGCGCGGCAGGAACGCGCGAAAGCGGCGAGCGAAGGGCGAGCGATAAATCTGGAAGTAGAATTTCCGGCGACGATGGAAGAAATCGAGCGACAGGCAATCGAACTCGCGCTCGATTACACGAGCGGCGACAAATCTCGCGCGTCGAGATTATTAAATATCGGCAGAAAAACGCTTTATCGAAAGCTGGAGCAGTATGAGAACGGAAAGGTTTCGGAATAAAGCTCGACAACAGGCAGCCAGGCAAGGAATCACATTTAAAAGAGAAGTATTTTTGGCGAAGAAATTTGCTTATCGCATCATTTTTGATTTTTTTGACACAATTGTTCTCTTTGTCGGGCTGAAGGCTCATACGAAATTTCAACGACTTCTTCGGTCTTTTCATCCGGCGACTCGACAGAAAAAGAAACGCCCGTCATTAAATTATCATATATCCATCGCCCGTCATCGCCCGGAGTTCTTTCAAATTGATTCAAATTCCAGACGAGGCTGGAGAGGGGAATGCGCTCGGCTAAAGTAATATCATAACTGCTGACCGTATCACGCGAAACATTACATTTGTAGGCTGCCTTTTCCAAATCCGTCGCGCCGTAGTAATAAACCGTAATTCTGCCGAAGCCTGATTTATAGAAGCTAACATAACCGTTTTTCGATTCCAGATAAGGTTTACCAAAGTAATCTTCAACTTCCGCTTTTTTTGTCACCAGCGGAACGATTCTTTCCCATTCATACAGAGGCTTTCTTTTTTCCTGAGTTTGAGCGACGGCAGACGAAGCAAATAAGTATAAACAGAGCCAGAACAGGACAGATGACGCTTTAATCTTCATAATTTACCCGTTTCCTTACGAACCGCTGATTTTATTTTCCGTCACAATATATCTCATTTTTGAGACGGATTGTAGAAAATTACAAATTAACCTAAATCCGAACCGATATATTACTCCTTTAAAGAGAAATATATCAGTAAATAAAGAAATAATCAGGAAATTTCTAAAGCACCGGGACGAATCTCTCGTTCACTTTTTCCCAGAGCTTCTGCGCCAGTTCTTTCCGATTCGGGTTTTGCACGGGTTCGTCGCCGAAGGTGACAATCGCTTCGAATTCCGGAATCTGAAACAGTTTCCACATATGCCCGATAAACGTGTCTTCGGGCGCCCACCAGCAAATCGAGTTGGCGGGCGGATTATTGTTCGGCGTGCGGTAGCTGATTGAAACGTAGTGAACGGGCAAATCGGTCTGCGCGGCGAATTCCAGAAACGAAGAATTGAATTTGAGAATTTTTTCGCCTTTCGTGCTCGTGCCTTCGGGAAAAACAATCACGCCTTCGCCCTCGTTGAGTCGTTGCAGGACTTCCGAACCGGCGCGCGGAATGTCGCGTCGATTCCGGCGATTGACAAAAACGTTGCCCATATCGCCGACGATGCGGTTGCCCAGAAACCAGCTTTGAATTTCGCCTTTCGCGACGAAAACTCCGCCGGTCACGGCGCGCAGAAGCGGAATGTCCGTGTAGCTCACGTGATTGGAAACGAGAAAAAACGGCGCTTTGGGCGCCGCGCCGATTACTTCGATTTTCATTCCCGAAATTTTGACGAACGCCCGCGCCCACCCGTTAAAAATCAGCTGCCGCCAGTAAAGCTTGTTCGGAATAAAAAAATGCAGCGCGAACCACAGGAAGTAAATCCCGAAAGTGACGACGAGAAAAGCGAAGAGACGAATTGCAGCAAGTAAATACTTCATAAGTCAGCGGTCAGCCGTCAGCTATCAGCGGTCAGCTTACGGTTGAGTATAAATTACTTTCGGAATTTCACAAAACCAAAAGCTGACCGCTGATAGCTGACCGCTGATTACTTTTTCAGATGCTCGAACTGGCTGAAAAACATTTGATAATAGCGCGGCTCGATGGTCGTCGCGTCGAAGATGACGAAAAAGTCGATGGTTTTGAAATGACGGTCGATGACCGGCTCGCCGCAGATTTTCGCGCCGATGCGCAGGTATGTGAAAAAAAGCTTCGGCAGCTCGATTTCTTCGATTGAATCGGCGGTCAGAAAATCTTCGGGCTTGCAGGCGCATTCCTCGCGCGGCGCGACGCGGAAGGTTTCGTGAAAAAAACCGTCGCGCACCAATTGCCGCAGAGCCTTTTTGCCTTCCGTGCAGTCCTGCGAAAAAAGCGAGCAGCAGCCGAAAAGATAACGCTTGCGCTTCAGGCTGGCGTATAAAGCCAAGCCTTTCCAGAGCAGAAAAAGCACGCGCGAGTTGCGATGCTCGCGGGCGATGCAGGCGCGACCGATTTCCAAAGATTCGTCCAAAACGTCCTGCGGCAAATCTTCGATTTTAAATTCGCCCGCCGAATAAAATCCGCGCGCGTCTTTTGCCATTTCGAGAGTGCGCAGGCGATATGTGCCGACCAGCGTGTTCGTTTCTTTTTCGATGACAATCAGGTGATGACAGGTCTGGTCGAATTCGTCCTCGTCGCGCTCGGTCAGAAACGAAGATTCCAGCCCCTCGTTCAATTCCAGATTAAAAACCGTAAAGCGCAGGCGCAAAGCCGCGTCGATTTCCTCCGGCGTGCGGGCAAATCTGGTGATATAACGACCTTCGCGGAGTTCTTCGGCGGGAACGTCGCGGATGCAGAACGGATAATCAATCGCCTTTTGACGTTCGGGCGCGCTCGATTCGTGAATTTCCGGTGCTTGCGATTTATGAATTGCCATTGATAAAAGTTTATAGTTTCGGACACTTTCCGGCAGTTACGGAATCGTTAAATTTTCCAGAATTTTCCGAGGGCTTCGCGCCGCCGTCCGGGACTTTCAACTTTTCTCGCAATTGTAGCGCAATAATATATAAATCACCAGAGATTTTCCGCAATCGTTTCAACCGCGATATAAAAGATGTAGGCGAAAATCCGAACGCGCGACAGGTTCTTTAACTTTGCGGCAAGCTGATTCCAACGTGCGGCGACCTGATTCCGGCTGGAATCACACAGATTCCAGCGTGCGCCGACCGAATTCCGTGTGGAATCAGGTTGATTCCAGCGCGCGGCAGCTTGATTCCGTGTGGAATTAAGGTGATTCCACGCTGCGGCGACTTGATTCCACACGGAATCTGGTCGCTGCGTTACGGAATCAACCTGATTCCACACGGAATCTTGCCGATTCAAGTCGGAATCTGTCAGTCGCAAAGTGGAGTCTATTCTATGAGCCGCAAAACGATTTTTAACCGCGCGCGTCCGCCGCAGATTCGATGTAGCCGTAATAAAGTCTGGAAATTTCTTCGTTTAATTCGTGCGGGAAACAGACGCGGTGGATGACGTAGCCTTTTTGCAGCCCGCGCACGGCGGCGCTGATTTCGGAAATTTCGCGAATGGTGGAGCGCGCGTAGCCTTCCTGCACGTAGATTAGATTTTTCGGTTTGTTCAGGTCTTTCGTGTAGAAATAATACGGCACGTCGTCGATTTTGTCTTCGACAAAATAATATTTCGGGTTAAAACCGGCTTTTTCAACCGCCCGCCGCGCTTTTTCGAGAAAATCCTGACGTTCTTCGCTCGGCATATCGATGTCGAAGGCTTTGAAAAGGCGCCGGTGGACAAAGCGTTTCGACAAATCCGATAAAATCGCGTCCGCGTCGCGCTGCCATTGTTTGATGTGAAACATCACGTCGGAATCGTCCATTTCCAGATGCTCAGCTAGTGATAATTTTTCGCCGCGCAGGATTTTTTCGAACGGCGTTCCGTGCGCGAACCAGACCGGCTTGCCCGCTTGAAAAAGCTCCAGCGCGCGCCGCAAAAGCGAGCGCAGGACGACTTCAGCCGAGCGCAGGGCGCGGTGAAAATAAACCTGCCGGAACATATAATAACGCGCCTGCAAGTAATCTTCGACGGCGTAAATTCCTTCCGCCGAAATATACAGGCGGTCGTTCGTCTCGTCGATTTCCAGCGATTTGATAATCCATTCGAGGTCGAAAATTCCGTATTTCGCGCCGGTCATTAAAGAATCGCGCAAAAGATAATCCATCCGGTCAACATCTAATTGCGACGAGACGAGCTGCGCCAGCGCCATCGGGCGATACTTTCCGCCGATAACGTCGGCGACCGCGGCGGGAAGTTCAGGGGAAAACCCGCGTAAATTTTGCCCGACTTCCGTCTCGCTGCTTAAAACCGCCTGAATCGTAAAATCTTCGTGATGAAAATTTAAAATTCCCTCGATGACGTGCGAGAACGCGCCGTGTCCGATGTCGTGCAGCAGCGCGGCGCAGCGGACGGCGATGCGGGCTTCATCCGAAATTTTGTATTTTTTTCCTAATTTTGCCAGAATCCGCGTCGCCAAATGAAGCACGCCGAGGCTGTGCGTAAAACGCGAATGCTCCGCGCCCTGATACGTAAACAACGCCAGACCGAGCTGCTTGATGCGCCGGAGACGCTGAAACTCCGCCGCGTCGACCAGCCGAATCATCAGCTTGCCTTCGTCCGTGTCGGCTTCCAGGCGAATAATATTGTGAACCGAGTCGCGGTAAATTTTTTCCAAAAGCTTCGAACCTCCAGATTCCTTACTCCGAGCTTATACGGAGCATTCTGCCTGACACAAACATTTTACTCCAGACCGCCCGGAAAATTAGTTAGCTTGATGGATAAATATTCAGATTATTGGAAATTTATTGGAAATAACTTTACCGGTTTAAAAATCGAGCGGGCGCGGAAATGCGTCTCCTAACAAGCTTTTTCCTTAATTATAAAGGATTTATGCCGCCGGCAGCGCCGCAAAAAACTTTGGCTTTCAAATTGCATATACTTTAGGGCAATACGTCCGAAAGTTTCTTTATGGACTATTAAATAATTCGCAAGAAATTAACTTAGGAGCGAAAAATGAGAAAGAATTTTAAACTTTTTTCTTTAACGCTATCCATTGTTTTCTGTCTGGCTTCTATAGCTTTTGGACAGGAAACCACGGGAGACCTCGAAGGATACGTTAAAGACCCGAGCGGCGCTGTTGTGCCCAATGTCACTATTACGATTACGAGCGCAGGGAACAGCGAAAACACGACTCGTACTTCGGTGGCGGTTGGCTTCAAGCGCACATTAACTACGAGCGATG
>DASVWG010000054.1:0-12258 GCA_036389695.1 Pyrinomonadaceae bacterium
CTGGAAAAATCGAACGACGAGGGCAGAACCGTTGCGCCGCGCTTGATAAAATCGCGCCGGATTTTCTGATAATCGTCCCATAAATCGGGCGTCGGTTCAGCCATCGACATATAAATCGTCATTCCGAGAAAAGGCTTGAGCGCCGACGGCTCGGTCGATTCGCGGACGCCTTTTTTCAGCAGCAGATTGATGTCCTGCGCCAGAAAATCTATTCGCTTGAGCAGCTCGCGCTTGAGCTCCTCGTCGCCGTATTCCACGTCCAGCGTCAGCGTCTTACCGTCGCCTTCGCGTTTAAAGAATTCGGCGGCAAGGACGTCTTTCAGAAAACCCTGCCATTTCGGCGGTATCTGCGTTTGTTCGACCGGCTTTGTAATGACCGGGAAAATACACGATTTATCTTCGATGCGGATGGGCTTTCGCTCTGCCAGATAAGTGTCGAGCTCCTTGCGGCACCAATCCGAGTTGACGTAAGAAGGCGAAAGAACCAGGACGAATGATTTGCTCTTTAAAAGGTTTTCCTTTATCTTGTCGCCGAAAAAATCGCCCGGGCGATTGTTGCGGTCGCGCCAGATACGCGCGTCTCTGCCGAGCTCGCGGGTCAGAAATTTGCTGAGAATCTCGTCAAAATTCGAAACCCAGCCCCTGTCGGAAGCCTCTTCGAGAAGCGGTTGATTATCGCGATGCGCGTAGCTGATAAAAACGTCGTATTCGTCCATAAATTTTTCCTGTCGTAAAAGAGAAATCAGCGAAGCTGGCTGTTATTTTTTAAGAGAAATTTTCACCTTTTGAACGGGCAAATTATATGTGATGTGTTTCTAAACATCAATAAAATTCTTCGCCCGCGCCGCAGGTTATCTAAAGATTGAACGGTTTCGGCGCGCCGCCGCGAAATAAAATAAAAAACAGCCTTGCAAAAATTCGCAAAGCTGTTTTTCATAAATAATTCGCACTTTTCTTAACTCTTTCTTTTAACAATCACCAGCGTAATGTCGTCGCCCGCCGGAGCGGTTTGCGTGAAGGCGGAAAGCGATGATTCGACTTTGTCGCGCAAGCCTGCCGCCGAGGCGCTCAGGTGTTTTTTCACTACTTCTTCGAGGCGCTCGACGCCGAATTCTTCGCCTTTCGTGTTGTTGGCTTCGGAAACGCCGTCGGAATAAATGACGAGCGCTTCGCCTTTTTCCAGACGCGTCTGCCCGACTTCGTATTCCGCCGTCGGGATAATGCCGAGCGGGAATCCGCCGGAAGCGAGCTGTTCGACGCGCCCGTCGGCGTGGGCGATGAGCGGCGGATTGTGTCCGGCGTTGATGAAATACATATTGCCGGTTTCGGCGTCCAGCTCGGCGAGAAAAAGCGTGACGAAACGATTCGTCGGCGTGTTGTTCGCCAGGTATTGATTGACGGCGTTTATCGTTTGCAGCAGGGACGAATTGGCGGCGACCTGCGCGTGCATCGCGGCGTGCAGGCTCGACATTAAAAGCGCGGCGGCAGTTCCCTTGCCGGAAACGTCGCCGAGCGCGATTAAAAGCTTGCCGTCGCAGCGCGGAATAAAATCGTAATAATCGCCGCCGACCTCGTAGCAGGAAAACGAAACGCCCTGCAAATCATAGCCTTCGACAATCGGCGGCGAAGACGGCTGCAGGCGCTGCTGAATCTCGCTGGCTAATTGCAGCTCGTGTTCCAGACGCTCGCGCTTGAAGCGTTCTTCGGTCAGGCGCGCGTTTTCCACGCGAATCGAAGCGACCGAGGCGAGCGTCGTCAAAATATTCAGATGTTCTTCGGTGAAAGTCGTTTCATAAGTCGGCGAATCGGCGTAAATCAAGCCGAAAACTTCCGCGCCGACGCCGAGCGGAACGGCGAGAACCGAGCGGATGCCGAGCAGCGCCATCGTCTGGCTGGCGAATCGCGGGTCGTGCTGCGCGTCGGAAGTCAAAACGGATTTTCCGTTTTTCGTCACCTCTTCGATAACCGTGCGGCTGATGCGGACTTCGTCCAGAACTTCTTTGCTGCCGCGCACCTTGGCGACCTCGATTTTTAATTTTTCGGGATTTTCCTCGTCGCGCAGCATGATGACGCAGCGCTCCGCCGGGACGGCTTCAAACACGAGCGAGGCGAGCATCTGCAAAGTTTCTTCAAAGCTGGTCGAGCCGAGCAGCGCGATGCCGACCTTGCTGATTAACGTCAGCAGACCGTTGCGCGTCGAGCCGCCGGGCTGCGATTCCAAAATTTCGGCGGTCGCGCTTTTCAGCGGCGAAAGCGCAATCGTCATCGCCGGATTCAGCGCCTGCGTGCTGTCGGAAATCAGCGTCGCGCTTTTTTCCGGAGCGGAGCGCCCGTCCTGAAAAACGATGACCGTTTCGCCGATTTGAATCTCGCCGCCGGAAATCATCGGGATGGGCATCGAAACGAGCGTGCCGTTGTAGCGCGTGCCGTTTGCCGAGCCTAAATCGTGAAGCCAGTAGCTGTCGCCTTCCTGCCGGATTTCCGCGTGCAGGCGCGAGGCAAACGGGTCGGGAATACAAATGTCGCTGCGCGCCGAACGTCCGATGGTCGTCCGCAGACGCGCCAGCCGGAATTTATCGTCCGGTC
Source organism: Pyrinomonadaceae bacterium (assembly GCA_036389695.1). Classification (GTDB taxonomy): domain Bacteria; phylum Acidobacteriota; class Blastocatellia; order Pyrinomonadales; family Pyrinomonadaceae; genus JALZHR01. The sequence continues at coordinate 2,587 of DASVWG010000054.1, forward strand.
GGTCGGAATATTTTATGATAAGCTCGGGCATAAAATTTAATTACAAACGGTCTTTGACCTTTGATTTTTGACCTTTGATTCGTTGAGCGTAATTGAACTTTCAATTTTAACCCGAAACTCGAAAATCCGAAAACAAAGGTCAAAAATCAAAAATCAAAGGTCAAAGCTTTTTTAATCCTGCAAAACTTTCGGTTTTTTCTGACCGTAAACCACGACCGTTCCGGCGACCAAATCGTGCAGCGCGCGTCCTTTCGCGCTGAAAACCGAAAATAAAAAACCGAGTCCGCCGGTCAGAGCCGTCAGCGGATAGCCGACGAGATGACGCAGCAGAAGCTGACCGAACGTCGCCGCCTGCCCGTCTTTGTTGATAATTCTCAAGCCGGTAAACATTTTTCCGATGCTTTGACCGCCGAGCATCGGGAAAATTATAAAATTCGTGACCGCCAGCAGAATCGCAATCAGCCAGCCGGCGCTGTTAAAGCCGCTTTTAAAAAGCTTTGCGCCGTCGTCGCCGGAAAGCCGTCCAAGCAGTAAACCGAGAACGGGCAGGCTGACCAGAATTATGTAATCAATCAGCAAAGCGCCGCAGCGCAGCAAAAAAGGCGCTTTGACCTTTGTTGCGTCAAAATTGACGATGACTTCTTCGGTTCGGGTTCTGACGCTCGACGCCCCTGAGAAGGTTCTTTCTACTTTTGCACTCATAAATCTGTGGTGAAAATTTTCCCGGTTCTGAAATTCCTTATTTATTTTTTTAGCCAAGCACAAAGTGCAAAGTCGTATCGCCCAATTTCAGCTTGTCGCCGTGCGCCAGGCTGCGCGGCTGCTGCGGCAGAAGGCGAACCGGGTCGCTCTGTTTGGTCAGGAGAATCGTGCCGTTTGACGAGCCTAAATCTTCGACCATAAACGTATCGCCTTCGCGCCAGATGCGCGCGTGGCGGCGCGAGATTTTAGTTTGCGGGTCGAATTTGGAAAGGTCAACCTCGGGGAAAATATTCGACATCGGGTCGCGCCTGCCAATCAGGCTCGTATCTTTTTCAAGATTGAAAATCGGCGTTTCCAAATCGGTCGTGTCCACGATGTAAAGCCGCGCCGTCAATTTTGGCGGAGCGACAAAAGCGGGCGGCTTCTGCTGCTGCTGCCGGGCGGCTTCGGCGAGCGGCTGTTTCGCGCCGCAGAACGGGCAGAACATATCGGACGCGACGATTTTCTGCCCGCAGAAGCCGCAGAAAACCGGCTCGTTTTCCGCCGTGATAAGCTGTTTATCGCCGGCGCCGTAAGTCACGCGTCTGGCTTTCAGATTTTCCAGATGCTTGACCAGAACATCGCGCATCTCGGCGGCGGAATTAAAACGCTTGTCGGCGTTGTATTCGACCGAGCGCATCAAAATCTGCTCAATCTGGTCGGACAATTGCGGATTTATCTGGCGCGGGCGCGGATTTTTGTGAAAATCGAAAATCAGCAGCGGATTATTCTGCGGGTCGGCGCCGGTCAGAAGATGAAACATCGTCGAGCCGAGCGAATAAAGGTCGGAGCGCGCTTCGACGTTTCCGCTAAATAATTCCGGCGGCGCGTAGCCCATCGTGCCGACCGCCGTGACGCCTTTTTCCTCTTTATTAACCCAGCGCGCGATGCCGAAATCAATCAGCATAACGCGCCCCGAGTTGCCGTCAATCATAATATTCGACGGCTTCAAATCGCGGTAAACAATCGGCGGCTGGCGGTTGTGCAGATAATCCAGCACGTCGGCGACCTGAATCGCCCATTCGGTGACGCTCGCTTCATCGACGCGACCTTCGGGCGACGAGCGCAGCCGCGCCGCCAAATCGCCGCCCGAAATATATTTCATCACGAGATAGAATCTGCCTTCTTTCTCGTCGTAAAAATAATCGTAAATCGTCGGAATCGAGGAATGCTCCAGCGAAGTCAAAAGCAGAGATTCGCGCTTGAAATCGTTTATCGCCTTTTCCTGCTGCGTTTCCTCGATGTATGACTGCACCATTTCCTTGACCGCGCGCAGAACGCCGCCTAAGTTTTTGTCGCTGGCGAGATAAACCGCGCCCATTCCGCCGCCGCCGATTTTGCGGACGATTTCGTAGCGCCCGTTTAAAATCGTGCCTTCGGACAAAGTTTTCAGCTTGGCTTTCTTGCCGCCGGTGTCAATCGAATTGACGTTCGGGCTGGTATAGGAGCGTCCCGGCACGTCGCCCGATTTATCTGCCTCAGATGCCGCAACTTCCGGCGCTTTTTCGACGGGCGCGGAAACGGAAACCGCTTCCTCAACCGGCGCGGAAACCTGATAATCGTTTTTTTCGGCAACCGGCTGGACAACCGCCCGATTTTGCTCTACGGCGTCGGCGTATTCCTCAGCTATCTGCTCAAACGACGGCAGCGGCTCGGAAATCAGCGTCGCCGGAAGGTCTTCTTCCTCAGGCTCTTCGAGCGGCGTCGCGGGCGGTTTGATTTCGTTTTCAGATTGCGCCGCTGGCGATTCTTTCGGCGGCTCGGCGGCTTGATTTTCAGATAATTTCGAGGCGACCGCTTCCTGCTGCGCGAGGTCGACGGGCGTGTATGGAATCGTCAAATCGAAATCCGGCGCGGGATTTTCGGCAAATTGCGGCGCGGGTTCTTCGCCGGAGATTTCGCCGACGCCCGGCTGCTCAACGATGGTTTCGGCGTCGGGCGAAACGGATTCAAAATTCGGCTCGTCCGTTTTTTGAACCGGTGCGGAAGAAATAAATTCGGGTTGTTCGACGGGCGCGGCTGTTTCTTCCGACTGCGGCGACGGCGTTTCGACGTTCACGTCGTTCGATTCCGGTTGCACGGCTTCGTCGGCTTGAAAAGGAATATTTTCGGACGCGTCGGATTTCAGCAGGGAATCGACCGAATGTCTGCCGCTGTCAAAATCGTCCGGCATCGCCGGCAGCGAAACGTCTTCGATGACGACTTCTTCGCCTTCTTTGACCGGCTCGATCGGGCTTTCAAACGGCACGTCGATTTGCGTCGCTTCAAACGGCAGAGCGGAGTCCGGCGTGGCGACGGTCGTCGACGAAGAAACGTCCGCCGCGCTTTCCAGAGCGATTCCGCAATACGGACAATAAATATCATCTTTGGCGACTTCCGAGCCGCATTCGTGACAATAAGACATTATTTTTGGTTAATTAAATTCAAATTACTGGTTTATGCGAAAACGTAAAAATGTTTTTCCGACGATGACTTCGTCGCCGTCGTTCAAAGGCTGCCGATTGCCGGGAATCAGGCGCCGCCCGCGATTGATAAAAGTTCCGTTCGTCGAGCCTAAATCTTCCAGCAGATAGCGACCGTCTTCCTGTATGATGCGCGCGTGGCGGCGCGAAACTTTGGCTTCCGGGTCGTGCGTGTCCAAATCGACGTCCGGAAAAATTCCGTTGTCCGCGTCCCAGCGCCCGATGTTCGATTCCTCGCCCGTTAAGCCGAACTCGGTGCCGACCGAAGCGCCGCGCTCGATTATCAAAACGGCGTGCACGCCTTTGGCTGTCGTTTCGCCGGTCGATTCGGCGGCTTTCGATTCGTCTTCGATTTTCAATTCTTCGACCATCGGCGGAATGCCGACCGACGTGACGTTTGACGATTGAAACTTGGGCGGGGCGTAAGCCGTGATGACGCTGTCGGAGTCGATATTGTTTTGACGCGCGCCGAGCGTCGCGCCGCATTCATCACAAAATTGTGAACCTTCGAGATTTTCCGTCCCGCAAGTCGGACATTTTATCATTTTTACTTTACCTTGCGACCTGTTAGAAATGAACTTAATATGGCGATTGTATTTTAACTCGTAATTTGCAAATCGTAAACTACTAACTTTGACCTTTGATTTTTGCCCTTTGACCTTTGTTTTGTGATTTTCAAGTCTCGATTTATAATTATAAAGCTCATTTACGCTCAATCAATCAAAGGTCAAAGGTCAAAGACCAAAGGTCAGATTTTCTTGAAACCTTTTACGGAAAAAGTCGTACAGAGTTGCAGACGCATCTGTAAAAATTTATTTGCGTAACTTAGACTGCTTTAAGAACAAAAATCCCTTCAATACTTAGAGGAATAAAAAGATGGCTTTGAGCCGAAAGAAGAAAATTATTATCGGCAGCGTTGCCGTGGTTTTGCTCGGAATAATCATCATCGGCAGTATCTTTGCCACGCGCAAGGATACGCCGGAAGTGACGGTCGTCAAAATCGAAACGCGCCGCGAATTGCGCTCGACCGTGACCGCGTCCGGCGAAGTGCGCCCGATTCAGTTTATCAACCTGACCAGCGAAGTGCAGGGACGCATCGAGGAAATTTACGTTAAAGAAGGCGACCAGGTGACGAAAGGTCAGCCGCTCGTGCGTCTCGACCCGAACCAGCTTCAATCCAGCACCGACGCGCAGCTGGCTTCCGTGCAGGCGGCGCAGACCGAAACGCAGGTTTCGCGCTCGCAGGTCGTCGCCGCGCAGAATCAGCTTTCACAGGCACAGCAGGGCTTAAACACCGCGCAGACGCAGGTTGACACAGCTCGCCAGCAGGTTCTTAATGCTCGCCAGCAGGTTGATACCGCGCAGACCGACGTTGACCGCGCGCGTAAGGATTTGGAAACCGCGCAGCGCGAATTGAAACGCACGACGCAATTATTGGAAGCGCAGGTCGCTTCACGCCTTCAATACGACGAAGCGAAAGACAGAGTCGACCAGGCGCAGATTTCCCTGCGCAACGCACAGGCGCGGCTGCAAACGCAGAAAAACGCCGTGCTGGTCGCGGAAAAACAGGTTAACGAACAACTCGCGCGCGTCAAGCAGCAGCAGGTTTCGGTGCAGGATGCGCGGCGCGGCGTCGATACGGCAAGCTACAGCGCCGAAGCCACCTCGAAACGCGCCGAACAGCAAGCCGCGCTGCTGCGCGGAACGCGCAGCCAGCGCGACAAAAGTATGCAGATTGCGCCGATTAACGGCGTGATTGCCGACATTCCGTCGAAAGTCGGAACATTTGCCGTCGCCAATCTGTCTTCGACGCCGCTTTTGACGATTGCCGATATGTCGACGATTAACGTCGAGGTCAAAGTCGACGAAACGGAAATCGACAAAGTCGAAGTCGGGCAGCAGGCGAAAATTAAAGTCGACGCCTTCGGCGAAAAGGAAATTCTCGGCGAAGTGACGCAGAAAACGCCTCTGGCGCTCGGCAAATCGCAGACGAGCGGCGGGCTTTCGACCAATATCAACGTGCAGGAAGCGAAAGAATTTCGCGTCGTCATCCAATTAAAAGACGTGGCTGACGCCGTGCGCGAAGGCTTGCGCCCGGGAATGAGCGCGACGGCGACGATTACGACCAAAACGGCGGAAAACGTCGTCACGGTTCCGCTGCAGGCGATTATCGAAAAACAGCCCGAAGCGACGCCGTCGGCAACCATTCAGGGCGATTCGCAAGCTTCCGGCGAGAAGCCGAAACCCGTCAAAGGCGTTTACGTGCTGGAAGGCAACAAGGTTAAATTTGTCGAAGTGACGACCGGCATCACGGGCGAATCCGACATTCAAATCACCGCCGGTCTTTCCGAAGGTCAGGAAGTGATAACGGGTCCGAGCCGCGTGCTGAAAACGCTGAAAGAAAACGACATCGTCAAGCGGCAAGTCAAGAAGGAAGGCGATAACGCGAATAAATCTTAAATCGTAAATTGTGAATCGTAAATCGTGAATGGATTTGTCTTTCTGTTTACGATTCACGATTTACGATTCACAATTCACTTTTCTATGGCTACAGAATTTCAAACCAACGGCAACGGCGATATGCACGCTCCGGGCGCGCTGATTTCAATGAGAAACATCTGGCGCACGTATCAGATGGGTTCGGAGGAACTGCACGCGCTGCGCGACGTTTCGTTCGACGTGCAGAAAGGCGAATACCTGGCGATTATCGGACCTTCGGGTTCGGGTAAATCGACTCTGATGAATCTCATCGGCTGTCTCGATTCGCCGTCGCAGGGCAGTTATTGGATAAACGGTCATCTCGTTTCGGCAATGTCCGACGACGAGCTTGCCCGCATCCGCAACAAGGAAATAGGCTTTGTTTTCCAGACCTTTAACCTTCTGCCGCGCGCGACGGCGCTGCACAATGTCGAGCTGCCTTTGATTTACGCCGGAATCAGCGCGAGCGCGCGGCACGAACGCGCGCAGTCGGCGCTGGCTTCGGTCGAGCTCGGCGACAGAACGTCGCATCGCCCGAACGAGCTTTCCGGCGGTCAGCGCCAGCGCGTCGCCATCGCCCGCGCACTGGTTAATCACCCGTCGATTCTGCTGGCGGACGAGCCGACCGGCGCTCTGGATTCAAAAACCAGCGTTGAAATTATGGCGCTGTTTGAAAAACTGCACGCCGAAGGCAACACGATTATCATCGTCACGCACGAACACGACGTCGCCGAACGCGCGCACCGCGTGCTGACCATCCGCGACGGTCAAATCGAAAGCGACGAGAGAATTAAGTAATTCAAGATTTAAGATTCAGGATGAATAATCAAATCTTGAATCTTGAATCCTGAATCCCGAATCTTGAATCTTATGCTCGAAAACCTGCCCGCGTACGTTTCAGTCATCTTTATTCTGACGACATTTCTGACGGTCGGAATTTTTCTTTACGCCATCAAGCGCGGCGCGTTTACCTCGACCGCGACCAAATTTTTAAGTTTTCTAATTCCCTTCTGGCTTATTTTTCAAGCCACGCTCGGCGCGGGCGGATTTTATCTGAATACGCAGGTCGTGCCGCCGCGCCTGATGCTGTTTTCGTTTCTGCCGGCTCTGGCGACGATAATTCTGCTTTTCATTCTCGCGCGAAAAAACTTTGTCGAACAGCTTCCGCTGCGGACTTTAACTTATCTGCACGCCATTCGGGTTCCGGTCGAATTGGTTTTACTGTGGCTTTTTCAAAGCGGGCAGGTTCCGCAATTGATGACGTTTGAAGGCAGAAATTTCGACATCCTCGCCGGAATCACCGCGCCGGTCATCGCGTGGCTCGCCTTTCGACGCGGAAAAATAAATCGTCCGTTGTTGATTATCTGGAATCTGTTCGCGCTCGGAACGCTTCTGAACATCGTCATCAACGCCGTTTTGTCATTTCCCTTCCCGTTTCAGCAATTCGCCTTCGACCAGCCGAACCGCGGCTTGCTTTATTTCCCTTTCATCTGGCTGCCTTCGACGATTGTGCCGATTGTGCTTTTCTGTCATTTAGCCAGTTTATGGCAGCTTTTGCGCGGGACGAAAAAGTCCTGAATTTTGCGAATCGAATTTTGAGAAATCCGTTTAATTACAAATTCAGGATTTAAAATTTACAACCCGGCTCGGCTTTAATTCATCATTTATCCTTCATTCCTGTTTTATTGGTGTTCAATTAAGCGTGTAGTATTATTTAAACTGTCTGTAAAACCGCTCGAATCGGTTTGATGCCACGCGTTTTTCTACTTAATTCGGAGGAGCAGATGAAAGCAAAATTTCTTTACCTCGCCATCTTCGGCTTGATGATTGTGTCCTTTCTGGCGTTCTGGCGGATGCCCGCGCAGATGCAGTCGAGCCGGTCAAATAATCAAATCGAATCTCAAAAAACAAGCGATAAAATTCCGGTTCAGGATTCGCCGGCGGCGAAGTTTGATGAATTAATCGCGAAAGCCGCGCGAAACGGTTCGGCGCGCGTCATCGTCGGACTGCGCGCGGATTTCCAAACGGACGGCGCGCTGTCTTCGTCCGTGCAAAAGCAGCAGCGAGCCGCAATCAAACGGGCGCAGAATGATTTGCTCGCCGACGTTTCCGGTTACGACGTGCGCGGCATTAAGCGTTTCGATTTTATTCCTTTTGTCGCGGTCGAAGCGGACGCGGCGGCGCTGGAAAAATTAAAAGCCTCGCCGCTGGTCGTTTCAGTTTACGAAGACCGTCTGGTAAAGCCTTCCATCGTCGAAAGCGTGCCGGTCGTCGGCGCGGCGGGCGGCATGGCAAACGGTTTTTCGGGCAGCGGGCAGACGATTGCGATTCTCGACACCGGCGTGGACAAAAATCACAGCTATTTCGCGGGCGGCAAAGTCGTCTCCGAGGCTTGTTACTCGACGAATATGGGAAATAACCCCGATTTTGACAGCTCTGTAAGCCTTTGTCCGGGCGGCGTTTCGGAATCGACCGCGCCCGATTCGGGTTTGCATTGCGACACGGCGCAAATCGGCGTCTGCTGGCACGGCACGCACGTCGCCGGAATCGCCGCCGGACGCGAAACGTCGCTCGGACATTTCGGCGTCGCGAAAGACGCGAATATTATCGCCATACAGGTTTTTTCGCGCTTCAATAATCCCGGCAACTGCGGCGGCTCTCCGCCGTGCATCAACTCTTATAGTTCCGACATTATCAAAGGCTTGGAGCGGGTTTACGCGCTGCGCACGACTTTCAACATCGCGGCGGTGAATATGAGCTTCGGCGACGGCAATTTCACGACGTATTGCGACGGCGAAGATGCGGCGATGAAAGCCGCCATCGACAATCTGCGGTCGGTCAATATCGCCAGCGTCCTCGCCTCGGGCAACACCGGCGCGACCACTTCGATAAATTTTCCCGCCTGCATCTCGACGGCAATCAGCGTCGGCTCGACCAATGACGGCAGCAATTTTTCGACGCTCAATACCATTTCCAATTTTTCCGCCAGCGCCGATATTCTGAATTTATACGCGCCCGGCTTGTCGATTATTTCCGCCTCGCCCGGCAATCAGCTTCGCAGCAGCGCCGGAACTTCGATGGCGGCGCCGCACGTCGCGGGCGCGTGGGCGGATTTGAAACAGCAAAATCCGTCGGCGACGGTCTCGCAGATTTTAACCGCGCTCGCCACGACCGGCAGAATTATTACCGACACGCGCGCGGGCGCGAACAACCGGAAAACCCCGCGCATCCGCGTCGATTCGGCTTCGCAGCAGCTTGCCGGAACGAACTGCGTCCGCACGCCGATTGCGAATAATCAATTCGTCAACGCCGCGCTCGACGTCGGCGATTGCGCGGCGGAAGCGGGCGTCAACCGCGACCTTTACGCCTTTAGCGGCACGGCGGGCAGCCCGGTGGCGATTTTAATGTCTTCGATGGATTTCGACGCGTATCTGTATCTGCTCGACCCGACCGGACATATTATCGCCTACGACGATAATTCCGGCGGCGGAACGAACGCGCGGATTCCGGCGTCCGGCAGCTTAATCCTGCCTTCGACGGGCAGCTACACGATTCTGGCAACTAAGTTCGGCGCTTCGCGCGCGCCCGAAGCGCCGCAAAACGGAAATTATCAGCTGGCGATGCTCGCGCCGACGGCGGCAGCCGTTTCGGTCGGCGGTCGCGTTTTAACAGCGAGCGGCGCGGGCGCGGCAAACGCCCGCGTGCTGCTGACGAATCCATCCGGCGAAACGCGCGCGGCGATAACCAACTCATTCGGCTATTTCCGTTTTGTAAACGTCGCGGCGGGCGCGGATTACCTTTTTGAAATCCGGCACAAGCGATATTCGTTCGCGCCGCGCGTCGTCGATGTGAGCGAGGAATTAAACGAGCTGAATTTCACGGCTGAACCGTAACCGAAAGCAAAAGGGCAGAAACGCGACAGTTATGGAGCGTGTCCGATATTAGTGAAAGACACGCTGATTGAAATTCGTGTGTTGAATAATTAATGTTG
>DASVWG010000055.1:0-17761 GCA_036389695.1 Pyrinomonadaceae bacterium
ACCGCGCCTTGATTGTCCGCGCCCGAAACAGGACGACCCGTCGCCGAAACGAGAATCGTATCGCCGTTAATCGCCACGCTGCCGCCGAATTCATCGCCCGCTGCGCCGTTAGAAGGTAAAAGCTGTTGCTGCTGTGTCCACATCGTTCCCGAACGAGTGAAAACATACGCCGCGCCCTGGTCGCGCTTTGTCCCGACGACGATTGTTTCGCCGCTGATTTCCACGCTCGCGCCGAAGCGGTCGCCCGCCGCGCCCTGCGCCGCCGTCAGCTTCGCCTGCTGAGTCCAGACGGTTCCCGTGCGAGTGAAGACATAAGCCGAACCTTGATTGACGCTTGCGCCGACATCATCGAACAACGCGCCGACGACCGCCGTGTCGCCGTCAATCGAGACGTTCGCGCCGAAATAATCCCGGTTCGCGGCGTCAGATGCCGCCAGTTTTTGCTGTAATGCCCAGCTCGTGCCGCTTCTCGTGAAAATGTAAGCCGAGCCTTCGCTGACGCTCGCCGGATTGATTGATTCGAGACTGTCGAGCGGCACGCCGACAATTGCGGTGTCGCCGCTCAGAGCGACGCTGTAACCAAAAAAATTAGCGGGCGCGCCGTCCGGCGCGTAAAGCTTCGCCGTCGGAGGCATGGCTTCGGGCGCGGTGAAAGAAGCATCGGAATTATTCTGACCGGATTCGGCGCGCCGCGCCGCCTGCATCGCTTGCATCAGCGAATCATACTGCCCGTTTTGCTTGAGCCGTTTGACTGCTTCTTCGCCGCGCAGGCTCTGCGATTTTTCCGCCCGTGCCGCGTCGTTCGCCGTCGCGAGCCAAAGCGCGCCAAACGATAAGACGAAAACCAAAATCAGCTTCGCGTAAAGTCCCTTTTTCGTCTTTGCCGCCCCCGGAATAAAAGCCTTATTTAAAAGTATGTTTATGAAAAAAGCCATTCTTATCCGCATTATTCTCTCCGTTTCAAATTTTATTTTGCGTGCTTGCCGGAAAGAGGCGTAAAAGCGCGACAAAATCAGCCAAAATTTTTCGGAAAAATTTTTATTTCCGCGAAAATTAGGCTAGAATTCGAGAGCAAATCCCACACGCCACACTATGAGCGACAATCGAGCCGGCGAGATTACGCTGATTCTGCAGGATTGGAACAACGGAGACGCCGGCGCGGGCGAGCGTCTGCTGCCGTTCGTCTATAAAGAATTAAAACGACAGGCGCGTTTTTTAATGTCCAGAGAGCGGTCGAATCACACTTTGCAGCCGACGGCTCTAGTCCACGAAGCGTTTCTGAAATTGACCGACCTGACGGAAATCAAATGGAACGACCGCAGTCATTTCTATCGTTTCGTCTCGCATCTGATGCGGCAGATTCTGGTCGACTATGCGCGCAAACACGCCGCGATAAAACGCGGAAGCAGCACGATTCATTTTTCGATTAACGATTTGCAGATTCCGGTTGAAGAACGCGCGGGCGCGATTCTGCGGCTCGACGACGCGCTGGAAAGGCTGGCGCGGCTCGATGAAAGACAGGCGAAAATCGTCGAGATGCGCTATTTCGGCGGGCTGAAAGCCTCGGAAATCGCCGGGGCTCTGGACATTTCCGAAAGGAGCGTCGGGCGCGAATGGCACGCGGCGCGTCTCTGGCTTTATCGCGAGCTTAACCGGAAGTAGCGGTCGCGGGCAAAAATATTTCGCGAAAGTTTGTCTTGTTTCGGCGACCGAATGCGCTTATAAAGGTCGCAGGCGAATTTATGCAGGCGGAAGACTGGAAAAAAGTAAAGGAAATTTTGCGCGAAGCGCTGCAAATCTCGCAGCCCGAGCGTCGGCGCGATTTTCTGAACAGCGCGCCGAGCGCCGAAATCCGCGCCGAAGTCGAATCCCTGCTGGCTTGCGAGACCGAATCCGAAGATTTTATGTCGCTTTCAATCACCGATTTTTCCAAAGATTTTTTCGACGGCGAAGAAATCCCGGGCGATGAAAGGGAAGCGCAGTCGGCGCAAGGCTCGCCGATCGGACGGAAAATCGGCATTTACCAAATCGTCGGCGAGCTCGGCGCGGGCGGCATGGGCGCGGTTTATCTCGCCGAGCGCGCGGACGGAAAATTCGCGCGCCGCGTCGCCGTCAAGATGCTCCGCCGCGAATTTAACACCTCGAAAATTCGCCGTCGTTTTGAAGTCGAGAAAGAAATCCAGTCGCGGCTCGAACACCCGAATATCGCCTCGCTGCTCGATGCCGGAACGACCGACGACGGCGTGCCTTTTCTGGTGATGGAGTATATCGAAGGTCTCGCCATCGATAAATTCTGCCGCGAAAATTCGCTTTCGCTGGAAGACCGTCTGAGGCTTTTCAACAAGGTTTGCGACGCGGTCGCCTTCGCGCACCGCAATTTGATAATTCACCGCGATTTGAAGCCCTCGAACATTCTCGTCACCAAAGACGGCAATGTAAAACTGCTGGATTTCGGTATTTCCAAACTGCTCGGTGCGGAATCCGACGGCATGCCGCCCGCAGCGACGACGATTCTCGGCGCGATGACGCCCGAATACGCCGCGCCCGAGCAAATAAAAGGCGAAACGGTGACGACCGCCGCGGACATTTACGCGCTGGGCGTCGTGCTATACAAAATGCTGACCGGCTCGCACCCGTTCGACCTGAACGGAAAAACGAACGGCGAGCTGCTGGAAATAATTACGAACAGCGAACCGGTCGCGCCGAGCCAGACGCGTCCGCGAAATGTTAAAGAAAGAAATAGGGAAAGGGGAGCGCCGGGACTGACTTCCGAAAGCTCCGCCGCCGCCGCTTCTTCCGCTTTTTCCGTTGCGCTTTCTTTTCCCCTTTCCCGTTTAAAGGGCGACCTCGACAACATCATCTTAAAATCGCTGCGCAAAGAACCCGAGCGGCGCTACCGGACGGTCGAGCAGTTTTCCGAAGACATCCGGCGATTTCTGGACGGATTGCCCGTCGTGGCGCGCCCGTCCACTTTTACTTACCAGGCGAGTAAATTCTACCGGCGCAATAAAATGCCCGTGCTGGCGGGCGCGGTGATTCTGCTCAGTTTGCTTTCCGGAATCGCCATCGCGCTATGGCAGGCGAGCGAGGCGCGCGGGCAAGCCGGAATCGCTTCGGAGGCGCAGAAGCAGGCGTTAGCCGATGCCGAACGAGCGGAAAAAATCAGTCGTTTTATGGGCAAAGTCATCTCCTACGCCAATCCGGCGTGGTATGCCGAGGGCGCAAAATTCGGCGGTGAAGCCAGAGTCATCGACGTCATAGACGATATGAGCGGAAAAATCGACATCGAGTTTGCCGGGCAGCCCGACATCCAGGCGGAGCTGCATCACAAGTTCGCCGAAGTTTACACTTTCCAGTCGAGAAATCCCGCGCGGGCTGAAACGGGGGCTGAAAAAACGCTCTACCACGCGCGCCGCGCCATCGAGTTCAGAAAACAGTTTTACGGCGAGCGCCACGAGCTTGTCGCCAAAGATATGTTTTACCTGTATGTGGCGGGCGGCGTGCCGGAAGACGATAAGGCAGGATTTTTGGCGGAAGCCATCCGGATGATGCGCGAAACGAACCCGAATAATCTGAATCTGCCGTATATGCTCGAAGCTTATACGTCTAACCTGATGCTGCCCGACCGCGAAGAATACCACGAAAAGTTTTTGCGCGAGGCGATTCCGCCGACCGCCGAAAACAAATACCAATTAGCCGAAAAGTATCTGCTCGAAGCTCTGCCGATTTTCCGCAGGCATTACAAGGAAGACAACATCGCTATTTTCCAAAACGAATGTAAGCTGGCTTACGCGCAGGCGATGCAGAATAAATTTGCCGAAGCCGCGCCTCATTACCGCATCTGTAAAGAATCCGCCGCAAAGCTTCAGAATGAAAGTCACGCCAAAATAATCAAAAAACATATCTCGGACATAGAAGAAATTTTCACAGCAAATAATTTTAATTTTTAAATCGGCGAAGCTTTCCTGACACAAGACCGTCTCGCTGCTAAAATATTTTCTAGGACGGCTCATAACATCAGCTTCGGTTTAATTCTTTCCTACTACAACCGGCTTGAGATAAAGTAGATTTTGATGATTGAATACACGATTTATTGCGACGTTTGCGGAGAGATGATTGACATTCAGTCGGGCAGCGCCCGCCAAGCCAGAAAAAAGGCGAAAGCGAAAGGACTGCTCGTTCGCGTTCTGCGCAAAGATTATTGCCAGAAATGCGCCGAGAAGCTTCGAAATGAAGGAGAATTTGACAGTTCTCCGGCTAAGAATTAAACACTGGAAAGCGGCATCGGGAACCGGCTGAACGGTTTTAATATAATTTTTAAAAAATTTAAGACATAATAAAGAAGCGGAATATTTGTTTCGGAAAAAGCCCGTTTATGGAAGATTTACAAACTCTGAAAACGCCGTGCCTGCTGCTCGATGTCGAGCGCGTGCGGCGCAATGCGCAAAGAATCAGCCGGATAGCGAAAACAAACGGCGCGCGGCTGCGCCCGCATATCAAGACTCATAAATGCATAGAGATAGCGCGGATTCAAACGGACGGTCACGACGCCGCGGTGACGACTTCGACGCTCGCCGAAGCGCGGGCGTTCGCCGAACACGGCTTTAACGATATTACCTACGCCGTCCCGATTGAACCGGGAAAATTCGGCGAAGCGATGGAAATTTCGGCAAGCGGCGTGAAGCTCAAGCTCATTACCGACAGCCCCGATATTCCGCCGCTTTTGAATAATAATCTTCAGCAGGCGGGCATCAAAATGGATATTTTTCTCAAGGTCGATTGCGGATTGCACCGCTGCGGCGTCGAGCCGGATTCGGCGGAAGCCTTTGAAATTCCGCGTCTCATCGCCGATGCTTCACACTTGAATTTCGCCGGAATTTTAACTCATGCCGGGCATTCCTATAACGCGGGTTCGGAAGAGGAAATTACCGCTATCGCGCGCCATGAGCGCGATTCGATGACGCGGCTCGCGGCGCGGCTGCGCAGCGGCGGAATAGAAGTGCCGGTGGTCAGTATCGGCTCAACGCCGACGATAACCCGCATCGACCATCTCAAAGGAATTGACGAAATCCGTCCCGGAAATTACATTCTATTCGACGCCACGCAAGCCGCTCTGGGAAGCTGTAATTTTGAAGATTGCGCCCTGACGGTTTTGACGGCGGTCATACACATCGACCGCCGCCGCAAAAAGGCGGTTTTTGATGCCGGAGCGATTGCGCTTTCCAAAGACAGAGGCGCGGTCAATCTCGATTCGACCTGCGGTTACGGGCGAGTCCTCGATTTGTCGGGAAAGGAAACGGGATTGCGTCTCGAATCGCTTTCGCAGGAGCACGGCGTCTTTCACATTGAGGATGACGCGATGCTGGAGCGTTTGCGGGTTGGAAGCCGGATGCGTATTCTGGCAAATCATTCGTGCCTGACGGCGGCGCAGCATTCATATTATAATGTGCTGGAGAACGGGCGGATTATCGACAAGTGGAAGATTCATAACGGATGGTAAGATATAAAGTCCGGCTTTGCGCAAAAATAAGAAAAGCAAAAAAACGGAGCAAATTGTAAATTGTAAATTGTAAAATGTTTTACAAAAAACCTGCACATCAATTTAGAATTTACAATTTACAATTTACAATTTTTCTTCTCTTTTACCTTTAATTCATATTCGCACTTTGCAAATTTTATCTTTCTATAATTCGCGCTTTACCAAACTACGCTTCAGCCTGATTCACGAACCTATTTAAAAACAATAACTTTTCAGCGGCACGGCGTTTGATATAGTGTTAGGCGTGAATATGACTATTTACCATCGTGCTGGAACAAACCGTAAGTAAACCGACTAAAATGCCGCCGGAAAACTTTTCATCCAATTATTCCGACCACCATACGAGACAGCGCCTGCTCGAAGCGGCGGCGCGGCGGATTGCCGGCGGCGAGTTAAGCGACGATTTGCTTTCGGAAGCGGCGGCGGCGGTCGATTGTCCGAAAGAGCGCGCACGGACTTTTTTCCGTAACGGTCACGACCTCGTAATTGCGCTCTACGCGCGATTTGCCGGAGATTTGGAAGCCCGGATTTTGGAATTGCCGGAAGACACGCTGGCGGAGAGATTTTACGCCCTGATGAAAATTAAGTTCGCCTTGATGAGTCCTTTTCGGAAAGCGCTCGCAGGTCTTGCCGAAACATTATCCAATCGACAGAGCGAGCTCGGCATCTTCAGCCCGCAGACGGAAATCATACGCCTTCGCGTGCAGGCTGTTTTGTCGGCAGCCGTGCAGGGCGCGACCGATTATCGCGGCGCATCTGCCGACGCGGTGGCGCGCAATCTTTATACAACTTACTTGGGATTAATGTGGCTGTGGTCGAAAGACAACTCCGCAGATAAGCGAAAAGCTCACGCGGCGCTCGGCGTCGTGCGCAAAACTTTATCTTTCAGCGCTCCGTTTTTAAATTTTTCGATATTTGATTTTCCCGTCAGAGCTATCGACAAAATTCAACAATTACTGCTGTTTCCGCAGGAAGACGCCGCCAAAGTCGAAAGAGCGTCCGACATACTGCGCAGCCTTTTCAAACATCGTCGGCTGCTGCCGGGTTTTGAAAAGTGCGCCGAAACGCCGTGCCAGCAATGTCTGCTGCTGCATCTGCCCAAAATAAAATATTTCATCAACACGAATCGTCCGATTCATCTGATTTTGCCCGCATTTCCCGCCAAATCGCCGAATCCGCGAAAAACTCTGGGAACACTGCCGGACAAGGCTGAAGAACAAGCCCTGATTTATCTGGAAAAAGTCTGCGCCGAGCTTTGCCGTCTGCACGCTCCGGGCGTGAAGCTGACGATTTGCTCCGACGGGCACGTTTTTAGTGATTTGGTCGGCGTCAGCGACGGCGACGTCACGCTTTACGGGCGAAAAATCAGGGAGATGCTCAGCCATTTGTGCAGCGCGAATGTCATCGACACTTTCAATTTAACCGATGTCTACGAAAACGCCGATTATTCCGGTATGCGGCGGCATTTAATTAAAGAGCACGCCCAGACGGTCGAAGAAATCCGCGCCAAAGCCGCCGAATTTCCGCAGACGAAAGCTCTGGTCGATGGAATTCACCGGTTTCTTTTTGAAGACCGAATCGCGCTTGAGCCGGAGCGCAGTCGAACAAAAATTCGGCGTGATTGCCGCGAGCTTGCCTATCAGGTCGTTCAGCGCAGCGATGCGTGGGGCAGGCTTCTGGCGGATTGTTTTCCTTTCGCGCTGCGGCTTTCGATTCACCCGCAGCATCCGCATTCGGATAAAATCGGGATTCTGTTGGGCGCGGCGGATGACGTCTGGCTGACGCCGTGGCACGGCGTCGCCGTCAAACAAGCGGATTGTTTCAAGCTGATGCGGCGGCACGAAGCCGAAGCGCTCGGCGCCCGGCTCGTTAAAATAAACGGACGCCCGATTTATTATCAACTGGAAACCGGATGAATGAAGAAACCGTCAAAAACAGCCGCGACCGTTATTTAGCCGAAAACTCGCTTAATCTGGAAAGTTACGCGGCGAAAAATTTCCCCGTCTATGTTTGGAAATGGGCGGTTTATATTCCGAATCCCGGTCTGCTTCATTTTCACGATTTGCATCACGTCGTCACCGGCTACGGGACGGGCTGGATAGGCGAGGCGGAAATCAGCGCTTACGAGCTTCGCGGCGGCTGCCATTCGGCTGGTATATTTATTCTTTGTCTCGGCGCTTTGCTCGGCGGGATATTTGTCGCCCCGAAAAGAATCCGGCGCGCGTGGAAGCGGGCAAAGGGAACAAAAACGCTTTATGACACAAAAATCCCCTACGAGAAATTACTCGCGATGAGTGTCGCCGATTTGCGCGAGCATCTGGGAATCGAGCGACGCGGATGCAAATAAATTGAGGGCAATTATGATGGAAGAATCACTTTCAAACTGGACATTTGAGCCGCTTGCGCCCTTCGGCGGCGTTATTCATTCAAAGACGAAGGGCGCTGACTTATCGATAATTCCCGTTCCGGCGTTAAAGAACCTGATTAACGAGCACCGGCTTCTTATTCTGCGCGGATTCGCGCCGCTTTCGGGAAACGCTTTGCCGGAATTTTGTTTGAATTTGGGCGAAATTCTCGAATGGGAATTCGGAGCGGTTAACGAGCTTAGCGTCAAAGATAACGCGCGAAATTATTTATACACGAATCGCGCGGTCCCGTTTCACTGGGACGGCGCGTTTGCCGGTAAAATTCCCCGGTACATTTTCTTTCATTGCGACGCCGCGCCCGCGCCGGAGAAAGGCGGCGAAACTCTTTTTTGCGATACCGTTCGTTTACTTGAACTCGCCGAGCCGGAACAATCCGAAAAATGGGAAAAAATTACCATCACTTATACGACGGAAAAGATTGTTCATTACGGCGGCAGCTTCAGCTCGCCGATGATTGCGCTTCATCCAATCAGCCGTGAAAAGACGCTTCGTTACGCCGAGCCGGTGACGGATTTAAATCCGGTTCAGCTTGAGATTAAAGGAATTCCCGAAGCGGCTCATCAGGAATTTCTTCAGGATATGCACCGGCGTTTGCGCGATGAAAGCGTCTGTTATTGCCACTGCTGGCTGGATGGAGACATCGTCATTGCAGATAATTTCGCGCTGCTGCACGGGCGGCGGGCTTTCGAGCCGAATACTGAACGGCGTATCCGGCGCGTTAATATTCTCTGAAAGATTATTAGACTTGAGAGAGAAATTTATGGTTTCAGCTTTACCGCGCTATCTTCTTTATCTGCTTCGCATCCGGCGCGTCGAGTTTCGGATAGCGGAAATTCCGATTTTGCTTATTCCGATTTTTTTGTTAGTCAGCGAATCGGCAGTCTTTAAAACTTTTGCTTTCTGGGAAGGAATTTTTATATTTTTTCTGCTGTTCGCTTTCGGCGATATGATAAATTGTCTGGCTGACCGTGATTTGGATGTCGTGTATAAACCGCATCTGTCCGAAGCGGTTTACGGCTTGGGCGTTCCCTTCGTCACATTTCAAGTCGCGGCATCCGCCGTTCTGGCGCTTGTTTTGTCGGTTCATCTTTCATTGACGCTTAATCACTGGCTCATTCTGTTGTTGGTCGTTGTCGGGCTGATATTGGGCGCGGCTTACTCGTTAAAACCGGCTCAGTTAAAGGGGCGCGGAGTGCTGCAATTAATTTGCTTATGGCTGATTATCTTTGTCGGTCCGATGCTTTTCGTCGCGCTTCTGGTCAGCGCCGCTTTTTCAATCGAGATTATCGTCTTTGCGGCGGCATTCGGGACGCTTCAGATGGGAATTATTCTTGTTAACACCGCCGAGGATTATCCCGAAGATTTGGCTGCCGGTATTAAAACGATTATTGTCACGCTCGGATTGCAGAAAGGAATTAAACTGGCGTTTTGGCTTGTAATAATCGGAGCTATTGTATCTTTGGCGGCTTTGGGCATCATGTTCTGGCAAAGAAATGTTAAGTTCGGGATGATAAGCCTGCTGCCGGCGATTATCGCCTGCGGCTATGTGATAAAAAGCGTCTGGAAATTGAATCTGTTAATTGCCGGCGCGGAGCTTGCGGAAAGCATTCAAACGGTTAAACAACACGCTAAAAAAGTGCCGCTCTGGATAACAATTTCCGCGTGGACGGTGCTCATCGCCACGTTTTCGCTTTTTCACTTTAGCCGCTAATCAAACGGATTATATGAGTCAACGAACAGCTTGATTCCGGGTTCAGGTAAAACTATTCTCCATATTTTACCTGCAAGCGTTTTCGGTTATCATAGCCAACAAGAATATGAGTAATCAGCTTGAAAAGTTTCAGCGCGACGGTTTCTTAATAGTTGAAGGATTCAATTCGGAACAGGAATGCGATGCGCTCGTCGAGCGGGCGGCGTCGCTCGTTGCCGGTTTCGACTATGACGGTCATCCGTCGGTTTTCCAAACCTCTGAGCAGGAGCGAACCAGCGACGATTATTTTCTGAATTCGGGCGACCGCATCTCTTTCTTTTTCGAAAAAGACGCCTTTAGCGCAAGCGGTCAGCTCAAAAACGACCTTTTTCATTCGCTCAACAAAATCGGTCACGCGCTGCATGACCTCGACCCGGTTTTCAACCGCTTTTCACGCTCGCCGCAGATGAAACGGCTGGCGGCGGAACTCCGGTTATCAGAGGCTCTGATAATCCAGAGCATGTATATTTTCAAGCACGCCCGCATCGGCGGCGTAGTCGATGTTCATCAGGACGCGACCTTTTTATATACGCAGCCCGCGTCGTGCGTCGGATTTTGGTATGCTCTCGAAGACGCAAACGTCGAGAACGGCTGCCTGTGGGCTCAGCCCGGCGGACACCGCACGACATTGCGTGCGTGGTTCCGGAGACGCGAGACGGGCGGAACCGAGTTTCAAACCTTTGACGATACTCCGTTCGAATTGGAAAAGACGATTCCTCTGGAGGTCAAAAAAGGAGCCTGCATCGTGCTCGACGGTTTGCTGCCGCATTACAGCCTGCCCAACACGAGCGGTCGCTCACGGCAGGCTTACAGCATTCATACTATCGACGGCAAATCTCATTATCCGCCGCAAAATTGGCTGCAACGGGATTGGCTGGAGCTTTCTCCTATTTAAGGCTTAGCGCAAATATTCGGCTGTATTAATACCAAATATTTAAACGTTTTTTCTTTTTTTCGTGCCTTTCGCGTATTTCGCGGGCGATATATTTTTGTCAATTAAGTCAGATTAAATTAAAAACCCGCTAAACGCTGGAAATTAATCGCCGGCGAGCGTCCGTTTGAGCCGGAAAAATTTGACGGCGGGCGTCGTCGGTGTTATTTTTAAACAAGTTTTTTCGTCCGAAAAAAAATAATCTGCCGTATTTAAGAGGAGGGCGCATGTTAAAAGGGCTAAGCCGTTTGGTTTTTGGTTTAGGCTTGAGCATCTGTCTGTCTGCCGGAGTTTCCGCCGCTCATGAGCTTGCGCCGAAAAAGCCGAAAAGAGCCAGCCAGTCGGTCAATATAAAAATTACTCCGTGGGGACCGGCGCAGGAAGCGGTCGATGCCGCCGTGCAGCGCGTCGAGCGCAGCAGCGAGGTGCAAAGCCTTTTGAAAGGCGCGAAATATCGCCTGCTGGAATTCAGCTATCTCGAAACGGAAGATAAATCGCGTCCGGCGCAGCCGCCGACGCGTTTTCGCGCGGTTTTTTACGATTACACGAACGACCGTTCGATTGTCGCCGAAAGCGATTTTGCCGCGCAGACGCCCGTTATCGCCCGCGAAGCGTATTATAATCCGACGCCGAGCGACGAAGAATTCGGCGAAGCCGTTTCGATTGTGCGAACAGATAAAAGATTCGGCGCTTTGCTCGGCGATAAATCGCTCGACGTTTTTCGACCGATGCCGCCGACGACCGTTTTAAGCGGAACCGCCGAGCGCCTGGTCAACGTCGGACTCAGAAACAGCCGCTCGGACGAAAACGAGATAGTCAGCGTCAGCATCAGAAGCGGCACGGTCGTTCGCTATCCCGAAAACGCGCCGCCGCAATCGAAAGCCGACGCCGGTTCGTGCGGACCGGTCGCCGCCAATCAGCCGACTTCCGGTGAAAATACCGCCGGTCAATATCAGATGACCGTCACGCAAAACGGCGCGCCGCTCTGGGAAATGCTGATTATTCGCCCGTCGGCTTCGTCCGGCACGCGCAAATCCGGCATCGAACTGCGCGACGTGAAATACAAGGGAAAATCCGTGCTCAAACGCGGTCACGTGCCGATTTTAAACGTGCAGTATGCGCCGCCGGAAAATTGCGGTCCGTATCGCGACTGGCAGTGGCAGGAAGATATGTTTGCGACGCCCGCGACGGGAAATATCGACCCCGCGCCGGGCATCCGGCTCGTGCCTGACGGTCAGGCGGCGACGACGATTCTGGAAACCGGAAACGATACGGGAAATTTTCGCGGCGTCGCGGTTTATAAACAGGATAACGGTTACGGCTTGGAAGTCGTTTTGATAACCGAATTGCAGGCGGGCTGGTATCGATACATTATGGAATGGCGTTTCGCGCCGGACGGCACGATTCGCCCGCGTTACGGCTTCGGCGCGACCAACAACAACTGCGTCTGCGAAGCTCACAATCATCACGCTTACTGGCGTCTGGATTTCGATATCGTGCAGCCGAATAACAAAGTCTTTCAGATGGAGCGCGGGCGCAAATTCCAAAAGCCGCTGTCGCTCGAAACCCGCGGCAACAAAAATCATCAAACAAAACGCAGCCTTTTGATTCAGAATTCGGCGGGCGACGAAGCTTATATGCTCGTGCCGAATATGAGCGACGGCGTCGCCGACACTTTCGCCGTCAACGATTTCTGGGTTCTGCGTTATAAAAATATTGTCGGCGGCACAAACGTTCAAAATGAAATCGACGACGGCGAAACGTGCATCAACTGCACGAGCGTGACCGCGCCGATTCGCATTAATCCGTTCGTCAACGGCGAATCAATCGTCGATCAGGACGTCGTCGTCTGGTATGGAGCGCATTTTATGCACAACGACGGGCATAATCTGCTCGACCCCGACCGCTACAGCCTGGTGCTTTCGGGCGCGCACGTCGTCGGTCCCGACATTCGCCCGGTACGCTGGTGACAATTAAAACTTAATTCGTAAATAAAAACGGCGGTGATTCGAAAGATTGCCGTCATTTTTATTTCGGCGCAGTTTTGTAGGGGCAGGTCTTGTGCCTGCCCAATGAGCGCAGCGAAAGAATTCTAGCCACAGAGTTCACAGAGAAAAAGAGAGATAATGATTATCTTTTCTCTGTGAACTCTGTGTTCTCTGTGGCTAATCTTTTTAGCGTTCTGGCGAACGCTTTGGGCAGGCACAAGACCTGCCCCTACATTTATTGCCGCAATTTCAGTTTTTGTATAAACACGGGCGAATGTTAAGATAAATTTTTACCAGTCGAGCAATTATTTATGGAATTAGCCGTTGAAAAATATAAAGTCGAGAGCGAGCCTTACTACTTGCCGGTCGCGCAGGAAGTCGAGCTTTTTCAAGCCGCGTATGCGGCGAAGCTGCCCGTGATGCTGAAAGGTCCGACCGGCTGCGGAAAGACGCGTTTTGTCGAGCATATGGCGTGGCGTTTGGGGAGACCGCTTATAACGGTCGCCTGCCACGAAGATTTGTCGGCGACGGATTTGGTCGGCAGATTCTTACTCGAAGGCGACGAAACCGTCTGGCACGACGGACCTTTGACGAAAGCCGTCCGCGCCGGAGCGATTTGTTATCTCGACGAAGTGGTCGAAGCGCGCAAGGATACGGTCGTCATTATTCACCCTTTAACGGACGACCGCCGTCGTCTGCCGATTGAAAAACGCGGAACGGTCGTCGATGCGCCGCCCGAATTTATGCTCGTCGTTTCTTATAATCCGGGCTATCAATCGATTTTGAAGGATTTGAAACAATCGACGCGCCAGCGTTTTGTCGCGATGGAATTCGATTATCCGCCCGCCGAATCCGAGACGGAAATCGTCGCCCGCGAAGGCGGCATCGACGAAGCGACGGCGCGCGACCTCGTCACCATCGGGCAAAAGGTCAGAAATCTGCGCGGTCACGGTTTGGAAGAAGGCGTCTCGACGCGGCTTCTGATTTACGCGGCGCAGATGATTGCCAAAGGCATCGCGCCGGTCAGCGCGGCGGAAGTCGCCCTGTGCTCGCCGATTACCGACGACAGGGAATTGCAGCGCAGCATCCGCGAAATCGTGACGACCGTTATTTAAAATTATGATAGAAGCGCATATTCGGATTGACGACGAGCTGGCGGTCAAAGGCTATCGCAAGGCTTTACGGTTTCAGGCTCTGAAAAACCACGCTTATTTTTATTCGTCAAAATTAGCGGTCGTGTGGGCGGTCGTTGCCGCTGCCGACGCTCTGTTCGACGCGGCGTATTTAATCGCGCCGCATTTTTTCTTTCTGCTGGCTTTATCCTTGGTCGCAACCGTTTACGGCTACTTTCAATGGGACAAAAAAATCGCCGCGACGAGAGGCTGGAGCTTTGACGCGCGGCTCGACGAAATGGGCGTCACCACCTCCAGCCCTTATGAGAACTGGTATGAATGGAGCTCTTATGCGGGCTACCGCGAATTTGAAGATTATCTGGAAATCGAGCGTCTGCCGGGCGAAATCAGTTTTTTGCCGAAAACGCCGGAGTTGTTTGAGGTAATCGAGTTTACAAAGGGAAAAATTCCGCCGAAATAAACGCGCGGGCTTTAAATTAATTTCGCTTTCGGAATCTTGAACTGGCGCAAACTTAATTCTCTTTGGCTGGAAGCAAACGAAAATAATCTTTTAAACATCATAGTTTTGCCAAAAATAGTTTTACAGCAATATTCCAAAAGGTGATAAAAATGCAGAAACGCTTCTTTCAATCGTTGGGGCTGATTTCAGCCGTCGTTTTTCTCTCAGTTTTTTCAGTCCTCGCGCAGCAGCAGGTTCAGCGCGCTCCGTTTGATGTGACGAATTATCGGATGGACGTGCAGCTCAATCCTTCGGAAAGCCAGCTTCAAGCCGTCGTCGACGTGACTTTTACGCCGCAAGCCGAAACGCGCACCGTCGCGTTTGAGCTGAACGGCGCTTTAAAGGTCGAAAGCGTGACGCGCGTCGGTTCGCCGTCAACTACCTCTGCGCCGACTACTGCGCCGAAAAGCAAAACGCCCGCGCCGGCAACCACCACCGCCTCGCAAGGTCAGATTACATTCGTGCAGGACCAGGTCGGCGTGTCCGATTTGGGTCCGAGCGTGAAAATCGATTTGGGCGACACGCTTCCGGCAAACGTGCCCGTCACGCTGCGTTTTAAATACAGCGGCGTGCTGGCGACGGCGGAAGGCGGACCGCTTTTGACGAAACGGCTCGCTTACGTCGGCGATAAAAACGGTTATTTAATGTATGCGGCGCGCTGGTTTCCGTTTCACAATTACGCGGCTGACCGCGCCACTTCCGACATCACGATAACGCTTCCGGGCGGTTATCAGTTGCTCGGATTCAGCGACACGCCCGTTAGCACGACCGGCGGAAAATATCGTTTCACGCAGTCGAAACCGGCGCTTCTGGGCAATTTCGCTTACGGCAGATACACGCCGAAAACCTTGAATTACAGCGGTTACGAATTGCAGTTTTACACCAAGCCGGGCAGCGACCCGCTCATCCCGACCTACGGCGAAATTCTCGGACGCGCGCTGGATTTTTACACGAAATTATACGGCGAGCCGGACAGCGGCAAGCGCCTGATTATCGTGCAGACGGACGACGACACGCTCGATTTCTATTCCGCGCCCGGAATGCTTTTTATCGCCGACAAATTTTTTGACCAGTCGCGCCAGATTGCTTCGGAACGCCTGCAGCGCGAAGCCGCGTATCAATGGTGGGGACAAACCGTCGGTCTGAAATCGTTTGACGACGCGTGGCTTTCGCAGGGCTTGGCGGAATGGAGCGCGCTCGAGCTGCGCGAAGCGGGAATTTCCAATACCAAGCTCGAAGCCTTACAGCGCGAAACGCTGGAAAAGGCTCTGACGTTCGAGCAGACCGCGTCGCTGCTGCGCGCGCCGTCGGCGCTGGACGACACTTCGACCGCCTATCAATACATTATGTTCGGCAAAGGCGCGCTCGTCTTCCGGCTTTTGAAAGAAACGCTCGGCGCGCAGAAATTCAACCAGCTTTTACGCCAGTTTTTAGCGCAGTATCGCGGCAAAAACGCTTCGATTGACGATTTTGAAAAGCTGACGACGCAGGTCGCCGGGCAGCCGATGCGTTATTTCTTCGCGCGCTGGGTCGAAGGCACGGGCGTGCCGGAATTCGCGGTCGAATATCAAATCATCCGCACGCGCGAAGGCAAATTCGTCACGCGCGGCACGATTAAACAAAACTACGACAACTTGCGTCTGCCGGTCGATGTGCAGCTTGTCGCCGAAGGCGAAGGCGAATTAAAATCGCAGACGGTTCTGGTCGAAGACGCGAGCGCCGATTTCAATATCGAATCCAGCGGCAAGCCGATTGAAGTCGTCATCGACCCGAAATACAAGCTTTTGCGTATTTCCGACGATTTGAAAGTCTCGTCGGTCGCGCGGCGCGGCATCGAACAGTTTAAGGAAGGCAATCTCGCCGAAGCGCAGCAGCAGTTTGAAGCGGCTTTGAAATTAGACCGCAGCAATTCGTGGATATATTACAATCTCGGCAATTTGTTCCTCGAACAGCGCAATTACGATTTGGCGATTGATAATTTCAAAGCGACGCTTTCCGGAAACCTGCGTCCGAACTGGCTCGAAGTCTGGGCGAATATCAAGATGGGCAACGCCTACGACGCGAAAGGCGACCGCACGCGCGCCGTCGCCGCCTACAAACGCGCCGAAGCCAGCGGCGACGACTACGACAACGCGCAGGAAGCCGTCAAACGCTATATGGCGACGCCGTATGACCCGAAACAGAAGGGAACGACGACGGCGGTTAAATAGCTTTTCAAAACAAGCAAGGCAGAGCGAAACAATCGCTCTGCCTTTTTTATTTCTAAAATTCATCGTGTCAGTAGCCCGCGCGTCAGCAAGGGCTTTTGTTTTAGCCTGAGCCTGTGTTAGATGAAAATGAAGCCCTCCCTGACGGTCGGGCTACTGACACATATCGTAAGGAGACCAATTTCTTATGAAAAAACTATTCCGGCTCGCGTCCGTCCTGACGCTCGTTTTTGTTTTGTTCGGCAGCGCTTCGGCGATTACATGGTTTCCGCAGGAATTTACCTGCCCGATTGATAACGAGAAAAACACCTTTTTAGTCGTCGGCAGCTACGGCAGCTACATTTATTCGTATCCTTCAAAATACCAGTGGCTTTTCTTTCCGCAGACGGCGACGCCGACTTATTACACCTGCAAAAAATGTCATCTGACTACGTATATGTGGGATTTTGATAAGCTCCCGAAAGATAAGCTGCCCGAAATAAAAAAGATTCTGGCAGGCGTGAAGATTTCAAAAAACTTCAAGGAATATACGGAGCTGCCCGTTTCAGAGAGGCTGGAAATAATGGAAAAAATTTATCCGGTTCTCGGCAAGAGCGAAAGCTGGTGGGAAAGCTTTCAACGCGTGAAAGGCTATCATTACGGCAAGGAAGGCAAACCGGAAAAAGCCGCCGAAGCGCGCCGCGCCTCGCTCGCCTTGATTCAGAAGGAATTGGCGGACGAAAAAAACGAACAGCCGAAAAAGGTTCTGCTGTATATTTCCGCCTCGATGAAGCACTTTCTCGGCGACGACAACGGCGCGCTCGAAGATTTGCAAAAAGCCCTCGCGACCAAATATCAAGAGAAAAACGGCAAGCCCGAAGAAATGAAACAAGCCGAAGAAGGCATGAACGAAAGAATCCGCGACTATATCGAGAAAATAAAAAGCGAAAAACAAAAGCCGCGCTTATTCGACAAGACAGACGGCGACGCCGACAGTCACGACGACCACTAACCAAAATAAAAAAGGCGGGCTGGAAACGGCTCGCCTTTTTGCCGGACAAAATTCTTGACTTTCAAAAATAAAGAAAGTAAATTGCCGGGGTCGGGCAAGCTTTGCAGATAAACAGAAGGTAAATTATATGCGGGTTGAATTTCATCGAACCGGCGAAAGGCGCTACGGGATAGTTGTCCATCGGGACGGCTTGCCGGTTTTGCGTATGAATCCCGCGCCCGGTTTTGATGCGCTGATGCCGCACGATTTGCTGCATTTTGTGGTCGAGAAAGAGTTAGGACTGCGGCGCGGAATTTT
>DASVWG010000056.1:0-10568 GCA_036389695.1 Pyrinomonadaceae bacterium
CGCCGGTTGGTTTATGTTGTTGACCGCCGCGTTATTGTTGACCAAGCAACAGATGAAGCTCAAAAGATATTGTGTCGTTTGAAAGAGTTAAAAGATTCGGAGGACGAAGATTTAAGAAAAATCTTTTCAGTTCTCCAAAAATCGTCATTTTTGGTTGAATCCCAAAACGATGTAACTAGCTCCGAAAGGGAAAATGCAAATGTCATCGCACTTTCAACCTTGCGCGGCGAATACGCCGACAACCGCGAATGGTGTCTCGACCCGTCGCGCCCGGCAATCATTGTCGGCACTATTGATATGATTGGCAGCCGCCTGCTTTTTTCAGCTTACGGAGGTGTGGGCGAATCTTACAAAGCGTTGCAAGCTGGATTATTAGGACAAGACACCTTAGTCGTTATTGATGAAGCGCATCTTTCGCCCGCTTTTATGCAAACGCTTCGCGCCATTCATCCATTCGTTAATCGGAAAGATAAAAATACAATCAAGCCCTTTAACATAATGTCGCTCTCGGCAACGCTGGAAAAAGAGGACGGAGATAAACCCAGTGAGACATTCGTTCTTGAAAAAGATGCTCCCGAAGATTTGACCAATGAAGTTGCTGCGCTACGGTTGAATGCTGAAAAGAAAATTGAATGGAAAAGTTTCCAAGTCGGCGAAGATGTTTTGAAAAGCAAAAAGGCACAGCAACAATTGCGCGAAATACAAGCCAAAGAAATGGCGAGCGTCGCTGCGCAGTATAAAGATTTGCCCGTTTCGGTTTTAGTTTTTGGGAAGACGGTCGATTTGGTTAAGAAAATTAAAGACGAATTGATTGCGTCGCAAGACATTGACAAAAACCAAGTGTTGCTGATGGTCGGAGGAATGCGTGGCTATGAACGCGACCAACTGGTTGGGAATCCGGTTTTTCAAATGTTCGCGCCGAAACCGAATCGACCACAGCAGGACAAATCTTATTTTCTCGTCGCGACATCGTGCGCTGAAGTCGGTGTGAATCTCGATGCAGATTTCGCCGTCTGCGATTTAACCTCAGCAGACAGTTTCATTCAGCGTCTTGGTCGAGTCAATCGTTTCGGCGAAAGTTCGTCAGTCGTTACTATTGTTTTCAACGATGATTTAAGCCTACAAACTGAACAAGCAATTGAAACTCTGAAAACCCTGCGGCAGAGCGAAAACGGAAACAGCTTAAATGCCTCCCCGCTTGCTCTGCGGCAAATCAAATTCGACGAAAGCCTTTGCTATCCGCCGAAGCCTGTTTGCCCGCCGCTCGATTCGGCGCGAATTGATGATTGGTCAATGACTTCGCTCAAGCAGAACGAGTTTCCGCGTTCGCTCGTTTCCTATTGGCTACGCGGCGTAACCAAAAACACAGTGCCGGAAACTTCGCTTTGTTGGCGAGCCTATTTGTCGCTAGAAAGTACGGACAGACGCAAAATCGTCACGGTCAAAACCGTGCGCGTCAAAAGCCGCGAGTGCGCCCGCGAATCAACTCACCGCGCCGAAGCGACGATTAAAGCGATAGCCGAAAAATTCCCCGAACATCGCGCTGTCGTCATAACTTCTGACGGCGATTATAAAGTTCGCTCACTCGGAGAACTGAATGATAACCCCGATTTGTATGCTGAATTGATGTTCGCAACTGTCGTCTTACCATGTGAAGCCGGGGGCTTGGAAAACGGAATAGCGGTTGAAGTTTTGCCGAAAGATACCGCACCTGTCACAGATGTTGTTGACGCAGATGAATGGATACGCGTTGTGCTAACCGAAACCGAAGAGGCTACGACCGCCAAAATCATTAATGGCGAATCGAAAACTTATGATGGGAGAAAAATTGAAGAAGCAATTCGCCATATTACTCAGAGCGAAAACAAACGCTGCGTCAAACAAATCGTCATCAGTTCAGCCGCCGAATCCGAAGAGGAGAAAGATGCCGAAAAACCGAAAAAACAAGTTTTAGCTTATTTCATTAACCGCAAATCGCCCGACCGCTTTTTGCCGAGTGAAGGCGAGATGGATGATGAAACCGCTTCGCTCGCTTTCGGTCAAATCGAACGCGAACAAATAGAACTCGAAAAACACAACGCAGACGTTTCAAATTTTGCCAGACGCTTGGCGGCAAAACTTTTCTTGAGCGCGGAATTTTCGGAAGCATTGGAAATCGCTGGAAGTTGGCACGACAAAGGGAAAGCGCGCGAATGCTGGCAAAAGGCTGTCGGGAATTTTGCTTTCCCCGAAAAAATTCTCGCCAAATCGAATCAGACTTGGTTCAATCACA
Source organism: Pyrinomonadaceae bacterium (assembly GCA_036389695.1). Lineage (GTDB taxonomy): Bacteria > Acidobacteriota > Blastocatellia > Pyrinomonadales > Pyrinomonadaceae > JALZHR01. The sequence goes on from DASVWG010000056.1 coordinate 2,273, forward strand.
AATTAAACGATTACTATCGCCACGAATTCGGCTCGCTGATTGAAGCCGAAGAGAGCGAAGAATTGAATGAGCATCCGAACCGCGATTTGATTTTGCATCTGATAGCGACGCATCACGGCTACGCCCGCCCGCATTTTCCAGCGCGAGCTTTTGATAAAGACAATCCGACCCGGCTCAATCAGGAAACTGCCGAACGAGCAATGCGGCGTTTTGCCGATTTGCAGACAAAATACGGTTGGTGGCAACTCGCCTATCTGGAAGCAGTTCTGAAAGCTGCCGATGCACTGGCTTCAAGGGCAGAAGCAAGAGGTGAAATATGAACGAACGGCGCGAAATAAAAATCGAAGTTAATGCCAGCAATCCGGTTGAATATCTGGCGTGTTGCGGCATTTTTGAAGTCGGCTCTCGCTTTGACGAAACTGCTCTGGCGCATTGGCAAGCTGAAGGCGCAACCAATTTCGTTTTGGACACGGTTTTGAGCGAGGTGGAATTATTAAAAATCATTCTTCCGACTTTAAATGATTGGGAAAAATGGAAAGTTGTCAGAAATGACGAAGACGAAGTCATCCGCCTCGAAGCGACGTTTTCAAAAAATGAGACGGAAACTAGCAGAATCGTTCTCGATTGGTGGTATGAATCGCTGACTCGCGACGGCGAGATAAACAAAAGCGGCTGGAAGATGTATGCCGGACAACAAAAGGCGGAAAAAATCACCCTCGATATGATTCAAAAATGCCAGAAGCTGACCTGCGAAAATATTGCCGACGTTTTACGCCAAACGAGCAAAGTCAGCGGCAGCTTCGGGTTTGACCCAGGGGCTTCGCGTAACGCTCTGGACGTTGGTTATTCGCCAAATGATTTGAATTTGCCCGTCGTTACGAATCCGTTTTCGCAAATGCTGGCTATGTTCGGAGCGCAAAACTTTTTCCCTACTCGAACCAATCAAAAAAATGACATCGCTTCAAGTCGCGGCTGGAAGAAGGAAAATAAAAGATGGTTTTTCGATTACGCTTTATGGCTTGTGCCAGCACCAATTATACTAGCGCGAAATCTAGCGTGCGGCGCGGTTGATTTCGCGCCGGACAAAATTTTGAAATATCGAAGCCCGCGTGCTTCGCGTGACAAATACTCGAATTTAACTTTAGCTTTTCCGACAAACTGAATGAGGTAAAAAATTATGAGCAACGCAACGCTTGATATGCACGACGAATTTATCCAAACAACCGATTGGCTTTCCGAAACGGAAATGCCTGTCGCCCTTGTTTTAACCGAAACTCTCGAACCGGCTTTGGGCAAAGAATCCGAAATTTTCCCGCCGACTTTTGCTAAAGACGGTAATGCGAAACACCCGTATAACATTGACGAACTCAGGACGGACATTGCGCCTTCAGCGGCGACCGGCAATGAAATCGTCAACACTTGTTTGATAGACAGCATCGGCTCGCAGGCAAACCGGATGGAAACCTGTTTTAAGACACCGCCGCTTTCGCGTCTTGTGCCGCAAATTACGGTCGTCGCCAAAAATCAAAGAGCAAATCTGCTCGACATTGGGCATCGCATAGCAGACGCCGCTGTGCGTTTTTCCGAACTCGAAGCCGAAGCTCAAACCGCAATCGTCAATCTCGAAAAAAACGGTAACGCACTCGAATTAGCGCGTCTCGCGCCAACTTCGCTGGTTTTCGGCTTTTGGGATTCGCGCGAGACGCAATTCAAGTTCGGCAGAATTTTGTCCTCCGTCATTCGCGCCACAAACGTCAACTATGTTACGCGTTCGGCACAGTTCGATGCAGTTTTCGACGCAAAACAGATGTTTGACGAAAAAGAATACAAGGAGTACGGAACAGGCAACAACAATCCGCTTTCGGCTTTTGGCTTACAGGATGCTCCGGCAGTCGGAACGCACGGTGGCGTGCGCGTTTTTGGCGAAATCAAGCGGCGGACGCAAATCAATTTAGTTGGTCTTCGCGCTCTGGCTGTAACTGATGAAAGTGGCGAAGTCAACGAGGCAGAAACATTGAAACTACGCCGTTATTTGCTCGGTTTGGCTTTAGTCGCCGCTCGCTGTCAAACGAATTACAATTTGCGCGAAGGCTGCCTGTTAGTGCAAGCCTCGGAAGAGTCACAAGCGGTGTATTCTGATGGGAAACGGGCAAATTTTGATTGGGATTTGTCTTCTGTTTTAGACTTCGCGCAAGCCGCCGCGCAGGATTTCAGCGTGAATTTTGAGCGTCGTGAGATTCAATTTGAAGTGCCGAAACTTAAAGCCAAACTCGAAACTGCGAAAAAGAAAAAGTAGGCGAGGCTAAACTGATGCAACTGATAATTAAACTGAAATTTCCGTTTGGACGTTTTCACGGGCGCGAGTTCCCACCTTCGCCTTCCCGTCTTTTTCAGGCGCTGATTGCCGCAAGTCATCGCGGCGTTTATGAAAGACAAAACGTGGCAACGCGCGACGGTGCGATTGTATGGCTGGAAAAACTTTTACCGCCGCTGATTGAATCGCATCAATTTTCCGAATCCGGCAAAGGCGTAATTAATTATGTTCCGAACAATGATAATTCGTTCGCACATAATAAAACTGCCAAATCGTTGCAAGCTTTCGTCGCGCTCGAAGAAAGCAGCACGATTCGCTACATCTGGCAATTTTCAGATACGCAAGAAGATTACCGAAACGCTAAGGTAATTTGTAAAATGGCGCGGCTCGTAACATACCTCGGGCACGGGCAGGACACGGTTTTCGTGCGAGGCGAGATTTCTGAAAACGAAACTCTCGAAACGGAAAACCCCGACCGGAAGCGTGTCATTTTTCGCCCGCAGGAAAAAGCCGGCGGCGATTGGACTGCGCCCAAGATGGGGGCGTTGGCGGTTTATCGAAAGCGCTATAAAAATTTTCTGCAAACGGGAAACGCACACAACATTTCGCTGTTGAACGTAACGCGGCAAGTTGATTACGTGCCGGACGACACGATTGATTTGACTTGTCCTTATGCGCTGTTTGAAATCCGACGGCTTGACGATGAAGAAAGATTTTACAGTTTTGACGGGCGCGATTTGCGGCAGCCAGGCGCGATGGTCAGACATGCCGCTGTCGAGATTTTTTATCCATCGGACGGGAACGAGAGAAAAATCAAAAAAGCTGTAAGATTCAAAAGAACCTATGGTGAGGATTTGATTTTGCGGAAAATTCTCGGACACGAGCTGAACTCGCAGGGTGAGAAAAAGGCAGTGAATGCCCCGCATCTAGCCTTTCTATCGCTTCCAAATTTATTTCCCGACGGGCGAGTACGCAGAGTTTTATTAGCGGGTTTCGGTTTTGACGCGACCGAAGAAGAATTATTTGCGGACACAGCCAAAAATCTAAACGGTGCGGAAATCAAAGACAATGGTCAACCAATTGCCCGTTTGATACGAATCGAAGAATCCGAAGACGATAAATTTAAGTTTTTCAATCAGTTTTATGGTGTGTCAGCAAAAGTTTGGCGAAGTGCGACGCCAATCGTTTTGAGTGGCTTCAACAGACGAGGGCGTAAGCCAGAACAATTGCTGTATCGTGCTTTAAATCAAATTGGAATCGAAACTGAAGCCATCGAATCAGTCGCCGTTTTTCGCGCTCCAATTGTGCCGAAAACTTTTCGCCCGATGGACTATCAAGTCGCCGACTATCTGAATGAAAATCCGCGTTATCATGCCGAAATAATTTTCAAACGTCCGGTGCGTGGCATACTAGTTATCGGTAGAGGCAGACACTCAGGATTCGGCTTGATGATGCCGATTGATTAAGAAATGTTAACTGTAAAATCCAAAACAGAGTTTGTTGCAATGAGCTTTCCGATTAAACGGGAAACGAAACAAATTATGGTCGCGCGTTTCGCTTTGTCGGCTAATGTTTTGCCGCTGGTGACAAAAAGTTTGCCGTTTGCCGAATTAGCGCGTAGAAGTTTAATTAGAAGTCGCGGGTTCAATACCGGACATTCTGAGATTATCACTGGGAAAAAGGCTGATGGAACGCCGCTTTTGAATCATCAGCACGCGCATTATCTGGCGACAGATGAAGACGGTGACGGGCATCTTGACCATTTGACGATTTTCGCGCCGCGCGGATTTGATAAGAGCGATGTCGCGGCGCTGGGCGAGATGAGTTCGATAAACTGGCGCGAAAGCCGGACGGGAGTTCGTCTTATTTTGACAGGTATGGGAAATGCTTCGTATTTTGCGGCAAGCGAAAAACCAATTAGGCTGTTTCAAAAGGCGGCGAAGTTTCGCTCGGTGACGCCGTTTTCGTTGCCGTACTTCCCCACACGCGGGAGCGGAAAAGCGGCGCGTTTCAAAGACACTCCCGAAGGACAACTGCGGCGCGAGTTAAGAAAACGCGGCTTGGCTGAGCCGTCTAAGGTTACAGTGATTAAAGGTTTATTTGAGACGCTTAAGCCAATTGATAATATCAGCGAAGCCAGCGCGCGATTTCGCTGGCTCGAATTCACTCATAGGCGTTTTAACGGCACAACCGGAAACGGGTTGGCTGGATTTGAAATTGAATTTGCGCTGGAAGATTCGGAAAAACTCAATGTCCCGCTCACGCTCGGTTTCGGCTGTCATTTCGGCTTGGGTTTATTTTTGCCTGTAACTCAATAATTCCTTTAGATAGCACGAAAATTACTCCTTCCAAATTTCTTTTCGCTTGGTTTTCATTTCTTTTTCCGTTTTTTCTTTTCGGCTGACATTTATTTATTGTCAGCCGAAAAATTTATCGGCATTTTGCCGCCTCGGCGTCGCCTAGACTTTTTTGACGAATAGAAAACTTTTCAAAAATTATGAAACGAATATTTATTGACATCGAGACTTTGCCGGTAGTTGAAGAAAATCGTGATTTTATCGAGAGCAAGCTGCAAAAAATTCTCGTTCGTAAAGGCGAAGATTTCAGCGAAACTGTGTTTCGACGCAGAGCCGAAATCGCTTTTCAGAATACGGCTTTGCACGGGAGTTTAGGAAGACTTTTATGTATCGGTTTGGCGATTGACTCAAACGGGAAAGCCGAAAAGCCCTGCGTTTGCGGGCAGGATAAAAACACGGGCGAATTTCATCTGGACGAAGCGAAAACGCTGATGCAATTCTGGAATCACCTAGACAGAATCGAATTTGATGCAAGCCGCGATTTAATCGTCGGACATAATATTCTGGGCTTCGATTTACCGTTTCTTTATCATCGCTCAATGATTTGCGGCGTCAGACCTTCGCGACAGATTTTGAACGGCAAGCCGTGGGAAATTGCGGAAGCTGTCTATGACACGATGGACAGATGGCAGATGGGCAAATATTACGAAAAAGTCGGTTTGGAAGAATTGGCGCTGGCTTTCGGGCTGGATTGTCCGAAAAAAGGCGCGGTTCACGGCGAAAATCTGCTTGAATCACTTCAAAACGGAAAACACAAGGAAATCCGCGAATATTGTTTAAAGGACGTGCTTTGCGTGCGTGCTCTCTACTATAAAATGACGTTTCAGACAATGCCGGAATTTCCTACTGAAAAACCGATTGAACTCGCGCTCGGCGCTTAAAAATTATGAACGAAAATCCTTTACAGGCAGCATCGGAAACGCTCGAAGGAAATCATCCGATTGTTTCAAATAACGAGCCGATTCCGGCACGAATGATTAACGAATTCGCTTATTGTCCGCGTCTTTTTTATCTTGAATATGTTCAGCGCGAATGGTCTGAGTCGGCAGACACTCTGGACGGGAGTTTCGTTCATCGACGCGTTGACAAGGAAAGCGGAAAGCTTCCCGAAAAAACCGAAGAAAAAGCTGAAATTCACGCCCGAAGCGTGTGGCTCGGCTCAGAAAATCTGAATGTTTCGGCAAAAATCGACGTGCTTGAAGCTGATGGAAAAATCGCGACGCCGATTGATTACAAACGCGGAAAGCCGAAAGATGTAGACGAAGGAGTTTATGAACCGGAAAGAGTTCAGCTTTGCCTGCAAGGTTTAATCTTGCGTGAAAACGGCTTCGAGTGTGACAAAGGGTTTATTTACTTTGCCGAATCGCAGCAGAAAGTCAAAGTAGAATTTACGCCCGAACTGATTTTGCGAACCGTCGAACTTTTGATGAAAGCGCGACGGATTGCCGAATCAGGCGAAATTCCGCCGCCCTTGATAGATTCGCCAAAATGCGTCGGATGCTCGCTGGCGGGAATTTGTCTGCCTGATGAAATAAATCTTTTGCGCCACACAGACGAAGACGCCGATTCGCCACGTCGTTTGATGCCGTTGCGCGACGATGCGCTTCCCGTCTATGTGCAGGGCGCGTATGGCTTAAGCGTCGGACTCAAAGGTGATTGCCTGGAGATTCGGGAGAAGGGGAAAACGGTGAGCGAAGCCAAAATTTTTGAAACGTCCCAGATGAGTCTTTTCGGCAACGTTCAAATTTCCGCGCAGGCGATTCGCGAATTGGCAAGCCGCGAAGTGCCGGTCGTGCATCTGTCTTACGGCGGATGGCTGAGTGCAGTAACGGCTCCGCCGCCACATAAGAATATCGAACTGCGCCGCGCCCAATTTGCATCCGCAAACGACTCGGAAAAATGTCTCAAATTAGCGCGTTCGTTTGTTTCGGGCAAGATTTACAATCAACGAACCTTACTGAGACGAAACGCAAAGGAACTGCCAAACGATTCTCTGGTCTTCCTGCGCGAAATGCGGCGCAAATCCGCCAGCGCTAAAAACTTACAGGAATTGCTCGGAATGGAAGGAGCAGCCGCGCGCGAATATTTCTCCAAATTTGCTTTGATGTTCAAACAAAACGGCGAACAGCCCGCCTTTGATTTCACAACACGCAATCGCCGCCCGCCGAAAGACCCTATAAATGCTTTGCTTTCTTTTCTTTATTCAATGTTAATGAAAGAAATGCTGGTTACTCTAATCGGAATCGGATTTGACCCGTATCTCGGCTTTTATCATCAACCGCGTTATGGTCGTCCCGCTCTAGCGCTTGATTTAATGGAAGAGTTCCGCCCAATTGTTGCCGATTCGGTAGTAATCGGTTTAATAAATACCGGCGAAATTCGCAAGCAAGATTTTATTACGCGATTAACCGGATGCGCTTTGACGGACTCGGGCAGAAAGCGCGTCATCGAAGCGTTTGAGCGGCGGCTGAATACGACAATAACACATCCGGTTTTTGGATATACAGTCAGCTACCGGCGAATTTTTGAAATTCAAGCACGGCTTCTAGCTCGCTTTTTAACGGGCGAAATTTCCGAATACCCGTCATTTATTACAAGGTAGCGCAATGAAAATTCGATATTTGGTTTGCTACGACATCTCTGACTCGAAACGCTTGCAAAAAGTCCACCGCAAAATGCGTGGTTACGGCGAAGCGCTCCAGTATTCAGTCTTTTGCTGTGATTTGACAGCTCCTGAAAAAACTATTCTCTGGAGCGAGCTTCATGCACTCATCAATCATCGAGAAGACCAAATCCTATTTGTTAATTTGGGCAACTCAATGAGCCAGCGCGCCGATAATCTGGAAACTCTCGGACGTGCGCTCTCCCCGCGCGAGCAACAGCTTGCCGTAATTGTATAAATTCTATATTTGTAATAAAATAAGCTAAATCCGCAGCCAATATGAAACAAGAAATAAACAATCCGAAATCCAAAAATCAATTTCGAGAGGCGAATCGTTTCGGATGTACCAGGCATCTCTCGAACGGGTTAAGAATAATAAATTCAAGGCTTTACTTTTTGACAATTAAATATTTGGGATTATTTTGCGGCAAATTTCTGCCTCACTCGCAATATGAGCCGCAAAACTTCACAATAATACGATTAGAGTAGTGCTATTTCCACGTCCGAAAGGATGTGGCTCCATTGAAGGGTCTTTCGTGAATGGCATCGTCACAGAACGCAAAGCTATTTCCACGTCCGAAAGGATGTGGCTCCATTGAAGGAATCCGACGGCGGAAAATATCGCAAAATTCCTGTTCGAATTTCCACGTCCGAAAGGATGTGGCTCCATTGAAGGGGTTATCGCCGAATCGCGCGCATTTTGCAGATACCACATTTCCACGTCCGAAAGGATGTGGCTCCATTGAAGGTCGTAAGACTTGGGGCATTTTAAATTAAATATTGACATTTCCACGTCCGAAAGGATGTGGCTCCATTGAAGGGTGACGGAAAGTTAAATCGTCGTTGATTTTGACCTGATTTCCACGTCCGAAAGGATGTGGCTCCATTGAAGGGGATTGAGATTTACTAAACCTTGTGTGAATTTATCTATTTCCACGTCCGAAAGGATGTGGCTCCATTGAA
>DASVWG010000057.1:0-29872 GCA_036389695.1 Pyrinomonadaceae bacterium
TCCTGCTCGATTGTCAAAAGCGCGCGAAATACGGAAGCTGTCGCCAGCGATTCAAAATCCGTCTCTTCGAGCTGCGGCAGAATTATCGCGCGCAGCTCAGCATCGTGAATAATAAATTCCAGAAGACGCTGTTCGGCGACCGTCAGGCGTGCCTGCATCGTGCGCGAGACGGTTTTGCGAATCGTGCCCGCGTCGACGTGCGCGCCGAGCTTGACCGTTTTCCACAAATCGCGTTTCAAAACCGCGTCTTCGACCCGCAGATAGTTCATTGCCTGGTCGAAAGATTCGCGTTTTTGAATCGAATTGCGAACAGCCGAAATAACGGGCAGCACATCCTCGATTGCGTCGGCTTTTTGCTTCGGCAATGCGAGATTGCGCTCCCGCGTCGCATTTTCCAGAACGAATTGGAGATAGGGGAAAGCGTTGCCTCTTTGAATGTTATAGCTGTCAACGCCGTTTGCGCGGATAAAATCGTCAGGGTCCTGCCCGTCCGGTAAAACTAAAACTTTAATCTCGAAGTCTTCCGCCAACAGAGTTTCGATAGCTCTTCTCGCCGCTTTCACGCCAGCACTATCTCCATCATAGTTCACAACTATTTTACGCGCAAACCTGCCCAGAAGTTTCGCCTGCTGCGGCGTAAAAGCCGTTCCGAGACTGGCGACCGCATTATGCACGCCCGCCTGATACAAAGCGATTAAATCCAGATAGCCTTCGACCAGAATCGCAAATTTTTTCTGGCGAATGTCTTCCTTGTCCTGAAAAAGCCCGTAAAGATGCTCGCCCTTGATATAAGCCGGAGTTTCGGGCGAATTCAGATATTTCGGCTCGCCTTTGTCGAGAATCCGCGCGCCGAAAGCAATCGGCTTTCCGTTGACGTCCAGGACGGGAAACATCACGCGCCCGCGAAAACGGTCGTAAACTCGTTTTTTTTCTTCATTAATGGAAACCAGACCGCTCTGCTCGATTAATTTTTCGTCCGCGCCTTTCGATTTCAAGTGCGACATCAGCGCGTCCCAGCTGTCGGGCGCGTAGCCGATGCGAAAATTTTTCCGTGTTTCGTCCGAAATGCCGCGTTTTTCCAGATATTCGCGCGCTTGTTTGCCGACGTTTTCCTGCAAATGATTTTCCCAGAATTCGAGCGCAAACTGGTTTAATTCGATAACCGCATCGGCAATCTTTTTTTCGGCTTCTTTTTTCTTTTTGACCTGCTCGAATTTTTTATCGTCAACCGGCGCGGGCAAGGGAACGCCTGACGTTTCCGCGACTTTTTTTATCGCTTCGGGAAAAGTCAAGCCTTCGATTTCCATTAAGAAACTAAAGGCGTTGCCGCCTTTTCCGCAGCCGAAACATTTGTAAAAACCCTTCGCCGGATTGACGGAAAACGAAGGCGTTTTTTCCTGGTGGAACGGACAGCAGCCCATCCAGTTCGCGCCTTTTTTCTTGAGCGGCGCGTAAGGTTCGATAATCCGCACGAGGTCGGCGCGCTGGCGCAGCTCTTCGATGAAATATTCGGGATAGCGCATCAATCTTCAATCAAAAAATGAGTTTACCAAAAAAATGAGCCGATTTGAGTTTTAACTTTTAAGCCTGATTTTATTTTCGGGCAGACAATCTCGTTTGAATCGTCGCCGAAACAGATTTCGTTTTTGTCGTCGTTCAAGCCTCTGACGAGGACGCCGACGGCGCTGGTCTGATTAACCTGTAAAATGTACACGGAATCTTCAATTTCCGGAACGTCCAAAGTTAATCCTTTTTTCAAGCCTTTGTTTTTGCCCGCGCCGATGGTCACGTAATAAAACGCGGTTTCGGCATTATAGAACCTATCGCCGAGTTCTTTTTCCTTCTCGATTGCGCGTTTGCTGACGGACGTGATTCGGGTTTCAACCGGCTGTCGCTGAAGCTTTTTATATTTGTCCGGAAACTCGGGCAAGCCGACAAACGGTTTTTCAAAATCGCCCCGATACCAATGGTCTATCCATTTATCATAATTTTCATCGTCCGTCTTTTCCGGTCTGAGATAAATTCCGACCGCTTTTTCCGCGAAAGCCGAAAGCGCCGATTCTTCGACTAAAAAACGATGCTCGCCCCATTTTACTTTGACGTATTTCGACGCGGCTGGCTCAGCCGAAGAATTATCCGCGCGTTCGGATAAAATTTGAATGTAATCCGGCGTCTCGACGATTTTGCCGTAATCGACAAAGCGCAGCTCGGGCAGGCAGGTGTAGATGTAGAAATTGACGAAGCCCGCGTTCTTCTGCCATCGAAACTGCGAAAACCCGACCGTTTCTTCGTAGGCGTGCGAATATATTCCTTCCCATTCGTCTTTAAATCCGGCGTCTTTCATCAAATCGAGTTTCTCTTTGAATTTTGCCAGGTCTTCTTTCGAATACCGGTCATAGCGATGATAAAGCCGCGAATCGCCAAATATTTTATATTCCGTCCACAGCCAATTTTCGGTCGGCTGCGCGTCGTCGGAGTTTTGCCCGAAACTAATGTGCGCAAAGGCGAATAAAATCAATAAAGCGAAAAAGATTTTTTGCAGTTTCATAGCTTTGTCTCCGGCGATTTCGTCTTGAGACGCATTATAACGCTAAACCGTCGATTTGGATTAATAATTTACGTTTTTCGCCAAAACTTTATCTTGCGGGAAAAATACTTTTTTGACGGCGCGAATCGTGTTCGAGTGAATCTCGACCGTGTCGTTAATGTCGAGCGCGTAGCCGCCGCTCATCGTGGTCACGATTGGAACTTCGCGCTCGCGGGCGTATTCGAGAACCATTTCGTCGCGCCGGCGCAAGCCTTCTTTGGTCAGCTTTAAGCGTCCGAGCTTGTCTTTTTCGAACGGGTCAGCGCCGCCGAGATAGAAAACGAGGTCGGGATTATGCAGAAACACGCGCGGCAGGGCTTCTTGCAAAATTTCAAGAAATTCCGCGTCGCCCGTGCCGTCCGGAAGTTCGAGGTCGAGCGTCGATTGCTCTTTGTGCAGCGGATAATTTTTCGCGCCGTGCATCGAAAAAGTGAAAACTTCGGGCGAGTTTTGAAAGATAAACGCCGTTCCGTTGCCTTGATGCACGTCGCAGTCGATGATTAAAAACTTTTCCGCCAGTTTTTCTTTTTGCAGGACTTTGATGGCGACGGCGACGTCGTTTAAAACGCAGAAGCCTTCGCCGCGGTCGGGAAAAGCGTGATGCGTTCCGCCCGCGAGATTTGACGAAACATTATTTGCAAGCGCGTGACGCGCGGCGTTGATAGTGCCGGAAGTCGCTAAAAGAGAACGGCGCACGAGCGATTTTGACCACGGCAAGCCGAGCCGTCGAATTTCCTTCGCCGTCAATTCGCCGTCGATTAAACGCTTTACATAATCTTCGGTGTGAACAAGCAGAACGTCTTCGACGGCGGCAGGCTCAGGCTCGCTGATTTCTTCTTTTTGCAGAGTTCCTTCGGCAAGCAGTTTGTCTCTGACCAGCTCGAATTTTTTAATCGGAAAAACGTGATTTTCGCCGATGTCGGCGTAATAATACGGCGAATAGAAAATGCGGTAAGAATGCATTAAGAAATTTTAACGCGAAGGCGCAAAGACACAAAGACGCAAGGAAAAATAATTTAATTCCTTATCCAATCGCAAATCTAAAATCTAAAATCGGAAATTCTTTTAGGAAGGTGGTGCGGCTCGTGTTCGGGAAACACGAGCCGCGAAATTGGCGGAAGGGACAGACTGTTGGCAGCGCGGAGCAGATAGGCAAAAGGCAGTTGTTTTACGGGCAGGTAGTGTGCCGGCGAATTAAACACTCCGCAAGTTTAATTCGTCGGCACGGAAACTTTCTCATTCGAGACGAGAACTTTGTCATTCGGACGACTCATTCCCAGACGGCGCGCTTCGCGCTCAATCATGGCTTTGTCGGTCTTAATCTGTTGAATCTCTTCTTGCAGCGCCGAATTTTCGGTTGTCAATTGATTAACTTCGGTATTCAAAATCTGATGCTGCTGGATTTCCGCGCTCAGCTCGCCGTAGGCGCGAAAGTTGACGGTCAAACAAATCATCGAGCTTAAGGCGACTACGATGGCAAAGCCGAGCCAGGAATTTGCCTTCTCGCGTTTCGCGGATTGTGGACGCGTCCGTGTGCGCGCGTTTTTTGCTGGAATAAACACTGCGTTTGAATTATCCCAATAAGTAGTTGCGACCTTGCTCAAGCAGCACCTCCAAATCACCCTGAGTATTAGCTTCGGCGTAAATCCGGACGAGCGGCTCGGTTCCCGAAGGACGCATCAGCATCCAGCTTCCGTCGGCGAAAATAAATTTCACGCCGTCCATCCGATTTATTTTTTCAATCCGGCGCTCGCCGATTTCGGTCGGCTCCTGCGCCAGTTTTTCTTTCAACTTTTCGGCAATTTCGGGCGTCAGTTTCACGCCGATTCTGCCTGATTCGAGTCGTCCGACTCTTTCAAATATTTCGTTTAACTGCGCGGTTAAACTCTTCCGTCTCACCGTGACCGCTTCGATGGCTAAAAGACAAGCCAGAATTCCGTCCTTTTCGGGATAATGCCCGCGAATTGAGAGACCGGCGGATTCTTCACCGCCCAAAATAATCTCGTCTTTATTTATCAATTCGCCGATGTATTTAAAGCCGACCGGCGTTTCATAAACTTTCAAATTTCTGCTTTCGGCGACCCGGTCAACCAGATGCGACGTCGCGACGCTGCGGGCGATTCCCAAATTCCATCCGCGCGATTCCGCCAGATAATCGAATAAAATTGCAATGAGCTGGTTCGGCTCGATAAATGTGCCGTCCGCGTCGAGCACGCCGAATCTGTCGCCGTCGCCGTCGGTCGCGACACCTAATAAACAACCGTTTTTCAAAACCGTCTCGCGAAGCTCGTCCAGATGACTCGCGCCCGGCTCCGGCGAGCGTCCGCCGAAGGTGACGTCGCGCCAGTCGTGAATCGTTTCGACCTCTAAACCATTGTCGCGCAGGATTTTATCCAGATAACCGCGACCTGTTCCCCAGAGCGCGTCGTAGGCGAATTTGCCTCTGCCCGCCGCGATTCGGTCAAAGCGAATCTTAGTTTTCAAATCGTCCAGATAAGCCGGACGCGCATCGTATCTTTCAATCGTTCCGCCGTCTGCGTCCTGTGCGTGCGGCGTGTTTTGGATAATTTCTTCAATCCGCTTCGTGATTTCCGGCAGAGCGGGCGCGCCGTCGGCGGTCGAAAACTTGATGCCCTGATATTCGGGCGGATTGTGCGACGCCGTAAAATTTATCCCGCCTGCCGCCTTCTCTGTCAGAATTGCGTGGGAGATGGTCGGCGTCGGGGTTGGATTTTCACAGAGCAGAACTCGAAAACCTTTTTTTTTTGCAATCTCGGCGGCGACGCCGGTAAATTTTTCGCCCATAAAGCGCGAATCGTGACCGACAATTAATGTCTGCTGCGCGTCACCGAAATGCTCTTTCAAATACTGGCAGATTGCTTCCGTTACTTTCTTGACATTCGCAAAGGTGAATTCATCGGCTATGATAGCTCTCCAACCTGACGTCCCGAAGCGAATGGTCATAATTTTACTTGCGAAAGTATAGTTGCTACTGCTTCCCTTTGGTTTACCGCTTTGTACTTCTTAATATGGGACTTGCCTGAACCTTGGAATTTCTATTAGTATTACCTTGAAGGTGAAACAAAATTTAGCATAATGGAAAACTCTTTGTAAAGAAATTTCTTTGAAGATTAAATCCTTTGTTTTCAACACATTGCTAAAAATCCTTCAAGTAAACGTTAAGCTGACTGCTTAAAGATGAACAAAAGGTGAACGAAAATCCGCAAATAATGCAAACCTCGTGTTTACTTGGCTAATACGCACAAATATTTAAATAAATACTTTTCCACATCTGTGGAAAAGTTAAGCAAAAGTTTAAATTGAAAACGGTTCTGTATAAAAAAGAGAGAATAGATAGGATTTCTTTTTGTGTCAAAAAGCTCGAAACAAAGCACTAACTATAAATTTGTGTCAGTGTGCTACAGATTTGGCGATGCCAGTTTAATCTTGAAAAGCTCGTAAATGCTCAAAACAAACAGTTTATTTCAAAAAACTCAATGGCATAACTATTGCTAACATATATAAATAGTTAAAGATGTTCTCTTCGCTCATTCATAATAACTTAATTAAAGGCAATTTAGTTTGATTAGGCAAAACAGGCATTGTTGTATATAAGCGCGAGCGAGATTGAACATCGAATAAATTTTTTATATAAAGGCTTTCTTCCGGAGAAAAGAGAATATGAGACCTATTAAACACGTCGAAAAAGGATTAACCGTCGTTGCAGGCGGAATTTTTAATGCTGTTCGCGCCGTTAATAAATATAAACCGAACCCGTCATTTACACCGAAATGGTCGGACAAACCTATTTTAAAATCGTGGCAGAAATCAAAGCCGACGCTCGGCTTCCCGCGCACGACCGACAGCCTCTGCCCGAACTGTGTCATTGAGGCACGCGAGGAAATTTTAAGCGGTAAACGCGAGGTTTCGACGCTTATTAATGAAAAGGTCGGCGAAATCAAAGCGCAGATTATCGAGCGCGACGGTCAAATCTGGATGATTAAAGACTGCCCGCAGCACGGGCATTTTGAAGATTTGATGGCGATTGACTCGGCGTTTCTGAAACACATCGAAACTTTGTTTCCCGGACGCGACATTCAATCGCATAACGACGAAAAACTTCACAATCACGGAACTTCTTCAATTAAATACGGGCGCGGCGCGGTTTTGACGGTCGATTTGACGAACCGCTGCAATATGATGTGCGACCCGTGTTTTATGGACGCTAACCAGGTCGGCTTCGTTCACGAGCTTTCGATGGACGACGTCAAGGAAATTCTCGACAACGCTATTTCCATCAAGCCGCGCCGCCAGATGTCGGTTCAGTATTCGGGCGGCGAGCCTACCTTGTCGCCGCATTTTCTCGAAGCGGTTCGGTACGCGCGCAAAGTCGGTTACAACTCGGTGCAAGCCGCGACCAACGGCATCGAATTCGCCAAATCGAAAGAATTTTGCCGTCAGGCTGCCGAAGCCGGACTTCGCTTCGTCTACCTGCAATTTGACGGAATCGGCAACGACGCCAACTCGCACCGCCAAATCGGCAATTTGTTCGATGTCAAGCTTCGCGCCATCAACAATCTGCACGAAGCGGGCGTCGATATTATTCTCGTGACCACTTTGGTTAACGGTATTAATAACGACCAGGTCGGCTCGATTATTCGTTTCGCGCTGGACAACCCGAAAAAGATTTCGTTTATCGCGTTTCAGCCGGTTTCGTTTACGGGGCGCGACGAGCATATTACCGAGCAGCGCCGCTTGCAGCAGCGTTACACGTTGTCGCACCTGGCGCAGGACGTGCAGAAACAGGTCGGAATTACCGAGCCGACGCGCGATTGGTTTCCGCTTTCATTGATGGGCGCGTTTGCCGATTTCGCCGACGTGGTTCACGGTCCCGATGCCGAATGGGGACAGGTTTCCTGCGGCTGTCACCCGAACTGCGGCGTCGGAACGGCGGTGATGGTTAATAAGGAAACGAAGGAAATGGCTCCCGTTCCGCAGTTTCTGAACATTCAGGGACTCGTGACGGATATGAAGCACATCACCGACACGAATCGCGGAAAATGGTTTTCGAATATTATGATGGGCTTGGCGTTGTTGAAAAACTACAACCCTTACGGCTCGCCGCAGAGCCTGACGCTCGGCGGAATCCTGAAGAAATTCGATAAATCGTTTGGCTTAAGCGGAAAAGATTACGGCAAAGTCGGTCCCGACCGCACGCTGGAAGACATCGAAAAGCGCCGTCAAGACCCTTGGAACTTCCTTTTCATCGCGGGAATGTGGTTTCAGGATTTGTTCAACTACGATTTCCGCCGCACCGAAATGTGCATTATCCCTTACGGCACGCAGGAAGGCGAAATTTCCTTCTGCGCGTATAACACGGGCATCGGCTGGCGCAATATCATCGAGCATATGCACCAGAACGCGACCGTCGCGCAGTGGTATAAAGACCACGGTCGCCACGAAGTCTTCGCGCGCGGCAAACACGTCGAATTAGGCGAAACGGCGCACAGCCTCGTTTTGAACGAAGTCGATTTGCAGCGCCCGAACAAACCGGAAATGGAAGGACCGAAAACCGCCGCCGAAGAAATGCAGATGATGCGCAAGCTTTATCAGCAGATGGTGATGGAGAAAAACAACATCAAGGGCGAAAACCTCGTCCAAATCGGCGGCATCAAGCGCGAGAAAAAAGACAAAACCGAAACGGCTTCGGCTTAAGCAGGGCGCTTTTTTATAAATAGACAATCGCGGAAACGTTTGATTCAAACATTTCCGCGATTTTTTTATTTTGCGTCTAATTGAGGCAGTAAAAAGCCCGCGCGTGAGCAAGGGCGCATTTGATTAGCAGTTCTGCGCCCTTGCTCGCGCGCGGGCTTCTTCCTTAAAAATTTGGCGCGGAACTTTTTCGCGGTTTTTTTGTCTAATGCTTTGATTGACGGTTTTGGCTGAGAGAACATTTTTCATTTACCATCCGTATCATTTGAGCTTGGCGTTGCCGGAAGCGGCGTAATTTGTAATGATATTTATTTTTCGGAGAGCAGATTTTCGCAAATACAGAGAGTCTAACCGTTCTTAAAAATATTGCTTTTTCTTTCAATATAAGTTATTAAATCTCAGACGCGAGGAGTATTTTTTTTATATGAAGCGATTTTTATCCGCCGTTGGTTTGTGTGGTTTCTTACTGATTTTCGGATTTTTCGTTTTTTTGCCGACTTCACAGGCGGAAAACAATCTTTTGGTCAATCTGCTGAATCTGCCCGCGCCGCCGCCCGCCAATCCTCTGATGAAAAATGCTTTGAAGGCGCGCCCCGAGAGTTTTTATAACAAAAGCAATCCGCCGAAGGACGATGCGCCGATTGAAGATTTACTCATTTACTGGGCTTACCAAAACCAATTCAGCGCCAAGTACACATACGCGCCGGAGCCATCCGCAGAAGCCGCCAGAAGACTCCTCGCCGAGATAGAAAAAGACCCCGAACGCCTGCCGGAATTTATCAACGCGCTGCCGAAAAATCAGGACACAATCGAAACGGTCAAACGACTTTACGACCAGGAGCTCGGCAACCGGAAATACGAAAGAGAGTGGCGCGACCAGGTGAAAAAATGGCTGACCTACAATAGCCGTTATTTTAGCGACGAGCTGCTGGAAACCGCCGAAGCGGTGGCTGAGACCGAAGATTACGTGACGAATCAGGACGAATTGCTCGCTTTAGCCAGAGTCGATTGGGAAAAAGCGCGCCCGATTCTGGAGCGTATGCTGAATAATCGTGAAGCGCCGGTTTCGCAGACGCTGGCGCGCTGGGCTTTTTACGAGCACGCCCTGAAAGAAGACAACACGAGCGACATCGAAAAATATCGGAGAGAATTGCAGGCGACCGTGGAAAATCGCGGCGCGGGCGCGGGCAATCGCGATTTGGCGATGGACGCGCTGGTCGAAGCGGGCGATTTTGAAGGGCGCGACGACTGGTATTTTTCTCTGCTTTCGGACGAGACTCTGTTTGAGCTGCGCGTCGGCGGGCGCGTTTATACGGGCTTGACGACGCTTTTGAATCATTCGCCTTCGGAAAAATACGTCGCCAAAATGCTCGAACTGGTCAAAAGCGAAAACGCCGCCGTGCGCAATGCGGCGGTGCGAAACTTAAGCACGCTGCTCAGTCAGAAAAATCCGGAAGTCATCAAGGCTCTGCTGCCGTGGATGGAGAATCCGAAATGGGCAAAGGAAGTCAACAGCGAAAGACGGACGCTGGTCAGCATGCTGGATTCGGTCGTCATTCCCGAAAGCGTCCCGGGCTTGATTGCGATGATGAACGAAAAGGAAACGCGCGAGGTCAGCGTTTCGTCGCCTTACGGCAGCAATACCAATACATATTCGTCAAATACTTATTCCGGCGCTGTCCGGCAGGTTGATTATTATCCTTACAGAAGCGTGGCGATAAGCGGTCTGGCAGCGCAGAAAGACATTCGCGCGGTTCCGGCGCTGCGCCTGCTTTTGCCGCAGGTCGAGGAATACGAGCGGCGGATGATTATCCGGGCTTTACTTTTCTGCGGCGGTTATTCCGTGCCCGAACAGGTCGAAGCGCTGGAGTTAGTCGCCAAAAATATGGGCACGACGACGCGCACAGATGATTTGCAGGCGAATACGGCGGTAGTGACAAACGTCGCGACACGGGCTAACACCGCTTACCTCCGTCCGACAGGCAATATATACGTCGCTAATGCCGGCGGCGGCGCGGTATACTCCGGCGTCGTGCCGGATATGAAGGACGCGCGCGTAATTTTAGGATTTCAGATAGCGGAAAACACCGAGCCGGGAAATGAACTGGTCGCGGCTTTGCTCGACCGCATCGAGCTTCTCGACCGCAAAGAACCGTCGACCGCCAACGCGCTGCGAAAAATTATCCAGAATTGGCGCGGCGCGGCGGTTAATTCGATGCTGCTCAGGGATTTGAAAAACAACAAGAGTGATATTGACGGCGTCGTCAAGCTTTTGAGCTTGCGCAAAGAGTTAAGGGAAAAACAGTTTGACGAAGTTTCCGACATTCGCGGCGGAAGCTCGATTGCGCTCGGCATCGCGGCTTGCCTGACCGAATCGAACAGCGATTACGACGCCATTCTGGCGGGCGAAAACGCCGAAAGCAAAATCGCGATGCTCGGCTGCGCGCGTTTGATTCGCGCCCCGCTGCCTGTCGGCGTCGTCGCCAAAAATCTGCAAAACCCGAACAAAATGCTCGCGCTGGCGGCGGAGCGGTATCTGGAAAGCGAGGATTCGCAGGAAGCGAGAATGCAGGTTCTCGCCGTGCATCCGAACGAAGCCAGAGTTCTGGGCGCGCGAAATTCTTTTTCTTACGGCACGACGACGCTCGTCAACAGTAATTTTCTGCGCGATTTGTTCATCAGCGTCGATGAAGCTTTGACGGCGCTGCCGTTTTATTATTTCACCGCCGATTTTGAAGATTTGACGGCGAACGAGCGAAAGCTGCAAAAAGAAGTCAGGGAAAACCAGGAGCTTTTGGGCGTCTATTCCTACGACGACAATTTTATACGGATTTACAAGGACAAAGCCGTTTTCAGTTGGGAAGAAGACGTTTCGCGCTATCGCGAGCGCGTTTTGACGAAAGAGGAATTCGACGCTTTCAAAGGGTTTCTGGCGTCGGAAAAAGTTGACGAGATTCCGCCGTTTCTGTCCGCCTGCGAGGAATGCGACGCGAAGGAGCTGGTGATGCTCGGTCGCGGCGGCGGGCGTCGCGTTTTCGTCCGCGCCGACGACGCGCCGAAGTTTTTCGCCGAGCTGGAAAAGATGTTCGACGATATGCGAAAGCCGCCCGCCAAACTTCACTACTGGCTGGAAAAAAACATCGCGGGCTTGGAGATTTTGTTTGCCGACGAAAACTTGCAGGCGCGTTCAATCTGGAAAAACGGCGACGATTTTCGCGTGTTGATTGACAACGAGGCGCGGCGGAAACAAATCGACGAGGAATTGGAGAAACAGGAAGAAACCGAGCAGGAAAGCGAAGATTACGATTACGATAAATCGCAGCAGCTAATCATCGAGCGCCGCGCGCAGCGAAAGTATGAAAACTTCGCGTGGTATAGATTCGAAGCGGCAAAGCTTTCCGGCGTGATTGCCCAGCCGCCGGGCGTCGAATTCATACGCGCCCGCGACGACTTACCGGCGGGAAACGATACCGACCGGCAATGGAAAGCGCGCGCGGCGAATTTTGAAATCCGGGCAAACGAAGAAGGCTTGTATAAAATCAGCGGCGGGCGCGCGACCAGGCTTCGCACCGGATTTTATACAAAACCGCTCGTCACGCCGAACGGGCGCTGGGCGATTGCTACCAAATACAGCGACGAAGGACCGCCCGCGCTGGTGCGCGTCAATCTGCTGACGGGCAGGGAATTGAAGATAAAAATGGAGCAGTATCCGACCTTCGAAGCCGTCGCTTTTCTCCCGTCGATAAATAAGGCGCTGGTCTTCGGCGGCACTTATCAGGGCGAAGAAGAATACGAAGACGTCGATACGAAAGAAGTCAGAAGCGGCGAATATTTTCTGCTCGACGTCGAAACCGGATTGGTGCAGCCGGTCAAAGGCGAGATTCGACCGCTGGCGCAGCAAACTTTTCGCGCGCTTCAGCCGACCGGCAAGCCGGACGAATTCTGGGCGGCGATTCCCGACGAGGATAAAAACGAAACGCAAATCGGCGTTTATAACGCGAAAACGCTCGCGTTCAAATCCCAGATAAAACTGCCGCAAATCGCTTTCGACAGTATGAATATGTGGGTTGACGAGAAAGAGCGGAAAATTTATTTCGTCTACGAAGGTCATCTGCTCGCCGCGCCGCTGGGCTAATAAATGCAAAACGCAAAATGCAAAATGCAAAATATTCGGATTTAAGATTCAGGATTCAAGATTGCGAGCCTGAATTCTGAATCTTGAATTAAATCCGTTCCTGCAATTTTGCACTTTGCATTTTGCGTTTTGCATTGCCCCAAAACTTGCCTTTAGGCTGAAAAAAGTGTTTAATAATTGTTTCGCCTGATGGCAAAAAGCCGACTGTGTCGGAGATTAAGGAGATGGAAATTTTAAAATGGCTTATGTAACCGTAAACAATAACGAGTCAATCGAAAGCGCGCTGCGCCGCTTCAAGCGCAAAGTGATGACCGAAGAGATTATTAAAGACTTGAAAAAGCACGCGCATTTCGTTCCGCCGGGACAAAAGGCGAAGCTCAAATCGGCGATGGCTCGCAAGCGCAACAAAAAGCGCAACCGTATGCGTCCGATGGGCAATAACAACAATAATTTTAATAACCAGAACAGCCCGAATCAGAACACCGGCGCCGGCGGTGGCGGTTTCAACCGCGAACCGCGCAGCTAAAGGAATTTGCGATTTTAGATTTTAGATTTGCGATTGGAAGCGGAATTTGGCGCTCGCCAAATAAATTTTAAAAAGATAAATTCCAAATCCAATCTAAAATCGCCAATCTAAAATCTAAAATTATTTATGTTTTCGGAAAAGGTTCGGATTCTGGTGACGAATGATGACGGCATTCATTCGCAAGGGTTAGCCGAACTGGAAAACGCTTTACGCGAAATCGGCGATGTTTACGTTGTCGCGCCCGAATCGGAAATGTCGGGCGCGTCTCACAGCCTGACTTTATCCCGACCGCTCAGAATCAGACAAATCGACCAGCGACACTGGACGGTTGACGGCACGCCGACCGATTGCGTGACGCTCGCCTTAAATCGCATTCTGCCGCCGGAAGAGCGACCGCACATCTGCGCTTCGGGCATCAATCACGGTCCGAACCTGGGCGACGACGCGACTTATTCGGGAACGGTCGCCGGCGCGATGGAAGCCACGATTTTGGGCGTTCCCGGTCTGGCTTTCAGCCTGACAGTCTCGCGCAATCCCGATTTTACCGAGTCCGCGAAAATCGCGCGCCAATTGACCGCCAAAGCCATCGACGAAGGCTTGCCGAAAGGAACTCTGCTGAACATCAACGTCCCGAAGGGCGTTCCGAAAGGCTTCCGCATTACCAAACAGGGTTTAAAAAACGCGCATCCCGTGATTACCGAACACACCGACCCGCGCGGGAAATTTTATTACTGGATTGGCGAGCAGCGCAACGGCTTTCACGCCGAAGGCGGCACTGATTTCGAAGCGATTGACGAAGGCTTCGTCTCCGTCACGCCGATGCGCACCGATTTAACGAATTACAAAGCCCTCGAATTATTGAAGGATTGGGATACAATGAATTTGCGATTTTAGATTTTCGATTTTTGATTGGATGAGGAAATTTTTTATTTTTTCGGAATTGCGGCGTTTAGCTTTTAATTCTGCGTTTTCATTCCCAAAATAAAAGGTTTTGCAAAGCAAAATCCCTATCCAATCTAAAATCTAAAATCTAAAATCTAAAATCCAATGATTGACGAATATGAAATTCCGCGCCAGCGAATGATTCAGCGTTTGCGGGAACATTACCGGATTCAGGACGAGCGAATTTTGGAAGTGATGCGCCGCGTGCCGCGTCATTTTTTTGTTCCCGAAGCCTTGAAGGTGCAGGCTTACGCCGACAACGCGCTGCCGATTGCCGGTAAACAGACGATTTCACAGCCGTTTATCGTCGCGCGAATGACCGAGCTTCTGGAGCTGGCGCCGCAGTCCAGAGTTCTGGAAATCGGCGCGGGTTCGGGTTATCAAACGGTTATTCTCGCGCACCTGGCGCGCAATGTTTATGCCATTGAGCGCGTGCCGCAGCTGGCGAGCGAGGCGCAGGCGCGGCTTCAGCAATTGAAAATCCACAACGTCGCGCTGCGCTGTGCGGACGGAACTTTGGGCTGGGACGTTTACGCGCCGTTCGACGCGATTCTGGTCGCGGCAGGCAGCCCGGAAATTCCCGAACCGCTGCTTCAGCAATTGAAAACCGGCGGTCGGCTCGTTTTGCCCGTCGGACAAGACCGGCAAACGCAGCGCCTCGTGCGCGTCACGCGCACGCAGCAGGGCTTTCAAACCGAAGATTTCGGCGCGTGCGCCTTCGTGCCGCTCATCGGCGAACACGGATGGAAGTGAAATAAATGCAAAATGCA
Source organism: Pyrinomonadaceae bacterium (assembly GCA_036389695.1). Lineage (GTDB taxonomy): Bacteria > Acidobacteriota > Blastocatellia > Pyrinomonadales > Pyrinomonadaceae > JALZHR01. The sequence goes on from DASVWG010000057.1 coordinate 14,673, forward strand.
AAGCGCAAAATGCAAAATGGAAGGGAAAAATAATTTTAAATTCTAAATCCTAATATTTTGCATTTTGCATTTTGCATTATTATAAACCTATGGAATCAATAACAGATTTTCTTTATCAGGTAAAAGATTTTTTAAATCCGAAATTTTTAATTGATTATTTGCTGAATCTTTTGGGGATTTACGTTTATTTCGGATTGTTTTTCGTCGTTTTTGCCGAAACCGGTCTGGCGGTCGGATTTTTTCTGCCGGGCGATTCGCTTTTGGTTGTTTCGGGATTGTTCGCGGCTGCCGGAAAGCTGAATGTTTTGCTTGTTTTGCTGGCGTTTTTTCTCGGCTCGGTAATTGGCGACAGCACCGGCTACTGGACGGGCAGAACGATGGGCAAACGGCTTTTCAATCGCGAGAAATCGTTTATCTTTAAACCGAGCCGCGTCGAAAAAGCGAAAAAGTTTTTTGAAAAACACGGCGCGAAAACGATTATTCTGGCGCGCTTTGTCCCGATTGTCCGAACGTTTGCGCCGATGGTCGTCGGCGCGACCGAGATGCCTTACAGCAGATTTCTGCCGTTCAGCCTGCTCGGCGGTTTTCTGTGGATTTTCAGTATGGTTCTGGCGGGATATTTCTTAGGCGGCGTGATTGAGCGCGCGCTGAATATCAAGCTCGAAGACCACATCGAAAAAGTCGTCATCGTCGTCGTTTTCCTGTCGCTTCTGCCGCCGATTATCGAATTTTTGAAACACCGCTACGGTAAAAAGGAAGCCGAAGCCGAGACTCCGGCGCAATAATTCGTTGAAATGAGATTGCCCGCGTGTTTGACTTAATCTGCGCGGTAACCTAAAATCTAAAACTTGACATAGCGGGGCGTGGCTCAGCCTGGTAGAGCGCACGGTTCGGGACCGTGAGGTCGGATGTTCAAATCATCTCGCCCCGACTCAATAAAGAAAAGGCTTTTTCGTGAAAACGGGAAAGCCTTTTATTATTTTTATTAAGATAGTGTAAAAAAGAGTAGTTTCATAAGTTTGCGGCATTGGAAATATAAAATAGCCACGTCGTTTACGGCGTGGTTTGAAAAAACCAAGCGAATATAGGGCGTTTCAACGTCCTTCCGGAATAACGCTGTGGCTAAAGCCGAAAACAAGGACGTTAAAACGCCCTTTGAATGGTTTCAATCTATGAAACCACGCCGTAAACGACGTGGCTATTAGAAATACAATTTTAGGGAGCCATCCAAAAAACGTGTGTTGAAATTTCTTGTCAAAGCCGTTTTATGCAATATATAAAGCATTTATGAAGCAAAATGCGCGGGAAAAGACCAATGCAAGCTGGCTCCGGTATGCCGGAGCGGTTGCCGGTGTCGCTTTGGTCATCGCTGTGCTTGAGCCTTTTCGCGCGCATATTAACGCGACGACCGTCGCTTTTGCCTTGCTGCTGGTTATTTTGCTCGCGGCGACGTTTATCGGCAGAAATCCGGCGCTGCTTTCTTCGCTGGTCGCCGTGCTCGGTTTAAATTATTTCTTTTTGCCGCCGGTGCGCGCGTGGACGATTTCCGAGCCGCAGAATTTGGTGGCGTGGGCGTCTTTTACCGTCACGGCTATCATCGCCGGCGAGCTTTCGGCGTATGCCAAGCGCCGCGCGGAAGAGGCGACGCGGCGCAAACAGGAAATCGAGAGGCTTTACCGGGAGCTTCAGGAAGCCTTCGAGCGGGCGAGCGAAGCCGAAGCCCTGCGCCGCAGCGAAAAGCTGAAATCGGCTTTGCTCGATGCCGTGACGCACGATTTGCGCACGCCTCTGACTTCAATCAAAACCTCGATTACGACGCTTCTGGACGACGAGAAACCGGACGAAGGAAAATTTCAGCTCGGCACGGAAGGTCGGCACGAGTTTTTTGAAATCATCAACGAGGAAACCGACCGCCTGAATCACTTTATCGAAGGAATGGTCGAGCTGGCGCGCATCGAAGCCGGAGAACTGAATCTGCGCCGGACATTGAGCGAGGCGGGCGAAATTATCCAAGCCGCGCTGATTCGCGCCGAGCCTTTGCTGGAAAATTACCAAATTAAAATCGACGTGGAAAAAGATTTGCCGCTGCTGCGCGCCGATTCGAAGGCTTTAGCCGAAGTGCTTTATAATCTGCTCGAAAACGCTTCGAAATACGCGCCCGAAAACACGAATATCGAAATTTCGGTGAAGCGCAGCGCTAACGAAATGCTTGAATTTACGGTTTCGGACGAAGGCGCGGGCATTCCCGAAAATCTGCGCGAGCATATCTTCGATAAATTTTTCCGCGTCAGCAATGTCAGCCGCGAAAACCGCGCGCCGAGCGGGACGGGTTTGGGATTGGCAATCGCCAAAGGTATCATCGAAGCGCATAACGGGAAAATCCGCGTCGCCGACGCTTTACAGGGCACGGGCACAAGGTTTATTTTTACGGTGCCGATTGGCGTCGAACAAAAGTTTGCCGAACCGAACGGGAAGATTTCGAGAGATTAAATGAGCACGGAAATTGCCAAACGCATTTTAGTTGTCGACGACGAGCCGCAGATTTTGCGTGCTTTGCGAAAGAGTTTGACGATAAATCAGTTTGACGTCCGGACGGCGGCGGACGGCGAATCGGCGCTGGATTTATTTCGCGATTGGTCGCCGGATTTAATCATTACGGATTTGACGATGCCCTTGATGAACGGCTTGGAATTATGCCGCGAAGTGCGCCGTTTTTCGCAGATTCCGATAATCGTTTTGTCGGTCAAAGGCGAAGAAAAAATCAAAATCGAAGCTCTGGACACCGGCGCGGACGATTATATTACAAAGCCGTTTAGCATTGATGAATTGCTGGCGCGGATTCGCGCGGCTCTGCGCCGCGCGCCGTCGGCTGCCGGAGCAATCGAAACGAAAATCGAAACCGGCGATTTTCTGATTGACCTCAACGCGCGTCAGGTTTACGTGCGCGGCGAGGAAATTCACCTGACGCCGAAAGAATTTGAGCTGCTCGTTTATTTAATAAAAAATCAAGGCAGAATCGTCACGCACCGTACGCTGCTCGACGCCGTCTGGGGCGGAAATTTTACCGAGCAAAACGAATATCTGCGCGTTTTTATCGGGCAATTGCGAAAAAAAATCGAGCCGAATCCGTCAAAACCGCGCTACATTCTGACCGACCCGTGGGTCGGCTATCGCTTCAACCCGTAAACGAAAAGAGGCAGAAACCCGCGCGTCAGCAAGGGTGCTTCGATTTTAGATTTCCGATTGCCGATTTGAGATTGGTCCTTAAATAACGGCAAATCTGAAATCTGAAATCGCAAATCATCAATCTTTCTGCACCCTTGCTGACGCGCGGGTTTCTGCCTTTAATTCCTTATAAACATTTTACGAACCTTTTACCCACACTTTACGAAGTTTTTTTTATTCTCTGATTTTCAGTTATTGAAAGATGAAAGAGAAAAAGGAAATTGTGCGTATGAGTGTGGAAGTTACTTCGGAAATAAATAAATTTTCGGCTTGCGATTATCAAAAAACGAATCGGAATTTCAATTACAAGCTTTCCGCTTTTGGATTTTGCAGCGGAATCTCAATCGGAGTTTTCGGTGTCGCGTTAATCTCGGTTACTCCGGTTTTCGACGCGCTGACGCGACTTAATTATATCGGTTTTATTCTTTTATTTTCCGCGTTCGGCTTGCTTATCGGCGGCGCGCATTATCTGGATAAGATTGAGGAAGATAAAAAAACTGCGCGACGGCGGCGATATGAAGATTCATTTAAATGAAAGATAAAGGCAGAAACGCGACAGTTATGGAGCGTGTCTCTTAACATAAAGAACACGCTCCATCACCGCCTGCGTTTCCGCCCTTATTGCATTAGCAAAGTTTGCTTCTAAAGGTCTATTTATGAAAGATTTACGCAACCTTTATAAAAAACTTATAACTTTTTTGCAATCATTTTAAGATGCGATTGTCGATTCGTTTATCGAAGCGTATTATTAGCAATTTGAAAATCGAATTGCCGAAGTTTCCTGCTTAAATTTAAGCGGGCAACGCGGGGGAACCATTTACAGGGGCGCAGGACTCGATAGATTTTAAGAGTGCAGAATAATTCCATATTCCAGCCCGTCAGCTAACCTCGCAGGCGTCATGGAATAGTATTTTAGAATTTATTTTTACATTTTAATTTGAGCCACATTCGCATCTGGTGCGCGTGTGGCTTTTTATTTTTTTTCGGAGTTATTCAAAATGGAAGCAATTCCCGACAGCAGGTTAAAACAATGGCTGATGCAGGGCGTGCAGGAGATGGAAGCGCCTTACGAAGGCGAAGGACAGCATCAGCAGCATTCGTGGATTAAAGTGATGTGTCTGACGGGCGTCGATTATTTTTCGACGCTCGGTTACCAGCCCGGCATCGCTTTTATGGCGGCGGGCGCGCTGTCGCCGGTAGCGACGCTGATTCTGATTTTGCTGACGCTTTTCGGCGCGCTGCCGATTTACAACCGCGTGGCGACGGAAAGCCCGCACGGGCAAGGCTCGATTTCGATGCTCGAAAATCTGCTTTCGCGCTGGAAAAGCAAGCTTTTCGTGCTGGCTTTGCTCGGCTTTGTCGCGACGGATTTTGTTATCACGATTACGCTTTCGGCGGCTGACGCCAGCGAGCATATCATTCACAATCCTTTTGTCGAATCGCACCTGAGTTTTCTCGACCATCCGATTCCGGTCACGCTGCTTTTAGTCGTGGTTCTGGCGGGCGTTTTTATGAAAGGTTTTAAAGAAGCCATCGGCATCGCGGTTTTTCTGGTGACGGCTTATTTACTGTTGAATTTTATCGTGATTGCGACCGGCGTCTATCAAATAGCGATTAATCCGGCGCTTCTGGCTGATTGGAAAGAAGCGCTTTTCACTCAAGTGACATCGACGGGCGGAAGCGAGCCGCGAAGCATTATGATGATAATCGCTCTGGCTTTGCTGGTTTTTCCGAAGCTGGCGCTCGGACTTTCCGGTTTTGAAACCGGCGTCGCCGTGATGCCTTTGATTAAAAATCCGAAGCGCATCGAAAACACGCGCCGGCTTTTGATGACGGCGGCGCTCGTAATGAGCTTTTTTCTGATTTGCAGCAGTTTTATCACGAGCGTCTTGATTCCGGCGGGCGAATTTCAGGACGGCGGAAAAGCGCAGGGACGCGCGCTCGCCTTTCTGGCGCATCAATATTTAGGCGATATTTTCGGCACGGCTTACGACGTCAGCACGATTTTGATTTTGTGGTTTGCGGGCGCATCCGCGATGGCTGGACTGCTGAATATCGTGCCGCGTTATCTGCCGCGTTACGGTATGGCGCCAAACTGGGCGCGCGCCACGCGTCCGCTCGTTATGGTTTTCGCCGCTATCTGTTTCGCCGTCACGATTATTTTCAAGGCAAACGTCGAAGCGCAGGGCGGCGCTTACGCGACCGGCGTTTTGGTTTTGATGACTTCAGCCGCGATTGCCGTGACGATTTCCGCCTGGCGAAAAAGACAGGCGGCAAAATGGGCGTTTCTGATAATTGCCTTTGTCTTCGCTTATACGACGATTACAAACGTTATCGAGCGACCGGACGGCATCAAGATTGCTTCATTTTTCATTTTTGCCATCATTCTGGCTTCGTTCGTTTCGCGCGCGCTGCGTTCGACCGAGCTGCGCGTGGAGAAAATCGAATTTGACGACGCGGCGCGCGCATTTATCAACGAAATGGCGCGCGGCGGCGAAATCCGCATTGTCACAAACCGCCGCGAAACCGGAGACATCGAAGAATATCGCTTTAAGGAACACGAAAAGCGCGTCGATAATCACATTCCTTCGAGTGACCCGATTCTTTTTTACGAAATCGAATTGGGCGACGCTTCGGAATTTAAAGGCAGGCTGAAAATTCAGGGCGTGGACATCGCCGGTTATAAAATCCTGCGCACGCACGCGCCCGCCGTGCCGAACGCCATCGCCGCGCTGCTGCTCCATCTGCGCGATACGACCGGAAAAATCCCGCACGTCTATTTCGGCTGGAGCGAGGGCAATCCGGCGAAATACCTGTTCCGATACATCCTTTTCGGCGAAGGCGACACCGCGCCCGTCACGAGAGAAATACTGCGCCAAGCCGAACCCGACCCGGAACGCCGCCCGAGCGTTCACGTCGGCGGATAAATTGTGAATCGTGAATCGTGAATCGTAAATCGTGAATCGTAAATCGTGAATCGTAAATCGTGAATCGTGAATAGTAAATAGTAAATTGTGAATGGAAAATTTAAAGTCTATTTACGATTTACGATTCACGATTCACGATTTACTATTTCTGCGGCTGAGTCGACAAAAAGTTTTAGCAGGATAAAAAAGAGGCTCACGCGCGAGCCTCTTTTTCAGTCATCCAAAGTTTTCCAGGCAGAGAACAGGCATTTTTATTCCGGTTTCGGCACGGTTACGGCGTCGGGCGGCGTCGTTGTGACGACAGTGCCTGGCGTCATGATAGCGCCGGGCGCGCGCGGAATGTAGGTCGGTCTCGTCGTCAGGACATTATACGTCGGCTCGGTGATGAGCTTGTAATCCGAAGGCGTGGTGAAAAGCGAACGGTCCGGCTCATTGCGGCTGATGTTTTCCATCCGGTAGATTTGCTCGCCGAAACGCGGGTCGGTCAGTTTGGAATAAACGATGAGCTGCAGCTCTTTCGAATACCATTTTTCGTAAACCGTCTCAATCGGGCGCTCGTTGCCGATCGCTCCGGCGGGAATCGTCGTCACGGTGCGCGTGCCTTCGGCATCCACGCCGTCAAAATTACGCGTGCCGAGCGATTCGGGCTTGCCGCCCGTCGTGCTCGTCGTTAAAGCCACCGTCGGCAGAACGACGACACTGGTTCGCTGGATGGCGTTCGTTTCAACCTGCGCGCGCACGGCAGGACTCATCGACTGACCGTTGACGATGAACGCGCCTTCCGCCATTCCTGCCGGAACGGGCATGCGGCGGGCGGTTTTCTTTGTCGGGTCTAGTATAAGCCTTTGATTGGCGACCGGGTCGAAAATGGAAATCATCTGGTGAGAACCGAGCAGGCTGCCCGTTCCGCTCGCGCCCGGAACTTCTTCGCGGCGAAAACGACCTTCGCTGTCGCGATACATTCGAACCGTAAAGCTCCGCGAAATTTTGTTGCCGTCGGCGAGAATCTGCGTGCTTTCGCTGATTGCCTCAGCCGAAAACGGCGCGCCTTTGACGAGCGACGTCGAGCTGCTGGCGATAATTTCCGCCGTCACTTTCGACGCAGCGGTTTGCTGCGCCAGCGCCGACGCGGCTAAAGTTATAACGCATAGTAAAACTAAAAATAAATATTTCATTTTTTCTCCTTCTAAACTATAAAAACTACTTCACAAATCGAATCGCTTTGGCGATGCCGTCCGCGCCGACCAGTAAATCCGTTTTAATTTTTTCGGATTCGTTTTCAATCGGCAGGTTGACGCCGAGCGCAAACAGCGACGAGCGCGAAAGCTCGGCGCGAACGATGCGCAAATTCTCTCCCGTTTCGCCCGGCATTCCGGCGTGCGCCAGCGCGTAAAATTCGCCTTCCGGCTCGCTCTCCGGCTGCGGTTTTACAGGTTTATTTCTTTGCGGCTTCCGTTTAGGCAAAACGGCGGGTTCATCTTTGAAAACCGCTTTCCGGAAAATAACATGATTTTTGCGCCCGGAATTTTTCGTTTTGACAATTTCCGGCGGCGCTTCAGGATTTTCTATCGGCGGCGAAATTTCGGCGGGCGCGACTGGCATTTGGATTTGCGGCGGATTGATTTGCTGCGCCGAAGTCGGCGACGAATCGCGGTTTGTAAAAACGATTAAGCCGAGCGCGAAGAACATCAAAACAGCTATCGCCGCGACAGTTTTTTGCCAATTCCAATTGAGCAAACTCAGCCCGTTGCCGGAAAATGTTTTCGATTGACGCTCGCGCTGTTCGGCTTTGATTCCGGCTTTCACCGCGTCAAAAAGCTTCGGCGCGGCGACTATTCGGTCGAGCTCGTCGTTCGGCACGCGTGCCGTTTCCAGCAGCTTGCGCCCGATTTCATCGAGCTTTTTGTTTTGTAAATTCTGTCTGTTCATTCTCCGCTCCAGAAGACGTCTCGAACGCGCGTTTGGTTACAAAAATTTTCTGAGGATTTTTCGTAGCGCGCGCCGCGCGCGAAAGGCGCGAATCTTGATTTTCGAATTTGACCAGCCGGTAATTTCCGCCACTTCGCTGACGCTCATTTCCTCGGCGTCGAGCATCTGCAAAATCGCGCGGTCGTCTGCCGCGAGCCGCGCGAGAAGCTTCTCCGCCAAATCGCGCTCGACCAGAGATTTTTCGGTGTTTTTGCCATTGCCGGGCGCGGCGGCAAACAAAATTTCGATTTCCGGCTCGGTCAAGTCGTAAAGCAGATTTTCCGATTTCCGGTTTTGACTCCGCAGCGCGTCCAGACAAGCGTTGGTCGCGATGCGCGCCAGCCAGCTCGCCATCGAAGCATTGTGCGCCCCGCGAAAATTTTTCAGCTCGAAATACGCTTTCGTAAAGCTGATTTGAATAATCTCTTCGATTTGTTCCGGTCGCTGAAAATAGCGGCTGGCGACGCTTGCGGCGAGACGTTTATAACGCTCGAAAATCTGCTCGAAAGCCGTCTCGTCGCCCGCCAGCACAAGCTCGACCAGGCGTCTGTCCGTGTTTTCGGCGCGTGCTCGTATCTCGGCGCTTTCGGCGTCCGCATCAGGCATAAAATTTTTTTCCTGCCAGGCTGTCGAATAATCCATTTTGAGTTTTCAGATTGATATTTGAATAACAGTCGCAACAAAAGACGCCGCCGTTTTCATTTCGGTTACAAAATTTTTACGTTGATTTAACGAAGACGTCGGTTATGAAGTTTCATTATAGAGTGGCAGGTGATAAATGACGGGCGCTAAGGAAGAGCTGTGAACTGAAACTGTTTTTCCTATCACTTATCACTTATCGCTTACGACTCATCACTTTTGTCTTTCTCATTTGCCGGGAGCGACTATATTATTTGAAAGACTGTTTCACTCGAAACGGCTTTTTATAAATTCAAAGAAATCAGAGGAGAAATCATAAATGAAGAAACAAAACTTAATCCGCAAATTTTTTATAATGGCGGTGCTTGTATTTGGCGCGGCAAACGGCGTTTATGCCGACGGCGGCGGAACAATCGGTTCGGGAACTCGCTCCGGTTATTTCGGTTCGGGACTTCGCGCTGAAACGACAACTACGGTTGCGGCGGAAGAGCCGGGCGCATTTCAGTATGTTCTCGACACTTTCTATAAATTTATTTTCTAACGGATTTATAAGTGCAGAAACGCTTCCTAAACGCGGAATGTGGAACGATGAATTCGATTGATTGAAACCGCAATTCATCGTTCCGCATTCCGCGTTTTTACCTGTAAAACTTTCTTCTTGCAGGTAAACGGGCGTTTGTATAATATTTATTCAGGCTGTTTTGCGACGCTTTTCCAGCTTAGCTGAAACCGTTTGACCGAAAACGAAAAAGAGATTTTCAAAGAAGAATTTACAGGGATGACGGCGATTGTCAGAGATAAGAAATAGATTTTTATTTATCCCTGTAAATTCTTCTTTTTTATTTCGGAGAATCCGTCTTTAACTCCGCTTCCAGCTTTTTCAAAATCTCGGCGGCGACTTTGGCGTTCGGGTAATTCGGCTCTACTTCCAGAGCTTTTTTGTAAAACTCGAAGGCGAGCTTTTTTTCGCCGGTTGCCAGATAAGTTTCCGCCAGGCTGTCGTATGTATTGCCCGATTTCGGATAAGCTTCGACGTTGAGCTTGAAAATTTCGATAGCTTCTCTGGTTTTGTTTCGCCCCAAAAGGCGATAGCCCAGATTGTTGATAAATTCTTCCTGAATCGGATTCGATTTTTGATTGACCGACTTTGCCTGCTCGAAAACTTTCCGGAATTCGCCCGCGCCCTGTTCGACGACGAGATTCGCCGTCGATTCGTTCAGCAGATTATTGAACGGGTCGTTTTCGCTCAGATAATTAAAAATCTGCGCCGGGTCGCGGGCAAAATTCGCCTTGACGAATTGTTCTTCCTTGACGTAATCCGCCGAAACTTCGTCCAGCATCCGGCGCAGAGCGTCTGCCGGAAGCCAGCGCCCGCGAGCCATCACACCGGCGGGGCGCGACGCACGCGAGACGTCTTCCAGAGGATTTCCGTCAAGCAAAATCAAATCGGCGCGTCTTCCGGCGGAAATCGTTCCGAACTCGCCCGGCTGCAGAAATTCCGCCGGATTGCGCGTCGCCGCGCGGAGCGCTTCAAACGGCGTGAAATTGATTTCCAGGAGATTCCGCAATTCTTCGTGAACCGAAAATCCCGGCACGACGCCCATATTCATCGCGTCCGTGCCGACCATAATCCGGACGCCCGCCTGCCGGAAAGCCTGCGCCATTTTTTTCTGCAGCGCGATTGATTTTTTCAAATAATTGATGCTTTCCGCGTTGGCGAATCTTTGCTGGTAGAGATTTTTTCCGGGCTGCCAGCTCTCGCGCACCCACGGCGCCAGATATTTGATTTCCGGCGACGCCAGAAGCGCGGGTAAATCTTCCGCCTGACGAATGATGCGGTCAAAGGCGACCAGCGTCAGAATCACCGGAACATTATTTTCGCGCGTCATTTTGACGACTTCGGCGAGACGGCTGTCGTCATCCACGTTGTTATTAAAAAAGGTGTAGACGAATTCTTCGGCGTGCGCTATCGCCATGCCGGTTTTCATCACGTCTTCAAATTTCGGCTCGCGCGGAATGTGACCGACGATTAGCATTTTTCGCTTTCGCGCTTCTTCGACTAAAACCGGATAAGCTTCCTTTGAGACGAAAGAGTAAATCTTGATTGAATCGTAACCGGCGCGCGATTGTTCTTCGACGATGCGTCGGGCATCTTCGGCGGTTTTCGCGGTGCGAATCGTCGGACCGCAGGTGTAAATGGTCGGCGCGAGCATCTCGCCTTTGCGGGCGCGGTCGCGCCACAAAAGATGCGACGGCTGACCGTTCAGGTTATAGACGGTCGTCACGCCGTTTGCCAGATAAAGCGGCAATTCGTGCGGCGAATTCAGATGCGCGTGCATATCCGCGAGACCGGGCATTAAAAATTTTCCGCGCCCGTCAATGCGCACGGCGTTTTTCGGCAGTTTCACTTTTTTGGCGTCGCCGATTTCCGAGATTCGCCCGTCGCGCACAAGGACGGTTTGATTATATAAAACGCGCTCTTTGTCCATCGGCACGACGTTGACATTGACGAACGCGGTCACTTTATTCGCCGCATTCTGCGCCGGACTGATTTGAGCGGACGCGTATCCGAAACACAGCGCCAAAGCGCTGAGAATTAATAGTTTTTTCATTTTATTCGTTCCTTTTAGGGCTGATTTAACAGTCTTTTGAAGCTGTCGCTAAAGGTCTATTTCTCGCCGTTCATGCGCATCGAAATCAAATCGTTTGCCGAATAATTTTTGCCGCCGCCGCGCGCCCGCATTTTTTCGATAAAAGCCGTCGTGACGCCGTGCTGCCGCATATTGATAAGCTGATTCGCCGTCAGATTTTTGTAGCCGTGCGCGGCGAGCTCGGCAATAAACTCTCTCGAAACGGCGAGCCATTTCATATCGGCTATTTCATCTGCCGAAATGCCGCCTTTGACGAGCGCGCGCATTTCGTTGATGTATGACGCGCTGACCGAATTTCGCCGAAAATCGATTAGCATTTTCGCCGCTAAATTGCCGTATCCGAGCGCCGCCATCTCTCGAATAAAACTGCCCGAAACGCCGTGCCAGCGAAAATCGACGAGCATTTCCGGCGATAAATTATCGTATCCGAGCGCCCGCATTTCTTTGATATACGCCGCGTTGACGCCCGCTTCCCGCAGCCGAACCAGCGTTTTGACGGAAAGGTTTGTGTAGCCGACCGAAGCAAGCTCGCGCACCGTAAAGTGACTCGCGCCGACTCGTTTGAGCGCCGCGATTTCTTCATCCGACAAATTCGGGTAGCCGACCGAAGCCATCCCGTCGCGAATAAAATCGGGCGGCGCTTCGTAATTTTGCGGCGCAGTTTGTTCGGGTCGCGCCGCAGTTTCGATATCCGGCGGCGTCGGCGCGAAGGACGGCTGCGCGCTTGTGTTTATCGGCGCAGCGGGAGCATTTTTAATTGATAAATTTTCAACTGGAGCATTCGGCTGCGGCGTTTCGCTCGAATTCTCGACCGTCTCGATATTTTCAGGTTTATTTTTCGCCTGTTCGGATTCCTGAATGCCGATGATGTTTCGCAGCGTTTGCGTGAAAGATTCGGAAATGCGGTTTGTCGGAAGCGTCGAAGAATTATCTAATCTTAAAATTTCCGGCGCGGCGTTTTCGCCTGAGGCTAACGGAAAAAAACTTTCGTCGCCGGATTCGGCAGCAATCCGCGCGTCGTTCGATAAATTTGCCGACGATGCGAGCGGCAGAAAATATATGCCGCACAGCGCCGCGCAAAAAGCCGAAAACGCCAGCGTCCGGCGCAGAAAATCGAGACGAGTCGAGGCTTGAAACAAACGGCGCACGCGTTTTTCCAGCCCGCTTCGCCTGCCCGCTTCGGTAGCGACGAATCCGAATCGCCGCCGTGCGGCGGTCGAACCGGCAGACCATTTCGCGACCTCGACCAGTGCCTCGGCATATGCGGCGATTGTTTCCGGCGCGAAATTTCCGTTTTCGACGACGGCAAAATCGGCGGCGGCTTCGCGCTCCAGACGCGCCGCGCGCTCCAGATACCAGAGCGACGGATTTATCCAGAATAACGCGCGGATGATACGCAGCAAGGCATTGACGGACGGGTCGCGCCACTCTAAATGATTCAATTCGTGCCGCGCGATTTGCCGCGCCGCTTCGATTGATAAATCTTCACACAGGCGCGCGGGCAAAACGATTGCCGTGCGGAAAAAGCCAATCGCCAGAGGACTTTCGCTGTCGCTCAGGTAAACGTTTGCGTCATCCGGAAGCTGAAGCCACCGGCGCGCGGTTTCACCGGCAGGCTGCCATTTGCGCCGCATTTTTAAAAAGCTCAGATGTCCGAAAATCTCCCGCGCCAGAAGCAAAAAAGCGACGATTGACCACAACAGCAAAAAAAAGTTTGCGAGCGCCGGGCTGATTGTTATGACGGGACGCGTAGCGGGAATTTCGGCGGAAAAAGATTCTGTCGCAGGCGGTGGATTTTGATTTAAAGGCGGCTGAGCGGAGAAATCTTTTGCGCTTTCAATTCCGATTTCGGCGGAATTTTCAATCTGTGAATTTAGGAAAATAAACGTCGGCGGCGCGTTTCGCTCGAAGATTTGAAAGGTGGCGAAAACAGGGAAGATGACGGCGGCAAAAAAAGATGCGACCGCCAGCGCGTAGCGAATTCGCGGATGCAGATTCGGCGCGAGGCGAAAAGCCAGCCACGCGCCCAAAGACAAAGCCGCGCCGATAATCGCGGAATTGATTGCCAGCCTGAGGGCGTCGATGACAAGCCCGGAGAAAACGCTCATTTTCCGTCTCCTTTCCGGCGCTGCGCGGCAATCAATGTTTGAATGCGTCCGATTTGTTCGGGGCTGAGTTCTTCTTCGACCAGACGCGTCGCCAGGGCTTCGACCGAGCCGCCGAAAAAACGCCTGACGAGATTTTCAATCGCGCCGCCGACGGTCGTCGGCTCTTTCGCGAGCGGGCGAAAGCGCTGCGGTCGCGCGGAGTCGTCGCGGGCGACCGCGCCTTTTGTTTCCAGACGGCAGAGCATCGTCTGCACCGTCGTGTAAGCCAGCTCGATGCCGGTTTCGCGCAGGCGGCGATGAACTTCCGCAATCGTGGCGGCTTCGCCAATCTGCCATAAAGCCTGTAAAACGTCGAGCTCGCGCTCGCTGATTTTTTGACGCATTTTTTATCTCTTTCTACTACATTTGTAGTATGGAAAGTTAATATAAAACAAAAACGCGTCCGGCGTCAACTACATTTGTAGTAGAATGGTGTTTTAATTTTGTAGTGCATAGAGATTAGAAAACTATTTCACCGCCGAGACGCAGAGGTTGCGCCGAGAAACGCGGAGAAAATCTCTGCGAATCTCTGCGCCCGCTCCGTGTCTCGGCGGTGAAAATTTATCCGAAATCTCCAGCGCCACAACTTTAGGATACTATCTATTGTAGAAAGGTTTTCGCGCCCCAATTTTATCAGGATTTTTTCGGCGGCTTCATTTCCCAAAGGACATTGATAATCACCCAGCGCCCGTTGAGCTTGCCCATTTGCATATAATCGACCCAGTCGCGCATTTCGGCTTTGACGACCGCCGAATTTTCCATCATATCGAGAATCGTGACGTCTTTTTGCTGCTGTTCTTTCGGCGTCTGCTTGCCGAATCCGCGCCGTGTCACCTGCACCAGACTCATCGCGCTCATATTTTCGAGGCGGCTGTTGCCTTTGTCGTCGTTGCGGACGATGCGCTTGGCTAAATCGGGATGCAGCGCGCGCTCCATTCGCTCGCCGTTGCCTTCATACCAGCCTTCGATGTAATCGAGCGCGGTTTGTTTAATCGCCTCGCGCGGGTCATTGGTCGCCGGAGTTGTTGTTTGCGCGTGAATATTTAACGCGCAGAAAGTCAGAACGATAAAAAGTATTAAAGCCGGTTTCTTCATATTATTTTCCTTTTTTATATTTATTGATTCTCCAAAGTCTCAGGGCGAGACTTTTTCGTAGACGTAGTATGTATCCTGAAACATATACGTGATTTCGCCCTTTTTGTTTTCGCGGAAGCCGAGCCGCGTGTTTTCGGTTCGCGTGGTGTTTATGACCTCGAAAAGCAAAGGCTCGATTTGCCGCCAGCGCTCGCCTTGAAACGAAAGCGTGCCGTCGTCGTTCGCTTTGACTTCGAACGGTTCGGGAAAATAAGCGGTATTCGGCGGGCAGGTGTGGCAATAAATGTTCGGGCGATATTTTCCCGCGAAGCGCTGAACGTCGGCGCCGGAAACTTTCATTGACGGTTTCGTTTCGGATTTGACGGACGCCGGAAGATAGCGATTCAGAAACGCGTTTTTTACCGCGCCAGCCATGCCGAAAGCGCCGGACTCGGTGTTGCAGGCGATGAAAATTCCCATATTTTTTTCCGGCGCGAGCGTCATCAGAGCCGAATAACCGTCGTCCATACTGCCGCCGTGTTCGATGATTCTCACGCCGTTAAACCCGC
>DASVWG010000058.1:0-4649 GCA_036389695.1 Pyrinomonadaceae bacterium
CACGCAGGCGCTCGTTTATCTCTTCGCGCCGCTGTTTGAAGATTTTATGGAAGCGAATCCGAATATCGAGCTGATTTTTCGCACGACGACCAGCACCGAGCAAACCGTGGAAGATATTTTAAATGGCGTGGCGGACGTCGGCTTCGCCTCGATTGCGGTTTATTCGCCGACGCTGCAAGTCGTTCAATTATTTGAAGACGAGCTGGTTCTGGTCGTCGGCAAAAAACATCGTCTCGCGGAAAAGCGGGAAGTGCAGATTCGGGAGCTGGAAAAGGAACGCTGGATTTTATTCGAGCGCGGCGCGTCGATTCGCCGCGCGACCGACGACTTTTTCAAAAAAGTCCGGGTCGAGCCGGAAACGGCGCTCGAATCAAACGACACGTATTTCGTCAAATGGATGATTCAACACGATTTAGGCGTTTCGTTAATGCCTTCGTGGACGGTGCGCGAAGAAATCGAAAACGGAAAGCTCGCCGAGGTTAGAATCAAACGACACGAACTGAAACGCTCGGTCGCGATGGTTTCGCTCAAAGGCGCGCAATCCGCGCCGATTCGCGCCTTCGTCGCTTATATTCTTGAACAGAAAGAGAAGCTGCAAACTCTGGCAACCGGCGAAAATAATTTGCAGTAAATAAAAGAAAACGAAAAATGAACATCGAAGATTTTCAGGACATTTTTGAGCCTTTCGACCGTCTAATCGAAATCGAGATTTCGGGCAAAACCGCCAGCGTTCCCGAAAACAACAATCTGCTGCGCTGTTTTCAATATCTCGCGCTGGAAGCGATTTCGATGGGCGAATTTTGCTGGAACGGCGACTGCGCCAACTGCCAGATTTGGCTTGGAACGGAAAACGGCGAAAAACCCGCGCTCGCCTGCCGCACAAAAGTCGAAGAAGGTATGAAAATCGTCCGGATGAGCGAGGAAATAAATTTAACTGATAAGTGAGAACAGCGAAGTCAGGCGGCAGTTAATCATAAAACTCGCCGCCGTCACCGGTAATTTTGGCATCCAGAATTGTCGCCAGCAATCGTGTCGTTTGCCTTAGCGTGTCGTTCGGGTTATCAAAGCCCGGTGAGCCTTTAAAAGTAATTCTGCCCTCGCGCCAGCGATAAACGCGTCTCCATTTTGATTCTTCGGGAAAGAAGATTTCGGCGTCGCCTTCCGCATTGGGAAGGCGAATGACGTCTCCGGTGGAAGGATTCGTCATCACCAAATCTTCGGTTGAGAGCCGAACGTTTTCCAGTTTTTCGACGGCGGCTTTCCATTCGGACAGAGTTATCGGCTCACCGTCATTGACGCGCTTCAGATGAATTTCATAAGCCATATTTGCCTTTTCGCGAAAAGCCGCCTGCCTGCTCGGGCAAAGAATACTTACCGGTTTTCGATTGTTTCAGTATTTCGGAACTGTCGGGTCGACTTCGTCCGACCAGGCGGTGATACCGCCCTGTAGATTTTTTAATTCGCCCTTGAAGCCGGCGCGCTGCATGGCGTCGATGGCGCGGGCGCTGCGTCCGCCGGCGTGGCAATGGACGACGGTTTCTTTCGTCTCGTCGATTTCGTCCAAACGGTTCATCAGTTCGCCGAGCGGAATCAATTTTGCGCCTTCGATTTTGGCAAAGGCGTATTCGTTCGGCTGGCGCACGTCTATCAGTTGAATGTCGTCGCCCGCGTCCATTCGGCGTTTCAATTCGGTGGCGGTAATTTCCTGCATATTTTCTCCTCGATAAATGGTTTTGAATTTTTATAATTCTATCTCTTCTGTCTGCTAACGAACAAACCGCCGACGCCCGAGCTGTTATAATTTCAGTTTTGAAACAGGATTGACGGGGATTGAAAAAAATTCCCGGAACAGTTGTTGGAAATGCCGCATTTTCTACGAATTTTATGAAAATGCGGCATTACGGTTTTTCTCAGTCAAAAGCCGAAAGAATAAATCGAAAAAGGGGAAGAAAATAATGGCAACAGCAACACAACAGCAAAATCAGCAAACAGAATCAAACGGCGAAAATCAGGCTAATCAACAACAAACAAGCGAGCAGACGGTTTTTGAAGCCGAGCGTCCGAGATATAAACAGGAGCCGGATTCCGGCGAATACGCGACCGAACTGAAATACCGCAGCACGGCGAACGTCGCGACGGGAAAGCTCGCTAAAGGTCTGGGCGTTTTCAGCATCGCGCTCGGCTTATCGGAACTATTAATGCCCGCGCAGGTCGGCGAATTGATTGGCGTCAGCCCGAGGTTCCGGTCTTTTCTGCCGCTGCTCGGCTTGCGCGAAATCGCGCACGGAATCGGCATTTTGAGCCAGCAGAAACCGACCGAATCGGTCTGGACGCGCGTCGGCGGCGACGCGATTGATTTGGCTTATCTGGGCGCGGCGTTTATGTCGCCGGAAAATAATAAAACTCGTCTGACCGGCGCGACAATCGCCGTTCTCGGCGTCACCGCTCTGGACATTATGTGCGCCCAGGCGCTCAGCACAGAGGATTGGGGCGCGGCGAAAAATCCGCCTGCGCCGACCACGGTCGGACAGTCTTCGGCGCGCCAGCCTGCGGCGGAAACCGGAAATGAGTCGTAAAACTTTTCCGGCGAAAAGCTTAATAAATGAGTTTCGTTCGAAGAGAGAAAGTTTACGGATATTAAATGGTATTTCGCTATTTTAATTAATTAATTTCTCTCCTTTTGTTTTTTTAATTCAAGGAGGTTAGATAATGAAAGCACTTTGTTGGTTTGGAACAAACGACGTCAGAGTCGAGGAAGTTCCCGACCCGAAAATATTAAATGCCCGCGACGCAATTATAAAAATTACTTCGACGGCAATCTGCGGCTCCGATTTACACTTACTCGACGGTTTTATGCCGACGATGGAAAAGGGCGACATTCTCGGACACGAGCCGATGGGCGAAGTCGTCGAAGTCGGCAGCGGCGTCGGCAATCTGAAAGTCGGCGACCGCGTCGTCGTGCCTTTTACGATTTCCTGCGGCGAATGTTTCTTTTGTCAGAAAGGTTTGTATTCCTGTTGCGATAACTCGAATCCGAATGCGGAAATCGCCCGCCAGATGATGGGACATTCGCCGACCGGAATTTTCGGTTATTCGCATCTGACCGGCGGTTTTGCGGGCGGACAAGCCGAATACCTGCGCGTCCCGTTTGCCGATGTCGGACCGTTGATAATTCCCGACGGGCTGCCGGATGAGAAAGTTTTGTTTCTGTCCGACGCTTTTCCGACCGGTTATATGGCGGCGGAAAACGCCGAGATTGAACCGGGCGACACGGTCGCCGTCTGGGGCGCGGGTCCGGTCGGACAATTTGCGATGAAAAGCTGCCGGATGCTCGGCGCGGAACGCATCATCGCCATCGACAACGTGCCGGAACGCCTCGAAATGGCGGAAAGAGAAAGCGGCGCGGAGCAGATAAATTTCGACGAAGTCGACGTTTACGAGCGTTTAATGGAAATGACCAACGGGCGCGGACCTGACCGTTGTATCGATTCTGTCGGCTGCGAGGCGCTGGCGGGCGGCAAGATTGACGGAGTTTTAGACGCCGTCAAAACCGCGACGATGATGGCGACCGACCGCGTGCACGTGATTCGGCAGGCGATTATGAGCTGCCGCAAAGGCGGAACGATTTCGATGCCGGGCGTCTACGTCGGCGCGGGCGATAAAATTCCAATCGGCGCGTTTATGAACAAAGGCTTGACGTGGAAAACCGGGCAGACGCATATGCAGAAATATATGCCGATGCTGCTGGAGAAAATCCAGAACGGCGAGATTGACCCGTCGTTTATCATTACGCACGAAATGTCGCTTGACGACGCGGCGAAAGGCTACGAGATGTTCAAGCATAAACAGGATTCGTGCATCAAAGTCGTCCTGAAGCCCGGAATGAACGGCGGCGGCAACGGCTCGGTTCATTAGATAAACGAGCGAATTAACCTATAGACAAACGGCGCGAAAATGAACACTGCTTTACTCATTTTCGCGCCCGCTTTTATTTGCGGTTTTAAAGGAAAATTTAACTTTTTCGTTCGCCGTAAGTTAAAATGCTCCCGGAATTTTTTATCGAAAGAAAAGCAGACGTATGAAGAAAATTGTTTTTTTGATTCCGGCAATATTATTATTAAATTTTTGTATCGCCGCGCAGGACAAATCGCCGCGGGCAAACCCCGATTTCACCGGCACCTGGATTTTTGACGCTAAAGCCTCGCAGGTCGCCAACGATTTTAAGCGGGATTTTAAGGATTACACGCTCGTCATAGTTCATGCCGAGCCGCAAATAAAAATTACCCGCAGCGCGATTTTGAAGAATGAAAATATATCGGCGGATTTAATCTTATACACCGACAAGCGCGGCGAGAAAAATCAGCCTTATTTCAGAGTGAAAACTCAGGAAGTGACATCCAAGTCCTTTTGGAAAAAAGGCGTGCTGGTCAGAGAATTCACGGAAACCATGCTCCCGAATTCTAACTGGCAGATTCGAACGAACGAGAGATATATTTTGTCGGAAGATAAGAAAACGCTGATTATCATCAGCACGAGTAATGTTATCGGCGTCATTAATTCGGATGACACCAGAAACTATAAATGGGTTTTCAGGAGAAAAGAATAATCCGAAATCACCGGGCAGATTAAGTCATACGAAAAATAACGAA
>DASVWG010000059.1:0-6607 GCA_036389695.1 Pyrinomonadaceae bacterium
TATTCGCGATTACAACAAGGCAAATACAGGCTCGCCAAACAAATACAACGAAGAGCCGGTTTCCAGCAATTATTTCTGGATTATCCTGATTCAGGCGCTGCCGTTTCTGCTCCTGGTCGGATTCTTAGTCTTTACGCTGCGGCAGATGCAGGCGGGCGGAAACAAAGCCTTAAGCTTCGGAAAATCGCGCGCCAAGCTGCTGAACAACCAGCAGAAACGCATCACGTTTAAAGACGTGGCGGGCGTCGAAGAAGCGAAAGAAGAATTGCAGGAAATCATCGAATTCTTAAAAGACCCGCAAAAATTCCAAAAACTCGGCGGACGCATTCCGAAAGGCGTCCTGATGGTCGGACCTCCGGGAACGGGCAAAACTCTTCTGGCGAAAGCCATCGCCGGTGAAGCGAACGTCCCGTTCTTTTCGATTTCCGGTTCGGACTTCGTCGAAATGTTTGTCGGCGTCGGCGCTTCGCGCGTGCGCGACCTTTTTGAACAGGGCAAGAAAAACGCGCCGTGTATTATTTTCATCGACGAAATCGACGCCGTCGGTCGTCATCGCGGCGCAGGTCTCGGCGGCGGACACGACGAGCGCGAGCAGACTTTGAATCAATTGCTGGTTGAAATGGACGGTTTCGAATCGAACGACGGCGTAATTTTAGTCGCTTCGACCAACCGACCGGACGTGCTCGACCCGGCGCTGCTTCGTCCCGGACGCTTTGACCGCCGCGTGGTCGTCGGTCGTCCCGACGTTCGCGGGCGCGAAGGCATTTTGAAAGTTCACACGCGCAAGATTCCGCTCGATGAAGCCGTCGATGTGAATATCATCGCTCGCGGCACGCCCGGATTTACCGGCGCGGATTTGGCGAATCTCGTCAACGAAGCGGCTCTGAACGCGGCGCGTTACAACAAAAAAGTCGTCACGATGTCGGATTTTGAAATCGCGAAAGACAAGGTTTTGATGGGCGCGGAACGAAAGTCGATGGTTATCTCGGACGCCGAAAAACGTCTGACCGCTTATCACGAAGCCGGTCACACTCTGGTCGGTCTGAAAGTTCCTTCGGCTGACCCGGTGCATAAAGTTTCGATTATTCCGCGCGGAATGGCGCTCGGTGTGACGCAGCAATTGCCCGAAGGCGACCGTCACAGCTATACGAAAGAGTATCTGCTGAGCCAAATCGCAATCTTTATGGGCGGACGCATCGCCGAAGAGATTTATCTCGGCGCCGACCATATCACGACCGGCGCTTCAAACGATATCGAGCGCGCGACGGAGCTGGCTCGCTCGATGGTTTGCGAATACGGAATGTCGGAGCTCGGTCCTTTGACCTTCGGCAAAAAGGAAGAGCAAATCTTTCTGGGACGCGAGATTTCCCAACACCGCGATTATTCCGAAGACACGGCGATTCGCATCGACCAGGAAGTGCAGAAAATCATTTCCGAGCAATACGAGCGCGCCCGCACCATTATTACTGAAAACAGCGAAGCGATGGTGCGCTTGTCGGAAGAATTGATTAAACGCGAAACGCTCGACGGCGTTCAGATTCGCCGCGTGGTAGCTGGATTGCCGCTGGACGAAGACGGAACCGAATCAAGCAAAGACGACGGCGGAACGCCGCAGAAAGCCGACGGCGAAGGCTCTTTGAATCCGTTCAAGAAACCGATTCTGCCGCCGATTACGCCGAACAATCCGGCTACTGCGTAAGCAGGCAAGGCAAAAGGTAAAAGTAAAAGGCAAAAGTAAGGAAGTAACTTTCTTCACTTTTGCCTTTTACTTTTTGCCATTTACCTTCTACCTTTTGCCTTATGAAGTATTGGCAGACCACGCGCCGCAGAATTTCGCTGGAAAAAACTCTGGTGATGGCGATTTTAAACGTCACGCCCGACAGTTTTTCCGACGGCGGCGAGTTTTTTTCGATTGACGCGGCTTTGCGGCAAGCCGAAAAACTCGTCGCGGAAGGCGCTGGAGTCCTCGACATCGGCGGCGAAAGCACTCGACCGGCGAGCGAAAGAGTTTCGTCCGCCGAAGAAATCCGGCGCGTCGTGCCGGTGATTGAAGCCTTGACGAAAAGATTTGACGTTCCAATTTCGATTGATACGAGCAAATCCGAAGTCGCCGAAAAATCAATTGAAGCGGGCGCGGAAATTATCAACGATGTTTCCGGCTTGCGCTTTGATGAGAGAATCGCGTCGGTTGCGGCGGCGAAAAACGCGGGCTTGGTTTTGATGCATCTGCGCGGCGATTTTGAGACGATGCACAAACAAAAGCCGGTCGCGGACGTTTTAAAAGAAGTTTCCGAAGGTTTTCGCCGGAGCATCGAAAAAGCCGAAAGCTTCGGCGTAAAGCGGGAACAGATAGCGCTGGACGCCGGCATCGGATTCAGCAAAACTTTCAATCAGAACTTAGAGCTTTTGGCAAAATTGGATAAACTGACAAAAGAGTTTTCGGAATTTCCGCTGCTCGTCGGCACGTCTCGAAAATCTTTTATCGGAAAAATTTTAGGCGACGCGCCGACCGGAGAAAGATTAAACGGAAGCTTGGCGAGCGCGGGCATCGCCGTCTGGAACGGCGCAGATATCGTTCGCGTTCACGACGTGAAAGCGACGGTCGAAGCTTTGAAAGTCGTCGAAGCAATCAAAAAAGAGTTATGAAATTCATTCGTTTGACGGTCATTGTTTTAGCTTTCCTGCTTGTTTCGGGCTTTACCGAGTGTTACAAGCCGGTGACGAATTCCGGTTTACCGAAACGCATTAAAAAAGTCGCCGTGCCCGCGTTTCAATTCGAAGCGCGCGGGCTTCGTTATCGCGTCGAGTCGCGTTTTACCGAAGCCGTGACCAGGGAAATCATTCGTCGCGCGCGCGGCGTGAAGGTGCAGGGAAGTCGCGAAGACGCCGACGCCGTGGTCGAAGGCGTAATTCGGGATTTCAATTTCACGGGCGTTCTGCTCGACCGCGAAGGTCGCGCGCGCATTTATGAAGTGACGATTGTCGTCGCCGTGACGGTCAGAGATTTGCAGGAAAATAAAATTTTATACGACAATCAAAACTTCATCTTCCGCGATTCGTTCGAGTTTTCCGAAGACCCGCGCTCGTTTTTTAACGAAGAAGACCCGGCGGTCGAGCGAATGGCGCGAGCCTTCGCCGAATCGGTCGTTTCGTCGATTGTCAACGGTCTGGGCGTGAAGGAAGAAAAGAAGGGAACTTAATAGATTTAGCGGTAGATAGAAGAATATCGCGTGAAAACAAATGTAGGGGCAGGTCTTGTGCCTGCCCAATGAGCGCGAAAGCGCGAACCAACGTTTAGGATTTATTCAATCTCAAATTTAATTTAAACGCCTATTCGCTCGCGCTCATTGGGCAGGCACAAGACCTGCCCCTACAAACATCTCGACAATCTTTTTTTAATATGAAGATTTTGACTCGTGAAGATTTACGTAACCAATTAATCAGAGGCGAAATCGCGCCCGTTTATCTGCTTTTCGGCGAGGAAACTTATTTGCGCGATTCCGCCGCGAAATTTATTGCCGATAAGGCTTTAAACGATTCGTCTCTGCGCGAATTTAATGAAACCGTTTTCAGTCTCGCCGAATCGAAAATCGAATTCGCGCTTTCCAGCGCCGAACAAATGCCGATGATTTCCACGCGCCGCGTCGTCCGCATCACGGAAGTCGTCGTTTCGGCGAGCGGAAAAAAAGAGACTCTCAAGGAAGAAGACGAAACGGTTCTGATGCGTTATCTCGCGCGCCCTTCGGAAACGAGCGTCGTGATTTTTGTCGCCGACGAGCTGGACAAGCGCCGGAAAATCTCCAAGCTGCTGCTCGAAAACTCGGTGGCGGTCGAATTTACGCCGCTTTCCGATAATGAATTGATTGATGAAGTAAAGAAACAGCTTAAAAAAGTGAGCGCGCAGATTGAAGAACGCGCCGCGCGGCATTTAATCGGACTGGTCGGGAACGATTTGCGAAAATTGACGACGGAAGCCGAAAAGCTGGCGACTGCCGCGCTGCCGGATTCGCTGGTGACGATTGAGCTGGTCGAGCAGCTTGTGCCGAACTCGCGCGAGCTTTCGAATTTTGAATTGACCGATTATCTTCTGGCGAAAAACCGCACGCGTGCGCTGCAAATCCTGCACAAAATCCTCGACGACGGCGCCGAGCCTTTGATGCTTCTGGGCTTGATTGCGAATAATTTCCACCGTCTTTTTCTGGCGAAAGAATTGATGCGCAACGGCGTTGACCGAACGGAAGTCGCGCGCACGATGCGCCTGCCTTTCAGCAAACAGGAAGAATTTCTGGCAGCCGCCCGCCGCGCCGACGCCGAGCGCCTTTCGTGGAACCTGCAGCGCATCGCCCAAGCCGATTTAGCCATTAAAACCTCGCAGGCGACGCCGCGCCTGCAAATCGAAATGCTCGTCTGCGAATTGACTCAATAAGAAATTAGCCACAGAGAGCACAGAGAACACAGAGAGAAAGAAAATACAGGGATAACAGGATAAACAGGATAGAAAATGATTTTTATATATCCCTGTTTATTCTGTTATCCCTGTTAATTTTTCTAAAAATCTCTGTGTTCTCTGTGCCCTCTGTGGCTAAATCTTCGCGGCTAAATGAAAAAAGACAGAAGCGAGTTTTCCGCTCGCTCCTGTCGTCTAATCAAAGGAGAAAAACTATAAAGAAACGGTGAGAATTTATTTCTGGGCTGATTTGTTGACGTGTCCGGTCAGGCGCGATTTGTATCGAGCCGCCGTGTTTTTGTGCAAAATGCCTTTGTTGACCGCTTTATCAATGGCGGAAATCGTCGGCGTCAGAAGTTCCTGACTCGCTTGCGCATCGCTGCCGCCGAGAGCGGTGCGAAGCTTCTTAATCTGTGTCCGCAGGCTGCTGCGGTTGCTGCGATTGACCTGGCGGCGTTTCTCGTTTTGTCTGACGCGCTTTTCGGCTGATTTATGATTCGGCATTAAAAATCTCCGTGTATATCCTAAAGTGAAAACATTCTCAATCAGAGAAAACATTAAGTATAAATTTTAGGATTAACGATGTCAAGGCGAGCTTAAACGTCGACTTTCGAGGCGACGCCATGCATCGCGTCGACCAGCAGAACGACAATCGGCGGGTAGAAAATGAATTCGAGCCGTAAGGTCGGCGAAAAAAGCTTCGGCATCGAGGCGGCGATAAAAATTTCCAGATAATTTCCGATAACGATGCCGATTGCCAGACTGATGCCGACGCCAATCAGCAAAAACGCGACCGCCGCGAGCCGCGAATACGGGCGCGTTTCTTCTTCGGTTTCTTCGAGAATCGAATCGTGCAGCTTATTCTGGTTGTAAGTGTAATGCTCGAATCCGGCGCGCAGGCGATTAATCAGATGAATGACGCCGGTGATAAAAAGCGTCAGCAAAATAATCTTGCCGGCGATTTCGGAGTTTGACCAGAATTTCGGTTTGAAAATGGCGACGAAACAGGTGGAAAGAAAAAGCGCGACGACGGGAAAAATCACTTTTTGCAGCGCCAGAACTTCCTTGCGCTCGGCGTCGATGATGCTGTCCACGATGCGGTTATAACGATTTTCGTAAGCTATCCGGCGCAGACGGCTGGCGTGCGAATTGTCCGAATAAATGACCGAGTCGGAATCGTGAATCGAGCCGCCGCCGTGAAACGCTTTCAGATATTGCTTGTCGTAAAAAGCGCGTTCCTGCGGATTGCTCAAGACCTCGTAAGATTTGGCTATCAGGGCAAACTCGCGCGTAGCTTCTTCCGTCCCGCCGTTCACGTCCGGGTGCATTTTCCGGGCAAGGCGACGATAAGCCGATTTTATCTCAGCCGTGGACGCCTTCGGTGAAATTTTCAGAACTTTGTAATAATCCACCATCGCTTTTTTGCAAGGAGAGCCGGAGAGCTAAGCGTCAAGCCGCTCCGCCTATGTCAGGCAAAGAGATTATAACACAAATTCGCGCGACGAAAAATCATTTTCGCGCCGCTTAATCCGAGCCTTTGCGCCGTCAATTCTCCCAAAGAAAATTAACGAATGAAAGCGCCGAAAGTTTCCGAATTATCATCTCGAATCAGAGAAAACTCTTTGCGTTCTTTGCGTCGGAAAACTTTGCGTCCTTTGCGTTAAAAAATTTTCTTTAACCGCAAAGGACGCAAAGTTTTTCGCAAAGGAACGCAAAGTGATTCTTTCGGGCAGCGTCTAAAAATTTAATCCAGAGAATCAATCTGCAAGCCGACCGGATTGGCGCCCGAAAGCTTCACCGCGTCGACCACTTTCGCCACCTCGCCGTAAGCAAAATTTTTCGGAGCTTTGATGAAAACAGTCTTCAACACTTTCTCTTCATTCGACAAATCGCTTCGTTTGGAGAAATTCTCATCATAAATTCCTTCCTGCAAACGCTCCTCGAATTTCGCCGAAAGCTTTTCAATCAAGCTTTCCGGTTCGGCAATCGAACCGGAATCTTCCAGATTAAGTTTTAACGAAGAATCAGCATTTATCGTCACAATCAAAGTATTCGGATGCGGCGGCAAATCATCGGCTTTCGTTTCCTGCGGCACTTTCGCCTTAAAAGTCGTCGGCTTTGACGGCGAAATAACCATAAAAATAATCAGCAAAACAAGCA
>DASVWG010000060.1:0-3371 GCA_036389695.1 Pyrinomonadaceae bacterium
TATTTTGCATTTTGCATTTTGCATTTTGCATTCGATTCCGCCCTTGCTCACGCGCGGGCTTCTGCCTCGCGTCTTGCCGCTTTGACGATTTTCAGATACTCGCGCGCTTTTTCGGCGATTAAATTTTCCCGACCGTTTCGCAAAGCTTCCAAATCGACTAAATCCGCGCCGACGCCGATGGCGCTAGCTCCGGCTTTGATGAAATCCGCCGCCGTACGAAGCGAGACGCCGCCGGGCGGAATTAGTTTTATATCGGGAAGCGGCGCTTTTAATGATTTCAGATAGCTCGCGCCGCCGAGCGCTCCGGCGGGAAAAACTTTGACGAAATCCGCGCCCGCGTTCCACGCCGTGACGATTTCGGTCGGCGTCAGCGCGCCGGGCATGACGACGATTTCCGACTGATTACAAAACAGGATTGTGTCGAGATTCAGCGCCGGGCTGATGATAAACTGCGCTCCGGCGCTCACGCATTCGCCTGCCGTCTGCGCGTCCGGAACCGTTCCCGCGCCGATTAAAACGTCGCCGGCAGCGTAAGACGCGGCGAGCTTTTCGATTAACTGAATCGCGCCGGGAACGGTCATCGTTATCTCGAAAACGTCGATGCCGCCCGCTTTCAGCGCGTCAATCGCGCGGCTCGCTTCGTCCGCCGACGCGGCGCGAATGACGGGAATCACGCCGGTTTCCGTCATTCGGCTGATAACTTCGGATTTATTCATAAAATCTTAACTTTCAATCCGCGCCGGTTCGAGATTCGGCGCGAGCAGATGAATTATCAATAATGCGACGAGATAAGCCGAGCCGGCAATGATGAAAACCGAAAAATACGAGTTGTTCGTGTATTGCAAAATCAAGCCGACCGTGCTGGCGATGAGCATTCCGCCGATTGAGCCAGCCATGCCGCCGATGCCGACGACCGAGCCGACCGCCTGTCGCGGAAACATATCCGAAGCGGTCGTGAAAATATTCGCCGACCAGCCCTGATGCGCCGCCGCCGCCAGACCGATTAAACAAACCGCCACCCACAGATTGTCCGTCATCGAAGCGAAAACAATCGGCACGACCGCAATCGCGCAAATCAGCATCGCCGTTTTGCGTCCGGCATTGACCGTCCAGCCGCGCTTGATTAAATACGACGAAAGCCAGCCGCCGCCGATTGAGCCGACATCGGCGATGACGTAGATAATGATAAGCGGCAAGCCGAGCTCCAGAATGTTCAAGCCGAATTTCGTGTTTAAAAATTTCGGCAGCCAGAAAAGATAAACCCACCAAATCGGGTCGGTCAGAAATTTTCCGATGGCAAACGCCCAGGTCTGCCGGTGCGGAAGCAGACGCCGCCAGGGAATTTTGGCGACCGGCTCTTCCAAATCCGATTGAATGTGCGCAAATTCGGCGGGCGAAAGTTTTGCGTCTTCTTCCGGTCGGCGATAAATCATCAGCCAGAAAACGAGCCATATAAAACCGAGCGCGCCGGTGATGATAAACGCCCATTGCCAGCCGTAATTAACCGCGATAAACGGCACGCTTAAAGGCGCCAGAATCGCGCCGACGTTCGAGCCGGAATTGAAAATGCCGGTGGCGAAAGCGCGTTCTTTTTTCGGAAACCATTCGGCGACCGTCTTGATGGCGGCGGGAAAATTTCCGGCTTCGCCCAAGCCGAGCGCAAAACGAGCGACGCCGAAACCGAACGCCGAACGCGCCAGCGAATGTCCCATCGCCGCGATGCTCCAGAAAACGATGGCGACGCTGAAGCCTTTGCGCGTTCCGAATTTATCCATCAAACCGCCGACGACCAGCAGACCGATGGCATACGCCGCCTGAAAAGCCGTATTGACAAAGCCGTATTCGGCTTCGTTCCAGCCGATTTGCGCTTTAAAAGCGTCGTCGGTGGCGAGAATTCCCAGAACCTGCCGGTCAATATAATTAATCGTCGTGGCGAAAAACAACAGCGCGCAAATCAGCCAGCGCCGCCTGCCGATACGCGTTAAAATACGGTCGTCAACGGTCGCCGTCACCGCCGATTCAAACGCGCTCGAACCAGTATCGACCGCCGGAATGTCCGCCGCCGCCGCTTTTGAAAATTCCGCTTTTCCGGTTGTTTCCTTCATTGTCTGTTACCTCAAATTCTGGGTTTTGTCAGAACCGCCTGCGGTAGCGGGCGGTTTATCGTTCGTCAAAAGCTTCTTAAAACAAAAGCTCAAAGCCTGATTCCGTTTTATAAACTCAAAATAGCGGGCGAAAAGTATTCGCGCCCGTCGATTTCAATCGCCGTCTGCGGAAAATTTTCCGTCCGCGTAATCGTTTCGATTCGGTCGGGAAAAACCAGACAGGTTTCTTCCGTTTTGGTTCCCGTGATGCTCGGATTCCACGCAAAAGCCTGATTATTAAAAACCGTCTCCGCGTTTCCCGGATGCGCCGTCCAATCGCGCGTTTTGTAGCCGGTCGTGCCGCCCTGATGATGACGGTTTATCTCGTCCGCAAAACCTTTTTCTGCGTAAGCAGCAGCAGCCGTTTCATAAAGCTTTGCGCCGCTCGCCTCGGCTCTCGTTTCCGAAAGAAGCTTGGCGAAAACGTATGCGGTCGCTTCGGTTTTGCGTTTCAAATCGGCGGGAATTTTTCCGACCGAGACGATGCGCGTCAAGCTGGCAATCAAGCCTTCGCGACGGGCGCAAACCGCAATCAACAGGACTTTTTTCCAGACGTTCGGAGTCGGAACCGGATGGCGAAAATTTTCGATTCTCGCGTCAGCGCCGATTAAAGTGACGACCGGATTAATATCGTATGCGCCGAGCGCGGCGCGGACTTTTCGAGCGATTTCCGTTTCGGTTTCGCCGGGCTTTAAGTTTTCAAATAAATTCCCGATTGCCGCGCCCGCGTCTTTGCCCAGACGCCTGTATCTCTGGATTTCCTCGCCCGTCAGTTCGTAACGACAACGAGCGATTAAATTTTCGATGGCGCGGATTTCCTTGCTCAAAAACAAATCCGAAGCGATTTCGGCGTTTGCCGGCAAAAGCGATTTCGCTTTTTCAAAGATAAAATTTCCCGTCGCTTTTTCGTCCCGCCACGAAAACTCGACCGGCGCGAAATCCGCTTCGGAAATTTCTTCCGCGAGCAGCCGCGTCATTTCAATATTGTTGGCTAAAACAAATCTTTTCCCGTCGCCGCGAACCAGCAGAAAACACGCGCCGTTTTCGCTGCTCAAATTAATGCCGCTCGATTTTCCGCCCGTCAGCCAGGCAAAATTATGCTGCGCGTTTATCAAAACGCCGCCCAGATTTTCTCCGGCGAGCATTTTTTGCAGCCTCTCGGTTTTAATTTCAATCTCGCTGCTCACAACTTGATTTCACGCAAAGAAAAAATTCACCGCAGAGACG
>DASVWG010000061.1:0-2078 GCA_036389695.1 Pyrinomonadaceae bacterium
CAGCGAAGACGAAGTCAAAGCCTTTTACGGCGAAGCGGGCAACG
Source organism: Pyrinomonadaceae bacterium (assembly GCA_036389695.1). GTDB lineage: Bacteria > Acidobacteriota > Blastocatellia > Pyrinomonadales > Pyrinomonadaceae > JALZHR01. The sequence continues at coordinate 45 of DASVWG010000061.1, forward strand.
AAGCGAAATTTAAAACCTTTATCGACAAGAAAATCGAGCAGGCGAAAGAAGACGGGCGCATTCCGAAAGACCGCGAGCCGACCGAAGAACAGCTTGCTTCGGCGAAAGATTTCTACGCCAAAGCCAGAATTTACGAAAAAGAAGCCGACGCGAAAAAAGGCGAGCTCGGCGACGACTATAATAGAAAAGTTCAGCTTCAAGTTAAGCTTCAGCAAGCTCAGTATTTAGCACGACTTTACGCCGATAGGATTTTGAAAGACAAAATCAGAGTTTCCGAAGCGGAAGTGCAGAGTTATATTGCCGAACATCCTGAGCTTAATAAGAGCAAACAAAAAACTAAAGCTTACAAAATTTTGCTGCGCGCCAAATCCGGCGAAAATTTTGCAAAATTAGCCGGAGAATTTTCTGACGACCCGGGTAGTAAAGAAAATGGCGGATTATATGTAAATGTAGAAAAAGGTCAATTCGTTTCCGAATTTGAAAATGCCGCACTTTCGCTAAAGGTTGGACAGATAGCGCCAAATTTGATTGAAACCAAATACGGATTTCACATTATTAAACTTGAAAGAAAGGGAGTTAAAACTTTTGACGTCCGCCATATTTTAATTTCAACAATGCTTGCTGACCCGAATAATCCGCAGATGCCGCCGGTGTCCGCCGAAGATAAAGTTCGGACGAAGCTGGAAGAAGAAAAAGAGAAAAAGGCAATGGACGAACTGCTGGTGAGTAATCCTATTCAAACTCCCGCCGATTTCGCCGTTCCCGAACTTTCCGCCGAACAGATAAAAAAGATGCAGCAAACGCAGCCGCCGAAGGTTAAAATTGGAAAAAAGCCTGCGGTAAAGCGAAAAAGAAAAAATTAAGAGCGAAATAGTAAAATAAATCGATAGAAATTAGAGTTTTTTAAACCGGACGCTTCTTTCGTTTAAATTTTAAAAGCATATTTTCCGAACTTTAGGATTAATGCGGATTATTTGGCTTCGCAGTTCCAATTTGCATTTTCGTCTCGCCAATCATCGTTATCACAATTGAAATTTTGACCGATTTTTCCGATTGTTTTTCATCATTATTGTTTAGTCGCGAATTACACGAGCGGAGAGAAATTTTGGACAACACATTACCCAAAAGCTATAATCAAAGTTGGCAAAAGTGCCTCAAGTCCAATGAATTTCGACAAATTTTTTAAATTAATATCTTATGCCGTCGCGCTGTGCGGGCTGTTTGCGCTCGCGGTTTCGGGCGGCGTCGGGATTTTGGTTTCGTTGGGGTTTGTGTTTGTCGCGATTCTGGCGTGGTTTATCGAAGATACGCGCTGGCAGTTGTCGGAAAGGCTCGGAATCGTTCTCGTGTTTCTTTTTATACCGCTTTTTTATCTTGACTGGCGGTATCAGTTGAGCGGCTTTGCGGCGCGGGAAACTCTGGCGGCGGGAAGCTTGGCGCGTTTGATTTTAGTGCTTGCCGGAATCAAGCTTTTGCAGAAAAAGTCTGACCGCGACTGGATTTTTCTTTATCTCATATCGTTTTTCGAAATCCTGCTCGCCGCCGGTTTGAGCATCAGCCCGCTGTTTATTCTGGCGCTGGCTTTATATCTGCTTTGCGTCGTCTGCGCGATTGTGACGTTTGAAATCAAAAAATCTTCGAGCAAAGTTTTAGAGAAAAAAGCGAATCAAAAAAACAAAATCAATTATCTCAATTTGGATAAGAAAACCGTTTTTCGGCTGCCCGTCACGGCGATTGGATTGCTCGTCATCGTCACGCTTTTTGCGGTTCCGTTGTTTTTCTCGCTGCCGCGCCTCGGCGGCGCGGGTTTCGGGAAAAGCCTGAGCGGCGCGACGACCGGATTTTCCGATTCGATTCGGCTCGGCGAAATCGCGCGCGTGCAGCAGAATAACGAAGTCGTGATGCGCGTTCGCATCGACGAAGCCGATAAAAATAAAGTTCAAAATATCAAATGGCGCGGCGTCGCGCTGGATTTTTTCGATAATCACGGCTGGCGCAAAACCAGAACCAATTTCAACGAGACTTTTTCCAAAA
>DASVWG010000062.1:0-8745 GCA_036389695.1 Pyrinomonadaceae bacterium
ACGCGGCGGACGGCAACACGATTTCCGGCAACGGCGGCGACGGAATTTCAATCAGCGAGAATATCCGTCAGGTAAAAATCTTCGGCAATCGCATCGGCACAAACGAAGCCGCCAGCGCCGCCCTCGCCAACAATGTCGCCGGAATCAGAGTTCAATCGTCGCAAAACCAAATCGGGCTGGCGGGAAAATCACGGGAAAATTCTGCTCGTCGTTCGCGCCCGAATCGTTGTCGCCCGCGTCGTTCGGCGTGACGCCGTCGCCTTCCAAATCGATGCCGAGCTCCGCGTTTGAATAAATCGAATTCGCGCGGATGGCGTTAATCGAGCCGTCGGCGACGTTGACGCCGTTGCCGCCGTTAAACGCGATGCGGTTCGCGCCGCTCGCCGCGCCGCTGCCGATTCGATTTCCGAGCGCCGATTGATTGATATAAACACCGTTTGAGCCGTTTCCGAGATTCGCCCCGCTCGCGTTCGTGCCGATGTAATTGTTGTAAATAAAATTTCCGTTTGCCAGCGAGCCGGCAATCAGAATGCCGTCGTGCGCATTGCCGGAAATCACGTTGGCGGCGATGTCGTCAAAGATCGACGCCGACGCGCATCACCGGCGTTTTCAACAGCGCGCCCGATTTCGAATACGAAATCGATTTTTATCGCGTCGATTCGTGCGACGCTTCCGGTCACGGCGAAGGTCGTTTTCACATCGGCACGCTTGCAGACGTTTTGACCGACGCGAGCGGCAGCGCGGCTTTCAGTTTTCCGGCTTCTTTGAGCGTCGGGCAATTCGTCACGGCGACGGCGACTTTTTTGAACGCGGGCGCGGGCGACACTTCCGAGTTTTCGCAATGCGTCGCCGTCACCGCCGAACCGGGCAATCTGACATTTTCGGCTTCGGCTTATACGACGAACGAAAGTTCCGCGTCCAGAACAATCGTCGTCAATCGAAACGGCGGCAGCTTCGGCACGATAACGGTCGATTACACGACCGCCAACGGCACGGCGACCGCCGGACAGGATTACACGACGAAAAGCGGAACTTTGACTTTTTTGAACGGCGAAGTCGTCAAATCTTTTGATATTCCGATTAATAACGACGGCACGGACGAAACGGACGAAACCGTTAATTTAACTTTGTCTAACGCTTCGCCCGGCGTTTTTCTGACGCCGAACGCGGCGGCGGTTTTGACGATTATTGACAATGACAGCCCGCCGACGATTTCCGTCGAAGACGTTTCGCACGAAGAAGGCAACGTCGGCACGAATCAATTTTCTTTCCGCGTCTCGCTTTCCGGCGCGAGCAGCTTCCCGATTTCGCTCGATTTTCTGACGGCGGACGGCACGGCGACTTTTAACTCGGATTATCTGCCGGCAAACGGTCAGGTAAATTTCGCGCCGGGCGAAACGCTCAAAAATATTCTCGTCACCATTAACGGCGATTTGACGACGGAATTAAACGAAACTTTCTTCGTCAATTTATCGAATCCGGCAAACGCGACGCTTGCCGATAATCAGGCTCTGGGCACAATCGTTGATGACGATAATCCCGGCAAATTCCAGTTCAGCTTCGCGCCGTATTCGGGCGCGGAACATCAACAGGTGACGATTACGGTCACGCGCACCGGCGGCGACGCCGGAACGGTTTCGGTCGATTACGCGACCAGCGGCGGAACGGCGACGCCTTTTGCGGATTACACGCCCGTCGCGGGAACTTTGATTTTCGGCGACGGCGAAACGTTGAAAACCTTTGACGTCAGCATCGCCGACGACCAGATTGCCGAGCCGTCCGAAAACGTCAATCTCGTTTTATCAAATCCAATCGGCGGCGCTATTCTGGGCGTTCCGGCGATTGCCGTGCTCAATATTCTCGACGACGATTCGGGCACGCTTTACACCATCGGCGGCGAAATCAAAAAGACCGACAACACGCCGCTTGCGGGCGCGACGGTGAATCTTACGGGAGCGCAAACGGCGACGACCACGACCGGTGCCGACGGAAAATATTCTTTCCCGAATCTCGCGCCGAACGGCAATTATTCGGTCACGCCGTCGGCAATCGGTTTCACGTTTAATCCGGTAAACCGGCAATATTCAAATTTATCGAGCGATGTCGCGAACGCGAATTTCACGGCGACGTCTGCGCCTTCGCGCCAACTGCGCATTATCGGCGGAAACGCGACGCCGGGACAAAACATAAACGTCGTCGTCGAACTGGTCGCGCAGGGCGATGAAAATTCCGCCGGTTTTAGCTTGAATTTTGACGCGTCGATTTTGAGCAATCCGCAGATTGCGCCCGGCACGGACGCTTTAAACGCTTCGTTTATCGTGAACGACGCGCAAGCCGCAACCGGCAAACTCGGCGTTTTGCTGGCGATGCCCGCCGGTCAGAGCTTCAGCGCCGGAACAAAACAGCTTGTGACGGTTACTTTCAACACGGCGCTGACTAATCTTTACAGCTCGCCCGTGACGTTCGGCAATGCTCCAATCGTGAAACAAATCGTCAACGCCAATGCCGACCCGCTGCCGGCAAATTATCTGGACGGCGCGGTCACGTTTGCGCAGGGTTTTGAAGCCGACGTGACGCCGCGCCCGACGGGCAAAAATAACGGCTCGCTGACGGTCACGGACTTTACGCAGGTCGGACGTTTCGTCGCCGGACTCGACACGGTAAATCCGCTCTATAACGAATTTCAACGCGCCGATTGCGCGCCGCGCATCTCGCTCGGCAACGGCGCATTGGATGTCGCCGACTTTACCCAAGCCGGACGCTATGCCGCCGCCGTCGATGCGATAACTCCCGCAGGCGGTCAAAATACGGCGAGCCTGGCGCAGATTTTGTCAGAACCGTCTGCGGTAGCGGGCGGTTTAATACGGTCAACTCAAAACGCAAGGATAAATTCAAACGTCCCGGACGCTAATCTTCAACCGTCCGCTACCGCAGACGGTTCTGACCTGTTCGCTCCGACCGTCGTGCGCGTCGTTAATATTAACACTTCGCCCGGACAACAGGTTTTCGTTACAATTGCGACTGACGCGCAGGGCACGGAAAACGGTTTCGGGTTTACTTTGAGTTACGATTCGACAAAGCTTTCCAATCCGCTTGTGACGAAAGGAGCGGACACGCAAACCGCGACGCTGATTCCGAATACGGCACAAAGCGGAAAAGTCGGCGTCGTGCTGGCGATGCCTTTTAACGAAGCGATTCAAGCCGGAACGCGGCATCTAGTCACGATTCGTTTTAACGTCGCGGTCAACGCTGCGGGCGGGCAGACGCCTTTGAGCTTCGGCGATATGCCGGTCATTCGCGCCGTTTCCGACGTTAACGCCAATACTTTGACCTCGACTTTTCAGGACGGCGCCGTGAATATTTTAGCGCCGACGGCGGCGAGCGTTTCCGTCAGCGGTCGCGTTCTGGCGGCAAACGGCGCGGGCATCTCCAAAGCGCGCGTTTCGATGACCGACCAGAACGGCGCAGCGCGCGTCGTTTTAACCAATCAATTCGGCTATTATCAATTTGAACAGGTTCCGGCGGGCGCATCTTATCTGGTTAATGTCGAACATAAAAATTATCAATTTACCAGCCGGATTATTACGGTTTTGGAGGAAACCGGCGGCGTGAATTTTGTTGCTCAATAAACATAGGCAGAAACGCGACAGTTATGGAGCGTGTTTGCCTAAAGCGATTCGACAATCTGAAGTCGGACACGCTCCATAACTGTCGCGTTTCTGCCTGTTTCCTTAAAAATATGCAGAGAAAACAGATTGATTTTTTGATTGCAGAAGCGGGCTGCCTGCTTTACGTCGCCGATAAAAATCTGGGCGGGTTGCCGTTCAGCCGTTTTCACGAATTTTTCGGCGGTAAAGAAGGCTTGCCGGATTTGGTCTTGCGGGGCGCGGTTTTGCCGATGTCGCTCTACCAGGACGACGGTTATAACGTTCGCGTCGTGACCGGCGATTTGACGGAAGAAGAACAAGCGGAATGGACTTCGAAAGTTTTGTGGAAGCTGAATCTCGCGTCCGGCAAAATGGTCGTTTCCGGCGTTTGCGACGAAGATATGGACGACGAGCTTTCCGATTTTCCGCAAGCCGTGAGCGGCGGCGAATACTATCTGGGCTGTCTGGTCGAAATGCCAGTCGGCGAATACGCCGTCTCGGTTTATTCGTATCCGCCGAACGATTTGGCGGGCGGCTGATGCGGATTAAAGACCCGCGATTGTTCCGCGAATATTTCGGCGCGGATAGCGGTTTGCAATACGAAAAACCGCTCGAATATTTCCAACGCACGCGCCCCGACGAGACGCCGCCCGAATGGATAAAAGAAGGATACGAAGAAAACGATTTTTTAGATTTTCTGATTCATCTCGCGCCGCTTTCCGGCGAATTAAAAACGCCCGCCTTCGAGCCGGACGGCTGTCTTTTGTGGGAATACCGCAAACCGGAAATCTGCCCGCGCGGGATTATTTTGGAGAATTAGCCACAGAGGACACAGAGAACACAGAGGGAAATTCAAACAGGATGAACAGGATACACAGGATAATTTAAAACTATTAACGTTGAATTTTTCTGTTTATCCTGTTCATCCTGTCTATCCTGTTTCAAATCCCGTTTATATGTGTGAACCTGTGGTTTCATTTTCTCTGTGCCCTCTGTGTCCTCTGTGGCTAAACTTCTTTAATCAATTTTCTCGCTTCTTCGACGGCATCTTCCGGATTCGTGATTTTGCCGTCGAGCTGCATTTCGTAAACGGCGTCGAGAATTTCTCCGAATTTCGGCGAAGGTTTTAAACCTAATTCAATCAAATGCCTGCCCAGCAAAATCGGTTTCGGCGCTTCCTTTTCGACCGCCAGCTCGCGCACTTTTTCGATAAACCACTCCTGCGCTTCCGCCTTAAACCATTTTTCCTTCGGCAGCCATTCCGGATTGCGCCCGAGCGAATCGGCTTTCGCCACGCGATACAGTAAATCCGGCTCGACCTTTCGCGCCAGCCGCCGAAACGCGCCGTCGCCCGGCTGCGCCTTGTAAAATTCGCCCGGTTTCAGGTGATAACGCACAAGCTGCACGATTTGCTCGCGCGCGTCGAACCCGTGAATCGTATAAATTCCGAGCCTGTCCAGAAACGAAAGCGTCGGCTCGACGCCGGCTTCGTCGTGCCCGTGCGAGCGCCATTTGCCGTCGAAAAATTTCGTGGTCGGCGGCTTGCCGAAATCGTGACACAGCGCGCCGAGCATCACCGCGACTTTCTTCGCGTACGGCAAATCGTCAATCAATTTTCGCGCTTCGTCCGCGACCATCAAAGTATGCACATCAACATCGCCTTCCGGATGCCATTCCGCCTGCTGCGGAACGCCGACGAGCGATTTCAGTTCGGGAAAAAGCTGCTCGACGACGCCTAAATCGTAAAGCCATTTCAGACCAATCGAAGGCTTTGCGGCTTGCAGCAGAAGCTTTTCAAACTCGCCCCAGATTCTTTCTTTCGGCAAATCCGTTAAATCAATTTGGCGGCAAATTTCGATTGTTTCCGGCTCGATGTCAAACTCGAAACGCGCGGCAAACTGCGCGGCGCGCAGCACCCGCAGCGAATCTTCCGCAAAAGTTTCTTTCGCGACGACGCGCAGCATTTTGTTTTCGATGTCTTTCTGCCCGCCGTAAACGTCGACGATTTCGCCGGTCAAAGCGTCTTTGAGAATCGCGTTTATCGTAAAATCGCGGCGGCGCGCGGCGGCGGCAAAGGTCATATCTTTATCGCCTTCGATGACGAAGCCTTTATGCCCGCGCCCGACCTTTCGCTCGCGGCGCGGCAGCGCGACGTCCAAATCCTGACCGATTTTGTAAACCGTGAAGGCTTCGCCGACGGCATCGACTCTGCCGAAAGAATCGAGAATTTCGCGCAGCCGCGCAGGCTCAATGCCGTAAACCTCGACGTCCCAATCCTTCGGCTCGATGCCCATCAGCTCGTCGCGCACGCAGCCGCCGACCAGCATCGCCCGCCCGCCGTGTGCCGCGATAATTTCCGCCAGTTTTCTAACTTTTTTATTCACTTACATTTAATTTTAACAAAAAAATCCCGCGAGAGCTGAATGGCTCTCACGAGACCTAAATTGTAAATAATTAACGCGCAACGATAAATAAATTTTGAGTTTTGAATTTTAAGTTTGGGAGACTGATTGATTAAAATTCAAAACTTTCCTTCATTCATCGTTCCGCGTTTATTGTTGGAGGCGTTTCTGCAAATATTCCTTCAGCTCGGAAATTTTTATTCTTTCCTGTTCCCAAGTATCTCTATCTCTGACGGTAACGGCGTTGTCTTCCAGCGATTCGTGGTCGACCGTGACGCAGAAAGGCGTACCGATTTCGTCCTGCCGCGCGTAGAGCTTACCGATGCCGCCCGTGTCGTCGTAAACCGTGCGCATCGCGGGCAAAAGCTCGCGTTTCAAATCTTTCGCCAGCGCCACGATTTCGGGTTTGTTTTTCGCCAAAGGCAGGACGGCGACTTTTATCGGCGCGAGTTTCGGTTTTAATTTTAAAATCACGCGCGTCTCATTTTTGTCGTTCGTTTTTTCCGTGTAAGCGTCCATCAAAACGGCGAGCAGAGTGCGGTTGACGCCGACCGCCGGTTCGATGACATACGGGTAAAATCGCTGTTTCGTCGCTTCGTCAAAATACGACAAATCGTCGGTCGAATCGGGATTCAAACGCTTGCCTTCCGCGTCTTCCGGTTTTTTGGAATGCACGCGCAAATCGTAATCCGTGCGATTGGCGATGCCCATCAATTCGTCAAACTGTTTTTCCTCGTCCTCGCGTTCGGGAAAAAAGCGATACAAAATATCGACCGTGCGGACGGCGTAATGCGCGAGCTCTTCCGCCGACTGCTCGTAAAGCTTCAGGTTCTCGGCGCTGATTCCCAGGCTGTAAAACCACTGCTGAAAAGCGTCGATAAATTCCTGGTGAATGCGCGGCGCGTCCTCCGGTCGGCAGAAATATTCCATCTCCATCTGCTCAAACTCGCGCGTCCGGAAAATAAAATTTCCGGGCGTCACTTCGTTGCGAAAAGCCTTGCCGATTTGCGCGATGCCAAACGGCAGCTTCCGCCGCGAAGTGTTCAAAACGTTGGCGAAATTGATAAAAATTCCCTGCGCCGTTTCCGGTCTGAGATATGCCAAAGCCGATTCGTCTTCGTCGGATGAAACCGCGCCGACCGTCGTGCGAAACATCAAATTAAACTCTCTGGCTTCAGTCAAATCGCATTCCGCGTCTTCGCCCGGATGCACCGACTGATGTTTCGGACATTGCACGTCCTGCAATTTATCGAGCCGAAATCTGCCCTTGCACGCGCGGCAATCAACCAAAGGGTCGCTGAAAGTCTGTTCGTGACCGGAATATTTCCAGACCAGACGATTCTGGATAATCGAAGAATCCAAGCCTTCAACGTCGTCGCGCTCATGAACGAGCCAGCGCCACCAGCTGCGCTTGATGTTATTCGCCAACTCGACTCCGAGCGAGCCGTAGTCCCAACTGCTTCCCAGCCCGCCGTAAATCTCCGAAGCGGGAAAAACAAAGCCGCGCCGCTTGGCGAGGCTGACAATCGTTTCGATATTCGGTGCTGACATAAATAATTTTCGATTTGCGATTTAAGATTTAAGGCAGAAACGCGACTGTAAAGGAGCGTGTCACGCTTTAGCAAGTTGAGTCGAACTCAGAGACACGCTCCATAACTGTCGCGTTTCTGCCTTTTTACTTCAAAATCTAGATTTTACAACGGACGACCGACGACGGACAACGGACAAAATAAAAAAGGACGACCGAAGCCATCCTTCCTATAACCTAACAGCTTAAATTAAGGAAGTTTTCTTAGATTTTCCAGCTTTATTTTTGTCGCTTGATGCCTTCGCTCTTTTTCCTGCTTGGTAAAGTTTCCGGTAAATCTAAATCGTCCTCAACTAAAACCTCAAGGTAAACATTTGCAACCTTAGCATAGGCGACGAGAACATGAAGCGGCGGCTCAATAATATCCCGTTCAAACTTTGAGATTCTTTCACGTTCAAACTCATCTTCTAATCCTAGCCGCATAATCATTCCATCCTGAGATACGCCAAGCTGCTGACGAATCATCAACAATTTTTCGGCTAATCGCTGCGGACGCGGTCTTGCGCTACCCATCAATTCCTCTTAATAGTTTGTAGAGAAAAATTGCAGTTGCCAGAAAATTTAAGTTATTTTTGTCGTTTTATTCTTTCGCTCTTTTTTCCGGTCAACAACGAATCCGGCAAATCCAATTCGTCATCCGCCAAAACATCAATTGTAATTCCGACCATCCGCGCGTATCTGAGCAAAACAGGTAATGGCGGCTCTCTATCATTTAATTCGTATCTTGAAATGTTAGTTCGTACAACACTGAGTTTATCGTCGGATAATCTATTCGCCATATCTGCCAAACTACAATTTAAATGATTTCGGATTGCCAATAATTTTTCGCCAAGCCTTTCCGGTCGCATTCGCTTACTCCCCATCAGAATAGACCTCCTGAGGGCAAGTAATGAATAAACTTGACTATTTGAAGAAAGCAAAGTAATTTTCTTTTGGTGTCACCTACAGGTGACGGAAGGGGAATTTCATTTAGCCGCGCCGAAGAATTATTCAAAATGACTCTTCGGACGGCGTAACGCATCAGGTTTTCACGGGCGCATTACGCATAATTTTTTGTTGGGCGCAGGCAGTTAATTTTTAATTTAACAGAAAAATACACTTATCGTCA
>DASVWG010000063.1:0-4735 GCA_036389695.1 Pyrinomonadaceae bacterium
TCGGGCGCGCCATCATATCGTCCCAGAATTTGATGCGGATGCCCAAGCCTTTTTCGTAAGCGTCGGCGGTTTCCTTCAAGCCGCCGAGGTCGAGAAAAAGATTGTAGCCGTCAGTCGTCATCCGACCTTTCCATTGTTTCAGATAATCGCCGGTCGAAGTCGGCGTCGGGCGCGGCTGACCGAAAGCCGAGAAAAAGGCGAAGTTTTGCGCCAGAAACAGCGCGCCGTTGTGATGCATATCGTCGCCGCGAAACCAATCGCCGATGGGCGCTTGCGGCGAGCAGGCTTTCAGCGCCGGATGCGAATCAATCGAGCCGGCGGAAGTGTAAAAACCCGGATACGAGATGCCGTAAGTGCCGACGCGACCGTTGTTGTTCCCGACATTTTTGACGAGCCAGTCAATCGTGTCGTAAGTGTCGGTCGATTCGTCGATGTCCTTGCTGGTTTTGTTGTCGATGTCCGGTCGCACGTCTTCAAATTGTCCTTCCGACATCCAGCGCCCGCGCACGTCCTGGTAAACGAAAATGTAGCCTTCCTTGGCATACAACTGGTTCGGTCCGAGCACGTTTTTAATCGTCTCGCCGTAGGGCGCGACCGTGTACGGCGTGCGCACCATCAAAATCGGATATTTGACGGATTTATCTTTCGGTTCGTAAATCGACGTAAAAAGCTTCACGCCGTCGCGCATCGGAATCTGAACCTCGCGCTTCGTGTAATTCGCTGCGATATATTCGCGCTGCGGATTCGGCGCGGGCGTCGGTGTCGCGGTCGGCGCGGGCGTCGGCGTTTGCGCGAAAACGTTCAGCGCCGACAGCAAAACGGCGATAATTAAAATCGGCAATAATTTCAGGCGTCTATTTTTCATAAATTTTACTCTCAACAGAACGGGAATTAATAAACATACGCTCAGATTTTATCTGATGTTTCTTCATTTTCTCCAAAATAAAAAAGGCTGATGAGTTCAGCCTTAATTTTCTCGCAATTAACCGTCAAAGACAAGCAAATTTTACATTTCGACTTCCACCACCAGAACAACCTGCGAGCGAACGTCCAGCGTACCGGCTTGAACCGGCGTGTTATAGACGGGTTTGGCGGAAGTCGCATTTGTATTCATCATCGCCAGCGACGGATTCGACTGAGAAACGGGAGCGCCGCCTTCGAGCGTTTCGACGACGCGCACAATTCGACCGTGCAGAGATTGGGCAATCGCTTCGGCTTTCGCCATCGCCTGCCGCGTCGCCAGCGCGAGCGCGTCGCCCTGCGCCGGACTGTCTTCGCGCACGACAAACGCGATTCCATCGACGCTGTTCGCACCGGCTCTCGTCGCCGCGTCAATCACCGCGCCGACCTGTTTTAAATCGCCGACCGAAACCGTCACCGAATTTTTCACCTCGTAGTCGGCAATCTTCGGCACTTTGCCGGAATAATCCTCTTCGGGCGATAAATTATAATCGTTGGTTTTGACTTCGATTTTGTTGCCCGCACCGGCAAGCGCTTCGACCGCCGTTTTGACGGCTTCGCTCTTGCGGGCGTTTTCCTGCTGCGCGTTCAAAGCCTGACCGGCTTGAGTGACGACCGAAAAAGTCACGACGGCAGTATCGGGCGCGACTTTCGCCTGCGAATCGCCGACGACCGTGATGCGCGTCAGATTATTTCTGCTCGGACGATAAACATAAAGCGCAGCGGCAAACAAAACTAAAGCGGCGACCAGCAAAACGATTTTGACGATATTGTTGTTCATCGAAATTTCCTCACTGTTTGGATTTTGATAAAAGAACGTCCGCCGCCGTCGAAACTTGCAGGTGAAAAAAGAAGTCAGAAGCCAGAAGACGGAAGTCAGAAGTCAAAAAGAGCGTTTGAGTTTAAATGTAAAAAGCCGCATTTTTACTGTCTTCCGGCTTCTGACTTCCGTCTTCAGTCTTCCATTTTCTATTTTCGTCTATGTTAATCTGTAAATACTTATGCAAATCAAACCGCTCCACGAATGGAACCTGTCGCCGCAGCAGGCGATTCAACTGCAAAAACAACTCGCCTACGAAGTAATCACGGAAGACAAATTCGCCGAACCAATTAAAACCGTCGCCGGAATAGATTTGGGTTACGACGCCAAAAACGATACGAGCCGCGCCGTCGTCGTCGTCTTAAAATTTCCCGAGCTCGAACTCATCGAAACGAGCGAAGCCATCCTGCCGATACAATTTCCATACGTTCCCGGTCTGCTTTCGTTTCGCGAAACTCCGGTGGCGATAAAGGCTCTGGAAAAATTAAAAACCGCGCCCGATTTAATCTTGTGCGACGGTCAGGGACTCGCGCACCCGCGCCGCTTCGGCGTCGCGTGTCATATCGGCTTGCTGGCTGACGTGCCGACCATCGGCGTCGCGAAATCACTGCTCGTCGGGCGATTTGAAAATCCCGGCGAAACGCGCGGCAGCACCGCGCCTTTAATGCACAAAAACGAACAAATCGGCGTCGTTTTACGGACAAAAGATAAAGTCCAGCCTCTCTATGTCTCCGTCGGACATCGCATCAGCCTTGAAACCGCCGTCCGATACGTTCTCGAATGCACGCCGAAATATCGCCTGCCCGAAACGACCAGATTAGCCGATAAATTGGCTTCATATCGAAAGCGCTAAAGACACAGGTCAGAACCATCTGCGGTAGCGGATGGTTTAAGTTTTGAAAGTCGAAACTTAAATTAAAACAATTCTGCGGACAATTTAAGTTTTGAAAGTCGAATCTTAAATGCAAACGAGCCCTTTGCAAACGTTCAACCGCCCGCTACGGCAGGCGGTTCTGACAAATGCAAAATCATCGTCACGGAAGAATCCGTTTCCGCTGAAACGCCCGCGTCGGTAAAACCTAATCTTTCGTAAAGCTTCAACGCCGGATTTCGCCGGTCGACTGAAAGACTGAGCGCCGGAAATTTCCGATTTCGCGCTTCTTTAATCAATTCTTCCAGAAGTCTCGTTCCCGCGCCGCGCCCGCGAAAATCCGGAGCGACGGCGATGGCGAGCTCGGGAATTTCCGCCGAGATAAAGCCGTAGCCTTTCTCGTTTTCGGGAAACAGACGCGCCCAGATTGCGCCGATTAAAATTTTATCTGCGGTTTCGGCGACGAAACCGAAATCGCCCTGCCGTCCGAAATGCCGCAGAATGTGCGCGATAAAAGGCAGGGCGAGCGCTTTTTCCCTGCCGAGCGCGCGGATTTCATCGCTGACCGCCGCCGCTTCAAAAAGCATCTCCCGGAGAAAAGGCAAATCTTCGAGCGTCGCCGGACAAATTGTAAATTCGAGTTCGTTCATCGCAGTTTGCGCGTCTTCCGGTATCTTCCGCAAATCTCGCGCGCTTCGCAAGTCGCGCCGCAAATTTCGTTCAAGTTAAGGCTTTATTTGATTGAGATTAACGGACGAGGTAAGAGTAAATGCAATTTTACGATTTAAAAAAAGCTTCCGGAATTTATTTATCTTTGATTTTTATGCTTTTGTTTTCCGCCTGCGCCGACGGTCAGGATTTTTCGCGCTACGACCTTTCGACCAACGAAGGCGTCAACGCGGCTCGCGAGCAGATACGCGGCAAAAAACCGGAAAATATGAGTAAAGGCTGTATCAAACGACCGGCGGAGCTGCCGGAAATTATTCTGGTCGGCTCTTTCGCCTACGACCGCGGCTGTATGCTCGACGGCGCGTTTGTCAAAAAATATTTTCTTTCGCGGCAGGACGAAAATCTTTCCAAACGAGCGCTTGAAAGTCTCGGCTGGCGCAAAGCCGATTCGGCTAAAAGGGAAGAAATCGCGCTCAGATGGACGCAGTTCGGGCTTCTGGCTTTCGGCGGCTACCCAATCGTCAAAACGAACGAAGATTTCGACGGCAGAGAATTTCACGAGCCGCAGTCTCAAACCGATGAAGATAAAAACGTAACCGTCACGCTCTGGATACGGCAATCGACGGGAATGCGCTGCGAAACCAATTATCAGCGCGCGAGCTTTATCTTTAACAAAGACGGAAACTTGCAGGAAAGAAAGTCGATAGACAGCTTCACGATTCCGTTTCAGAACCGCCTGCGGTAGCGGGCGGTTGAACTTAAGAGTCACAAGTCTCAAGTTTAAAGTCCCAAGTTAAAACAAGCGGCAAACTTGAGACTTGGGACTTCAGGCTTGAGACTCTTTTCTTCAACCACCCGCTACCGCAGGCGGTTCTGACTTTATTTCTTCGGTCTTTCGTTTGCCTTCAAGACTCGTTTGCGCAGGCGGATTGATTTCGGCGTGACTTCGACGAGCTCGTCGTCGGCGATAAATTCCAGCGCTTGTTCGAGCGACATTTCTTTGACCGGAACGAGGCGCATGGCTTCGTCGGCGCTTGCGGCGCGCATATTGGTCAGTTTCTTTTCTTTAATTGCGTTGACGTCCAAATCGACGGCGCGGGCATTTTCGCCGACAATCATTCCTTCGTAAACTTTGACCTGCGGCTTGATGAAAAGCGAGCCGCGCTCCTGCAAATTGAAAAGCGCGTAGGTCGTCGCTTCGCCCATCCGGTCGGAGACCAATGAGCCGGTCGAGCGACCTTTCATTTCGCCCTGCCATTTGTCGAAGCGCAGGAATAAAGTGTTTAGAAGCCCCGTGCCTTTCGTTTCGGTCAGAAACTCGCCGCGAAAGCCGATAAGACCGCGCGACGGAACTTCGTATTCGAGCCGCACGCGTCCCGTGCCGTTGTTAATCATTTTGGTCATCTGACCTTTTC